>JAEUHA010000507.1 GCA_016793535.1 Opitutaceae bacterium | reverse complement strand
TCACCGACCAGGGCACCGCTTGGCGCTACACGCGTTGGACTGATCCGCGGCAGATCATCACGACGGTCGGCGCGAAGTTCTGATCGCCCGTGTCCGCCGGTCATCTCCCTCCACCCCGGCTGATCCCCATGCGCTTCCTCCGCCTCTGCTTCGGTCTGTTCGTCCTCGGCTCGGCCGCGTTTGCCGCGGACGGGCGCCGGCCGAACATCCTCTTCATCGTCGTCGACGACCAGTCGCCGTTCGACCTGAAGGCTTACAATCCGAAATCCGCGTTGCGCACGCCCCACCTCGACCGCCTCGCGGCGCAGGGCATGGTGCTCGATGGGGCGTACCACATGGGTTCGTTCATCGGCGGCGTCTGCACGCCGTCGCGGCACATGATCATGAGCGGCCGCTCCGTGTGGCACCTGCCGATCGGGCCGCGCGGCGGCGCGCTCAGCCCGCCCGAGCTCGAGCAGCAGACGATCCCCGCCGTCTTCAACCGCGCCGGCTACGCCACGATGCGCACCTGCAAGATCGGCAACAGCTACGAGGCGGCCAACCGGCTCTTCGCCGTCCGCCGCGATGCGACGAAGCGCGGCGGCACCGACGAAACCGGCAGCGCCTGGCACGGTGAACAGGTGCTCGGCTACCTCGCGGAACGCGATCGCACGCCGGCGGCGGACCGCGCGCCGTTTTTCATCTTCTTCGGTTTCTCGCACCCGCACGACGTGCGCGACGGCAAGCCCGACCTGCTCGCGCACTATGGCGCGACGAACCACACCGACCGGGCCGCGCCGCCGCCGTCGCACCCGAAGCAACCGGCGCTGCCGGAAAACTGGCTGCCGGCGCATCCGTTTCCGCACGGCCACGACGACGTGCGCGACGAAGTGGCGGTGAGCGGCGTGTGGGAGCGGCGTGACGAACGCACGATCCGCAACGAAATCGGCCGCCAGTTCGCCTGCTCCGAAGCCATCGACGTCGAGATCGGCCGCGTGCTCGCCCGGCTCGAAGCGATGGGCGAACTCGAAAACACGTACATCGTCTACACCGCCGACCACGGCATGGCCATCGGCCGCCACGGGCTGCAGGGGAAACAGAATCTCTACGAACACACCTGGCGCGTGCCGTTACTCGCGAAAGGCCCCGGCATCCCGCCCGGCACGCGCGCCGCCGGCAACGCCTACCTGATGGATCTGCTCGCCACGTTCTGCGACTTCGCCGGGATCGCTGCCCCACCGAGCAACGAGGGCCTGAGTCTCCGCCCTGTGCTCGAAGGCAAAAAGGTCGCCGTGCGCGACACGGTCTACGGCGTTTATAGCGGCGGCGCCAAACCGGGCCTGCGCAGCGTGAAACACGGCGACTGGAAACTCGTGAAGTTCGACGTCAACGGCGGCGCGGTGCGCGAGACCCAGCTTTTCGACCTCCGGGAAAATCCGCACGAGTTCCTCGAAGCGCATCGCGCTCCCGCGGTCATCGCGGCCACCGGCGTCGCGCCCGCCGCGCACCAGCGGAACCTCGCCGCCGATCCGCGCCACGCCGCCAAACTCGCCGAAATGGAAGCGCTGCTCCTCGCCGAAATGCGCCGGCTCGACGACCCGTGGCGGCTTTGGAACCAGCCCGCCGACGGCCTGAAACCGCCCCCCGAAATGCCGGCGCCGGAGCCGAAAAAGAAGAAAGCCAAGAACTGACGCCCGCGCCACGCTCGTCCATTTCCATGCGCCGACTACGCACCCGCTTCCTCGTCTCGCTTTCGCTCCTGCTTTCCGTCGCCGCAGTCGCCGCGGCGGCCGCCGCCCCGAAGCCCCATGTGGTGCTTGTCGCGGGCACGTGGCATTACTCGCCCCAGCTCACGCTGCCGCTTTTCGCGCAGGAATTGGAGCGGCTCGGCTTTCGTACCACCGTGGTCGTGGGCGAGGGCGATCCGGAGAAAAGGACCGCGAACGTCCTACCGGGCATCGACGCTCTGGCGACGGCCGATGTGGCGGTCTTCTTTATGCGTTTCCTGCAGCTACCGGACCGCGAGTGGCAGCCGGTTGAAGACTACCTGAAAGCCGGCAAGCCCGTCATCGGTCTCCGCACGGCGTCGCACGCATTCAAGTATCCCAAAGGGCACCCCCGCTACCCGTGGAACGACGGTTTCGGCCGGCGTGCGATCGGCACGCCCTACCTGGTGCATCAGGCGGGCACGACTCAGGTGACGGCGGTGCCGAAATACCGGACGCATCCGATCATGAGCCACGTGGTCCAAACGGAATGGATTTCCCCGGGCACGCTTTACCTGACGCGCCTCGAGGGCGGCTGCGTGCCGCTCCTCACGGGCACGGGCAGAGGAAACGCCCGACTGATGGAACGGGAATTCGGGCCCTTTCAGGTCCACGAAGTCGAAGCCGACATCGTTGCGTGGGCGTGGAAAAACGAATGGGGCGGGAAAGTCTTCGGCACGTCGCTCGGCCATCCGGGTGACTTCGCGGAGGAATCTTTCACCCGCATGCTGGTGAACAGCGTTTGCTGGGCAGTGGAAAAACCGCTGCCCGGGCCCGGCGAAAGAATCGCGACGTGGAATCTGAAGCAGGCGGAGAAGAAATGAAGCGACGCTGTCCTACCGCAGTTCCGTTGGTGCTGGCTCTCGTTCTCACGGGTCTTGTTGCCGCCGCATCCGCCGCGCCCGTGCTCCGTCCCGGCGACCGCGTCGCGATCGTTGGAAACACCTTCGCGGACCAACTGCGGGTGCACGGGTATTTCGAGACCTTCCTGCTGCAGCTCGCGCCGGAGCCGCGCCTGTCGGTCCGCAATCTCGGGTGGGGTGGCGACATGCTGTCCGCCCGGGACCGGCCGACCAATTTTCCCGCTGAGGAGAAGGCGCTCGTTGCGCACCGCACGGACGTGATCATCGCTTGCTTCGGAATGGGGGAATCGTTTGCGGGCGAGGAGGGACTCCCGGCGTTTCGCGCCGCGCTGAAGGCGTTCGTCGATTCCCATCGCGACCGGAAATACAACGGCCGGACGGAAGTCAGGCTCATTCTGGTGTCGCCGATCGCCTACGAAAACCTCGGTGCCTCGACCCCGGAGCACGAACGCCGGAACCGCGAACTCGCCGACTACTCCGCGGCCATGGAGCAGGTCGCCGCCGCGCAGGAGTTGCCCTTCGTCGATCTCTTTCGGCCCACCCGCGAACTCATGGCGGACGCGAATGCACCGAAGCTGACAACCAACGGCATTCACCTGAATGCCTACGGCCATTGGGCCGTGGGCCGGATGTTGGCCGAAAGCATGCTCGCCGGCCCACGAACTTGGGCGTTGCGCGTCGACGCGCGGACCGGCCGCGCAGCCGGCGAAGGAGTGACGATCACGCAGGTGGAACCGGGCGCCGCCGGCGTGCGTTTCACGGTAGCCGAGCAGCGCCCGCCGTCCCTCGCGCCGCCGACCAAGGGGCCGGTTCACGCTGCGCTTCAACCGCTCCGCGATACGCTCGCGGTGACGAACCTCGCGCCCGGCGACTATCTCCTGACGATCGATGGCGAAGCGGTGCTCACGGCGGGCCACGCGAGTTGGGCCGCGGGAGTCGCGATCGATGCCTCGCCCTGCCACCGCGAGGCCGAAGCGCTGCGTCAGGCGGTCAACGATAAGAACCTCCAGTGGATCTACAGCTGGAAGGCGCTCAATCAGGTCCACATCGTCGGCGAGCGGAAATCCTCGCCGAGCGGCCGGGCGCTTCCGGCCGAGCTCGTCGAGTTCGGTCGCATCGCCGAACGGAAAGACGAGGCCTTGCGCACCGCCGCGCCGCCGCTCGTCCGCAGCCGCGAGTGGCGGCTGACGCCCGTCCCGCCCCCGCATTTCCGTCCATGAAGTTGTTTTTCCCCGCTCTGGCTCTGGTGCTTTCGGTCGCGAGCGTCGTCGCGCAAAACGTCGGCGATCCTAAAATCGGCAATCTGGTCGATGCCGATGTCAGCCTGATGACGAACCACGATCCGGCGGTCGAACAGACGACCTTCGAGCTGCTGCCCGGCTACGAGGTGAACCTCTTTGCGGCCGAACCCTTGCTGGCGAATCCGACGCACATGGTGTGGGACTCGCGTGGGCGGTTGTGGGTCGCGTGCTCCTGGGCCTATCCGCAGCTGAAGCCCGGCGAAGTGGCCGACGACAAAATTATCATCCTCGAAGACACCGACGGCGACGGCCGCGCCGACAAGTCGACGGTTTTCGCGGACGGACTCTATATCCCGACCGGCATCGAACTCGCCAACGGTGGCTGCTACGTTGGCCAATCTCCCGATCTGCTCTTCCTCAAGGACACCGACGGCGACGACGTGGCCGACGTGAAGGAGATCGCGCTCACCGGCTTCGGCATCGAAGACAGCCATCACTCGATCCACGCCTATCGGCGCGGGCCGGACGGGTGGCTCTACTTCCAGGAAGGGATCTTCCTGCACACGCAGGTCGAGACCCAGCACGGGGTGGTGCGGAACTACAACGGCGGAGTCTACCAGTTCAACCCGCGCAGCGGCGAGCTCCGCGTTTTCGCGAAGATCAATGTGGGCAACCCGTGGGGGCATGTCTTCGACCGTTGGGGCCAGTCGTTCGTCGTGGACAACCCGCGGATCCTTTACCTTTCCCCGGCGACCGGCAACAGCGGCGAGCGGGTGAAGCTCGCGCACTTGCTCTCGACCGAAAAGCAATGCGGCGGCGATCTCGCCTCCGGTTCCCATTTGCCGGAAGCCATTCGTGGCCAGCTCCTGACCTGCCGGTTCAAATCCCGCGCCGTGGTCCGCTATGAATTCCTTGAGGACGGTGCGGGCTTCAGCGCCAGCGTGCTGCCGCCGCTCATCAAGTCGCGGCATCCGAACTTCCGGCCCGTCGACGTGAAGATCGGTCCCGACGGAGCCATCTATGTGGCCGATTGGTATAACCCGATCATCAACCACGCCGCCCACGACTTTCGCGATCCCCGACGGCTGGACGGCCGCGGCCGCATCTGGCGCATCACGGCGAAAGGCCGGCCGTTCGTGCCGCGTCCGGCGATCGCCGGCGTGCCGATTCGGGCGCTGGTGGAACTGCTGCGGAGCCCAGAGGACTGGACGCGCCATCAGGCCCGCTTAGAGTTGAGCGGTCGCGATCCCGGCGCCGTCGCGTCCGAACTCGGACGGTGGATCGGCGCGCTCGATCGCAGCGATCCGAACCATGATCATCACCTCGTGGAAGCGATGTGGACGTATCAGAATATCGACCGCCCCGACGAAGCCGTCCTGCACCGGGTGCTCGCGGCCCGGGACGGGCGCGCGCGGGCCGCCGGGGCGAGGCTCCTGCGTTACTGGCACGCGCACCTGGCCGATCCGATCGCCATGATCGCGCGGCTTTCCGCCGATCCGTTTCCCCGCGTGCGGATGGAGGCGGTGCTGTCGGCGGGATTTGTCCCGAAAGCCGAGGCGTTTGCCGCGGCGCTCGCCGCGCTGGATTTTCCGAAGGACGGCGCGATCGACCTTGCCCTGACGCAAACCGTCGCCGCGCTGGGACCGTATTGGCGGCCTGCTTTGGCGGCGGGAAAACTGGAGTTCGCGCAGGCGAGTCACCGCGAGTTTGCGCTCCGGGAAGCTGGCGTGGGTTTCGAGAAACGCTTGGCCGAGTTCCTCGCCAAGGACAGCCCGACCCCGGGCGAGTTGGCTGAAATCAAGGCGAAGCTGATTGCCGAGCGCAGCGCGGCGCAAATCCGGCTGGTGGTGGACGCGCTGACCCAGCGGGGCCGTCCGAAATCGCGCGAAGTCGCGGTCGAACTGCTCGAAGCGTTGCACGCGGTCGCGGGGGGCAGGGGAGTGAAGCCGGATCCTGGCATCGCCCGGCTGCGGACCCAGCTGGCAAATGCCGACCCGGCGATTGCGGCCGCCGCGGCGCGCGCCCTCGGGGCATGGCAGGCCACGGCGGCGGCTCCGCAGTTGCTCGCCCTTATTCGCGACCATGGTCGGCCCGACGAAGTCCGGGCCGCGGCGGCTCTGGCGGTGGCGCAAGTGGGGCAACCTGAATTTCTGCGGGATCTGCGCGATCTCGCCGCGAACGGCGAGATCGGGAGCCGATATCTGGCGTTGCGCGGCCTCACGGAGGCCGATCTGGCCGGTGCCGGGGAGATGGCCGCCACGCTTTTGGCGGAGGATCCGGGCAAGGCCGATCCCGCCGCGCTGGTGGCGGTCTTCCTGATGCGCGAGCAGGGGGCTGCGGTGCTCGAACGTGCGCTCGCCGCCCGCCGGCCGCATCCTGCCGTTGCCGCCGCCGTGTCCGAGTATCAGCGCAAGACCGGCCGTTTGCCGCCGCCGCTGGCCCGACACTTCCAAGGGGCGGACGCGGGCTCCCTCAGCGCCGAGTTGCTGCGGGAAAATCGCGCGGCGCTCGCGGCCGCCGTCGACCGTCTGGGCGATCCGATGCGCGGAGAGCAGATTTTCCGCCGCCCGGCGATCGCTTGCGCCGCCTGCCACGCGATCGGCTCCGTGGGGCCGGCCTTCGGGCCCAATCTCGCCGCGGTGGGCGCCGCCGCCGATACCGGCTACATGGTGGACTCGATCCTCGAGCCGAACAAGGCCATCGCGGAACACTACGAGACGACGATGATCTCGACCCGCGACGGCACGGTGCGGGTCGGGGTGATTGTGACCAAGGGTGAGCGGGAGATCGTGCTCCGCGACCCTGCGGACGCCGGCAAGGAAGTCCGCGTTCCGGTGGAGACGATTCGGGAAATGAAGACGATGGATTCCCTGATGCCGGCCGGGCTCGCGGATCAGCTGGCGAGCCGGCAGGAATTTCTCGACCTCGCGCGGTTTGTCTCGCTGCTCGGCCGTCCCGGCGCCTACGCGAACGACGAGAGCCCCGTCATCCGCAAATGGCGGGTCGCCGCCGCGCAAGGCCCGTTGCCGCCGTCCGACGAGGACGCGTCATGGACGACCGAATACAGCTATGTGAGCGGCGAATTGCGCGTCGCCTCGGTGGAGCCGGGCAGGCCGTTCGATGCGCGCGGCCACGTGCAAGTCCAGGTGGCCGGAGCGGTGCACTTGAAACTCAACTCGGCGGAGGGTCTGCGCCTGTGGGTCGACGGCCGCGAGATCGTGGATTTCTCCGCGCCGATCGCGCTCGGCCGGGGCCGGGTCGCGTTGACCTTCCGGGTCGTTCCGGCCCGGCGTGGCGCGGCCGGTCTCCGCGTCGAAGTTGCTCCCGCCTCCGGATCGCCGGTCAAGTTCCAGCCCGTGGGCGGAATTTGAGAACCCCCACCCGGCGAAACCCCCCGCACGATCCGGTTTCCTTTCCGGAACGCCACGCGCGATCCGGCCACCGGCGCGCTTGTCCTCAATCGCTCCCGCTTCATCGCTCCGCGAACCTACTCGGTAACGCATCGCCTCCGATTCTGACGGCCTCGCCGCGCACGCATTGTTTGCACCATGAAACTTTACCTCACCCTTATCACCGCGCTGCTGCCCGGTGTATCGTTGTGCCTGCCAGTCGCAGCGGTCCAGTCGGTGCCAAAGTCGCGACCCAGCATCATCCTGATCATGACGGATGACCAGGGGTACGGCGACCTCGCCTGCCACGGCAATCCGCCGTGGAATTTTGCCGCGATCGCGAAGCTCCCCCAAGTCACCGGTCCATGGATGGGCGACGTCAAGAAGGCCGGACGCTATCGGCTGACTCTTCGCCAGTGGCCCGCCGAGGCCGGCAAACCGGTCGAAGCCGTCCGCGCCAAGCTTCGAATCGCCGGGCAGGAAAGGGAATCTGCCGTCGAGCCCGGAACGAAGGGCGTCGTGTTCGAGCTGGATCTCCCGGCTGGCCAAACGGAACTGACCACATGGCTCTACAGCAAGAGTGGCGCAGCCGGTGGCGCCTACTTCACCTAAGTCCTGGCCCTCTGATCGCTTTCCTTTCCCACGCAGGAAATCCTCGGCCCTCGCCTTCGTTACAATGCTACGCGTTTCGGTCGACAGTTTAATCGCAGTGCATGGAGGCCGGCATGATCCTAGATGCCCTTGGCCGAATAGGCGTCCGGTAATGCCGCTCTTGGCAATCCACTCTTTCAAACCATGACCCGTTTCTCATCCCGCATCCTGCGCGCCGCTCGCCACATTGTCCTCCTGGGCGCGGTGTTCTGCTGCGGTTCGCTGGCGTCCGGCGCAACCATCCCCGCCCGCCCGAACATCGTCGTCATCCTCGCCGACGATCTCGGCTACGGTGACCTGGGCTGCTACAATCCCCAGTCGAAGATTCAGACGCCGCACCTTGATACCCTGGCGAAACAGGGAATGCGGCTGACGGACGCACACGCGGCGGCCGCGATTTGCACCCCCTCGCGATACGGGTTGCTGACGGGGCGTTACCCGTGGCGACCGCGTGGGGCCGGAGGCGCGCCGGGAGCGAAGGCGCCGGCCGGGGTGACGAATGTGGCCCCTTGGGGACCACCGGTATTCAGCGCCGACCGGCTGACGGTGCCGGGTTTCCTGCGGAGCCACGGCTACGCGACGGCGTGCATCGGGAAGTGGCATCTCGGTTGGGAGTGGCCGACGCGCGACGGCCAACCGCCGCGCACCGGGCCGGATAATCGCAGCAACGTCGATTTTGAGCGACCGATCGGCGGTGGGCCGACGACCCGGGGGTTCGACACCTATTTCGGCACCGATGTACCCAATTACCCTCCCTATAGCTTCATCGAGAACGATCGGACCCTCGGCATCCCCGACGTGGCGACCAGCACGGAGTTCGAGACGCCCGGTCCCAAGCTGGCCGGGTGGAACCAGATGGAGATCCTGCCGGCGCTCACGCGCCGCGCCGTGCGCTACGTGGAGGAGGCGGCCGGTCGGGGGCGTCCGTTCTTCCTGTACTTTCCGCTGACCTCGCCGCACCACCCGGTCGTGCCGACCGCGGAGTTCCGCGGCCGGAGCCAGGCCGGCGACTACGGTGACTTCGTGGTTCAGACCGATTGGGCGGTGGGCCAGGTGCTGGCGGCCTTGGACCGGGCGGGCGTGGCCGGCGACACGCTGCTGATCTTCACGAGCGACAACGGCCCGGAGATCACGCGGCTCAACAACGCGGGAACCAAGAATGTCATGCCCGTCGGCGCCTACGACCGGGTGCGCAAGTATGGACATGCCAGCATGGGCCCGTGGCGTGGAATCAAGTACGCCGCCTGGGAGGGTGGCCATCGCGTGCCCTTTCTGGCGCGCTGGCCCGGACGTATTCCGGCCGGGACCACCAGTACCGAGTTGCTTTGCCTCACCGATCTGCTGGCCACTTGCGCCGCACTGGTGGGTGGCGAGTTGCCGCGCGACGCGGGGGAGGACAGCTTCGACGCTCTCCCAATCCTGCTCGGAGGAAAGAGCCGGCGGGATGCGGTGGTGACGAAGAGCGATGGCGTGACGCTGGCGGTGCGACGTGGTCCCTGGGTCTGGATCGATGCTCCGGCCGGCGACCGTCGGGAACCCGATTGGTGGAGGGAAATGCGTGGTTACGAGGCCGACTCCCATCCGGGACAGCTTTACGATCTCAGCCGCGATCCCAGCCAGCGGAACAACCAATTTGCGGCGCGACCCGAGCTCGTGCAGGAGTTGCGCGCATTCCTCCGGCAACTCGAACAGGACGGCCGGCATGCCCCTGCGCCACCGCGGTAAAGCGCGAGAAGCTCCCCCGATCGCGCCACCCGTCATCCCTTTTCCAACCAACCCAAACCTCTGACAACATGATGTCTCCTACCACACCGTTTCGGGCGATCGCTCCCGTACTCGCGCTCGCCGGCCTGCCGCTCTTCGCCCAGACCGTGTCGCCCCCGCCGACCGCGCTCGCGGCCTCGGCGGTTGTCCTTTCGCCCTTCGAGGTCAACGCCGAGGCCGACAAGGGGTACGCTGCGTCGTCGGCGCTCTCCGGCACGCGCACCAACGAGAAGCTCGCCAACCTGCCCAACTCGATCTCGGTCTTCACCGCCGATCTCATGAGCGACCTTGCGATTACCGACTTCTTTGGCGCGGTCGACTTCGCCGTCGGCGCCGAGAACGAGTACAACAATCAGGGTACGATCGGCGCACCCGTCGGTTCCCGCTCGGGCAACCAGATCAACTTCCGCGGCATCCCGTCGATCCGCCAGCTCCGCGACGGCTATCCGTGGTTCCTCCCGCAGGACGCCTTCAATACCGAACGCATCGAGTTCGCCCGCGGTCCCGGAGGCCTCGCCTACGGCGATGTCGACCCCGCCGGCATTATCAACATCTCGACCAAGCGCGCCAACTTCCAGCGCCGGGCCACCGCCTCCGTGCGCTACGATAATTTCGGCACGCAACGCTACGCTGTCGACATCAACCAGCCCATCCTGCCGCGCCTCGGCGTGCGTCTTAACGCGCTTGCCTCGGAGGTCGAGCAGTCCCGCCAGCGCAACAACCGTAACCACCATGGCTACGCCGGCGCCCTCCGCTGGGAGCCTTTCGCCCACCGTCGCACCCGCTTGGACGCGACCATCGAGGTCGGCCGCACCACCTACCAGCTCGGCCACTTGCACCTCAACGACCACGTCACGCCCTACATCCGTGGCTCCGGCACCAACGCCGCCGACGCGGACCCGGTTCGCACTGGCGTGCAGGTGAACGGCGTCGGCATGCGCCGCATCGCGGCCCCGGGCAACACGCACGTCTACCTCGACCTCGGGGGGACCCTCTACGACATGCAGTCGACGGCGACGACGACCTTTCGCAACTCCGCCGTCGTCACCGGCGTCGGAGTCAACACGGGAGCCGATCCCCAGAACCCGGCGCTCGTCCCGCTCCTGCCGATCTCGTACGCGATCGCTCCCTACGGCGTGGACTGGGGCGGGCCCGACAACCGGGCCGACTCGAAATTCCACGCCTACACCATCGAGCTCTCCCACGCGTTCGGCGATCACCTGCGGGCGCTCGTCTCTTTCAACGGCCAGGTCGACGACACCTCGCGGCCGCAGACCTATTCGGCTGCCGGTGCCCTCGGCGTGAACGCCCGCGGCGTGTTCATCGACGTCAACCGCGTGCTGCCACACCCTACCACCCCCGGCGCCACGATTCCCAATCCACGTTTCGAGGAGTATTTCGTCGCCTACGGGCCCACCCTTGCGACCGACGGCCACGACATCCACGGCTGGCGGGGCACGGGCGTGTACGACACGAAGCTGCCGTTCTTCGACTCCACCCTCCGCCTGGTGGCGAGCACGAGCTACCGGCGCGAGAAGGTTTACCTCAATACCTTCAACTACGCCCTCGCCCGTGAGGAAATCGTGCGCCGCGGTCTCACGGGCGCCGCCGCCACCTTCCCCAACAACCTTGTCACGCCGATCCATTACCTCGCCGACGGCAACAGCGACGACGCCCTCCGCCTGCGGCTCACGCCGGGCCAGGTCGGCTGGTATCGCGCGGGAGGCAACAACAGCCGCTTCGACCAGAGCTTCGGCTCCGGCTCCCTCACCGCCCTGAACTCCTTTTTCAAGGGACGGCTCCACACCAGTGCGGGCGTCAGCCGCGACTACTTCCGCCAGAACCGGAACCGCGTGGGGGCGGTCAACGCCGCCACGGGCGAGTTTCAGATGTTCGATCTCGCCGGCAACGTGATCGCCAATCCCGGCGACTTTGATGTGCCTACGCAGCGGCTCCGGCGGGACTATAGCACCAGTCAGTCGTACGGCGGAGTGTTTCGCGTCCTGCCGTGGCTCGGGCTTGGCGCCGGCTACTTTGAGTCGACGCTCTTCACCGACAGCGCGGGCACCGACCTCACCGGTGGCCCGCGCCAGCCGCGCACGGGCGAAGGCGTCGACTACAGCCTGCGCTTCAACTTCCTCGACGAGCGGGTGAGCGCTACCGTCACCCGCTTCGAGACCGTGGCCGAGAACAACGCGGTCGGCCTCAGCGCCGCTGCCCAGTTGGAGCTCAACGCCGTCCTTCCGGCTAACCAGCAGCTCATCGGCACCGGCGACTACCGCGATCAGACTTCCGAGGGCTACGAGGCCGAGATCCAGCTGAATCTCACCCGCCAGTGGACGGTCCGCGCCACTTACTCCATGAGCCGGGTCATTTTCACCCGCTTCTTCCCGCTCACCGGCGACGCCCTCGGGCTTGCCCGCACCGCCGCGCAGCAGCGAGGCCTGAATCCTGATGAAGCCACCCAGTTGACCGCGCAGTTCCTCCTCGATCAGGAAGGTGCGGTCAGCGCGGTGCGTCGCGAAACGGCGAACCTGGTCACGCGTTACAGCTTCGAGCGCGGCAGTCTTCGGGGCCTCTCGCTCGGCGTCTCGGCCCGCTATGCCCTCGGCAAGCTGCGCGCGGACAGCCCGGGCAACGTCGTCGCCGGTCGCCAGCTCTACCCGGCTGGCCACACCAAAGACCTCGTGCTGGTTAATCCGTTTGCCAGCTACCGCCGGAAAGCTTTCGGCCGCAACTGGACTCTCCAAGTCAACGTAAACAACGCGTTCGATTCACGCTCCAACCAAGGCAATAGCTGGACGTGGCCGCGCTTCACGGAGCCACGGCAGTACATCTCTTCCCTCTCGGTGGAGCTCTGAACCCCCTAACGTCCGGCTCCGCGATCGCCGCCGGTGCCTGTTCTTTGGTCATAGCATCGAATTGGGCCACGCATCCTCATCGTGCCGGAGCGCATGCGCGGCGCGTTCCCGCGAGCGGGAACTGGCTTGCTTCAGGAGCTTGTCGGT
>JAEUHA010000494.1 GCA_016793535.1 Opitutaceae bacterium | reverse complement strand
CCCGCGGGCGAAGCGTCCGGGACGGAAGATCGCGGTGGTCGGGCGAAACGGCACCTTCAGCCGGTCGAGCAGCTGGCGCACCGCGGGTTCGTCCGGGGCGAGGAGCCGGGTCGGTTCGGCGGCGAGCTCGAGGTGCAGGTTGCCGATCGCCCAGCCGATGCCGGCGGCGGCGGAGGGCGCCAGCTCCAGGCTGATCTCCACCACGGGCTCCTCGTATTGGTGGATCACATACCGCACGGTGGCCGTCTGCCACACCGTGTCGCCGGGCCGCAGCGGTTTTTCCAGCTCGAAACCAAACTCGGTCCCATCCTCGGCGGAGCCGCGCCAGAGCCGCTTGGCCAGCGTGAGCCGGTCGACGCGCAGCGCGATCGACGGCAGGGTTCCGTCGACGGACGTCAGGGCGGCGTGGATGAGCTGCATGAGGGGGAATCGCGCGGAGGCGCAGGGGCGCGGAGTTCAGTCAAGGCACGGTACCGAATGGATGGGTGGTCTTCTCCGCGCCTTTGCGCCTCGGCGCGAGACTCCGGTCTTCACGACAGAAAGTGCCGCTGCGCCGTTCGCCGTCGCTGAAGCTACGGGGAAGAGTCGGCTTCAGGCGTAACGGATGAACCGGTTCAAAAGAGGAAGTATCTTTGGGCCATCGGAAGCACCTTGGCGGGCTCGCAGGTGAGAATACGGCCGTCCGCCTTCACGGTGTAGGTCTCGGGATCGACTTCGATTTTCGGCAGCGCGTCGTTCAGCACCATGTCACGCTTCCCGATCTGGCGGCAGCGCTTCACCGGCTCGAGCCGGCGGGCGAGGCCGAGGTCGCGGAGTTTGCCCTTTTTCAGCGAGGCTTCGCTCACGAAGGTGACGTTGGTCGAATTCAGTGCCTTGCCGGCGGCGCCGAACTGCGGACGGTAGAACGTCGGCTGCGGCGTGGGGATCGAGGCGTTGGGATCACCCATGTTGGCCCAGGCGATGAAGCCGCCCTTCAGCACGAGCTCGGGTTTCACACCGAAGAGCGCGGGCTTGAAGAGCACGAGGTCGGCGAGCTTGCCGACTTCCAGGGAGCCGACGATGTGCGCGATGCCGTGGGCGATCGCGGGGTTGATCGTGTACTTGGCCAGATAACGCAGCGCGCGAAAATTGTCGGCCGCCGGATGCGACGCTCCCTTCAGCGCGCCGAACTGGGTCTTCATCTTGTGCGCCGTCTGCCAGGTGCGGATGATGACTTCGCCGACGCGGCCCATCGCCTGCGAATCGGACGAGGTCATCGAGATCGCCCCGAGGTCGTGCAGGCAGTCCTCTGCCGCGATGGTCTCGGGCCGGATGCGCGACTCGGCGAAGGCGACGTCCTCGGGAATCTTCGCGTCGAGGTGGTGGCAGACCATGAGCATGTCGAGGTGCTCATCGATCGTATTCACGGTGTAAGGACGCGTCGGATTGGTGGACGAGGGCAGCACGTTGGGCTCGCCGCAGACCCGGATGATGTCGGGGGCATGGCCGCCGCCGGCGCCCTCCGAGTGAAACGTGTGGATGGTCCGGCCCTTGAAGGCGCGGATCGTGTCGTCGACGAAGCCCGACTCGTTCAGCGTGTCGGTGTGGATCGCGACCTGGACGTCGAACTCGTCCGCCACGCCCAGGCAGACATCGATCGCCCCCGGCGTCGTGCCCCAGTCCTCGTGCAGTTTCAGGCCGATGGCGCCGGCGAGGATCTGTTCGCGCAGGGGTTGCGGCGTGCCGCAGTTGCCCTTGCCGAGGAAGCCGAGGTTCATCGGATACGCCTCGGCGGCTTCGAGCATCCGGTGCAGGTTCCAGCGGCCCGGCGTGCAGGTGGTGGCAAAGGTGCCCGTGGCGGGCCCCGTGCCGCCACCCAGCATCGTGGTGATGCCGGAGCTAATGGCCTCGTCGATCTGCTGCGGACAGATGAAATGAATGTGCGTGTCGATGCCGCCGGCCGTCACGATGCAGCCTTCGCCGGCGATGACCTCGGTTCCGGCGCCGACGATCATCGGATTTTTCCGCTTGGTCTTTGGGTCGACGTAGATCGATCCGAGGCCGGACTGAATCCCGGGATTCCCGGCATGGCCGATGCCCACGATGATCCCGTGCTTGATGCCCAGGTCGGCTTTGATGACACCGAGGATCGGGTCGAGGATCAGGGCGTTGGTGATGACGAGATCGAGCGACTCGGCATCGAGGGCCGTCGGCGACTGGCCCATGCCGTCGCGGATCACCTTGCCGCCGCCGAACTTGATCTCGTTGCCATAGCCGCCGCCCTCGGCGATCAGGTCGCGTTCCACTTGGACCAGCAGGTCCGTGTCGGCGAGGCGGACCCGGTCACCGACGGTGGGACCGAACATTTCGGCGTACTGGCGCCGGGTGATTTTCAAAGGCATGAGGGATTCTTGTGGAATCTCTCCTGAGCATGAAGCGGGCCGGATTCAACCTTCCTGGAAACGCGGACGCCCTCGGCCGCACTCCGAACCGATGCGGACGGGGGCGTCCGCGCTCCCTAGGAGCTCACTCCCCCGGCCAGGCGAACGTCACGATCCGGGCCTCATCCGGCGTGTAGTCGAACTTCCGGAGCCGGACGAAGATCTCGACCGACGTGGGCCGGCCGTCGTTGACGTAGAGGCGGAACTCGACCCGGCGGGGGTCGCCGAGGCGGGGGCTGAGGGGGTTCGACCAGACAAAGGTCCTCCGCCCTGAGGCCGAGGCGCCGCGGGCCTGGAGGCGGACCGCGTTCGGGTGCAGGACGGCCCCGGCCGTGTGCGAGGCGGCGATGCGGACGCACCAGGCGCCCGAGGTGCGGTGGGTTTCCTTGTAGGCGACGAACGCGTAGTCGGCGTTCTGGACGCCGTCGTGGGCGTCAACGTGGGCGAGGACCTCGCGGGCAAAGGTATCGTCCGAGGCGGGGGCGGCGAGGAGGGCGGTGGACGCGGCGTTCATGCGAGGGGGAGGGTTGAAACGAAACGAGAGCGGGCTGATGCGACTTATAGCACCGGCGTTGGTTCCCGCCTACGGGCCGAACGGCGAAACGCCTCCTCCCTTCGGTCCATGGTCGCCCGCCGGCCGGCGCAGTAGGATGGGCGCACATGAATGCCACCGCCGCCCCTGTTTCGGTGCCCGTCGTCCTGACCGTCCTGCACCTTTCGCTCGCCGAGATGCCCGCATCCTCGTCCAACCCCGGCTACGTGCCGGCCGATGAGGCAATCGAATCCCCCGCCGCGTCCGATGTCGGCGCGCAGGAGCGCCACGTGCAGTCTTGGCGGGCCTCGCTGGGCCACGCCTACGCGGAGTGGGCCCAGGGCGTGCCCGGGGAGCGCTGAACAGTGCGGGCCGGCCCGTTACCGCCGGCGCGCGGCGCGGGCGGGAGCGGGCTTCCGGCGGGCGGGCTTCCGGTCGAGCGGACCGTTGATCAACGCGTTCAAGCCGTACACCTCCCGCGTGCCGGCCAGGGCGACGAGCTCGACGCGCTTCGAGTCGCCCGCCTCGAAGCGGACGGCGGTGCCGGCGGGAATGTTGAGCCGGAACCCGCGGGCCGCGGCGCGATCGAAGCGCAGCGCGGAATTGGTTTCGAAGAAGTGGTAGTGCGAGCCGACCTGGATCGGACGGTCGCCGGTGTTGGTCACCTCGAGCGTCAGGGTCGCGAGGTGGAGATTCGCGTCGAGCGCGGGCGCGTCAGCAGGGATGATTTCGCCGGGAAGCATGGAGCGGAGGAAGGGTGGGAGGGCGAGGGATGTGACACGGGTCGCACCGTGGTGTCACCGGATCGGATTGTGCACGGTCACCAGCTTGGTTCCGTCCGGAAACGTCGCCTCGACTTGCACTTCGTGGATCATCTCGGGAACGCCCGGCATCACATCGGCGGTCTTGAGGATGGTGGTGCCGAAGCTCATGAGCTCGGCGACCGAGCGGCCGTCCCGGGCGCCTTCGATGATCTCGTACGTGATGATCGCGACGGCCTCGGGGTAGTTCAGCTTCACGCCCCGGGCCTGCCGGCGCCGGGCGAGATCGGCGGCAACGACGATCAGCAGTTTTTCGCGTTCGCGGGGAGTCAGGTGCATGGGGCAGGAAAGTAGCGAGTAGTGAGTAGCGGGTAGCGAGTAGGGGGAAGAGTGGTCGGTAGTGGAAGCGGAGATTCCGTTTGGGCTCGGTCGGTGTATGCTCGCTACTCACTACTCGCTACTCGCTACTTCACGCTCAAACCTGCAGATGCTCCTTCACGACATCATCCGTGAGCGACGCGATGGGTCCGGAGATGACGACGACGCCGCGGTCCATGGCGTAGAAGCGGTCGGCGCATTCACGGCAGAAGTCGACGAACTGTTCGACGAGCAGGATCGCCAGTTTGCCTTCCTGCTTCAGGACTTTCACTGCGTGCTGGATCTCCTCGGTATAGTTGTGCCCGAGGCCCTCGGTCTTGAGTTTCTTCAACGTGTCACCGATCTGCTCGATGATCGAGGGCTGGATCCCTTCGGTGGGTTCGTCGAGGATCAGGAGTTTCGGATTCGTGAGCAGCGCGCGGCCGATGGCGAGCTGCTGCTGCTGGCCGCCGGAAAGGACGCCGCCCTTGCGCGCGAGCATTTCCTTCAGGACGGGAAAGAGGGAAAACACCCGCTCGAGTCCGGCGCGCGCCGCGGCGCCGCGGCGGCCGTGCACCACGAGGCCGACCTGCAGGTTCTCCTCGACGGTCAGGTGGGGAAAGATGTCGCGGCCCTGCGGCACGTAGCCGAGGCCCGCGCGCGCGCGCGCGTCCGGTGCCAGCTGGTCGATCGGCGCGCCGGCAAAATGGATCGAGCCGGAGCGGATCGGCAGGACGCCGGTGATCGACCGGAGCGTGGTGGTCTTGCCGACCCCGTTGCGCCCCATGAGCGCCACGACTTCGCCCGGGCGGATCTCGAGGTCGACCCCGCGCAGGATGCGCGAACCGCCGATGTAGGTTTCGACGCCGGAGAGCTGGAGCAGGGGATTCATGGGTGAAGGCCGTGCGCTCAACGGGTCCCGTGCTTGCCGCGCCCGAGGTACACTTCGCGCACCTTGGGATTCGACTGCACCTCGTCGAACTTGCCCTCGCAGAGAACCGTTCCCTGGTGGAGTACGGTCACCTCGCCGTTGCGGGCGATCTGCTTCACGAAGGCCATGTCGTGCTCGATCACGATCAGGCTGTGCTTGCCGGCGAGTGAGAGGAGCAGTTCTCCGGTGCGGTCGGTCTCGTCGTCGGTCATGCCGGCGGCGGGTTCGTCGACCAGGAGCACTTTCGGATCCTGCGCCAGCAGCATGCCGATCTCGAGCCACTGCTTTTCCCCGTGCGCGAGCAGGCCGGCTTTCCAGGACCGCTTGGCGTCGAGCCGCACGGTGCGCAGGATCGCGTCGAGCCGGTCGCGGTCGGTGGACGACAGCCGGTGGAAGAGCGACGCGAAGACCCCGCGCGGACCCTTGAGCGAGAGCACGAGATTGTCCCAGACCGAATGCTCGGTGTAGACGCTCGGCGTCTGGAACTTCCGGCCGATGCCGAGCCGGTTGATCTCGAATTCGTTGAGCCGGGTGAGGTCCTGGCTCGTCAGCGGGTCGGTGCCGAAGTCGAGCTTGCCCGTATCCGGCTTGGCCCTACCGGTGATCAGGTCGAAGAACGTCGACTTGCCCGCCCCGTTGGGCCCGATGACCGTGCGCAGCTCACCCTCGTACAGGTAGAAATTGAGGTTCGTGATGGCCTTGAAGCCATCATAGGTCTTGGAGACGTCTTCGACGGACAGCAGCGGGTGAGGCATGGGAGGTACGCGGTACGAGGTGCGCGCTATGACTTGGCCGAAACCGGCTGGGCGGGCTGGGTGCTGGAGGCGGGCGGCGGCTCGGGTTCGCGGCGGAGCTTCTTCCACAGCGCCTTGAGGCGGGCCGGGATGCTGACGAGTCCGCCTGGCAGGAAGAGCACCACGAGAATGAAGAGTCCGCCGAGTATGATGAGCCAGAGGTCCGGGTAGGCGCGGGTGGCCCAGCTCTTCAGCGCGTTGATGCTGATGGCTCCGAGGATCGGGCCGAGCAGCGTGCCGCGTCCGCCCACCGCCACCCAGACCACGGCCTCGAGCGACTTGTCCGCCTGCATCTCGCCGGGATTGATGATGCCGACCTGCGGCGTGTAGAGCGCGCCGCCGACGGCGGCGATCAGCGCGGCGACGACAAAGATGAACAACTTGAAGTGCATCGTGGCGTAGCCGCTGAAGAGCACGCGGTTTTCGCCGTCGCGGATCGCCTGCTGCACGAGCCCGAACTTCGTCCGGCTGAGCCAGCGGCAGAAGAGATACGCGAGCAGCAGCGTGACGGCGGAGGCGATGTAGAGCGCGCGCGACGTGGCGGGATCCGCGAGGCTGTGGCCGAGGATGAACTTGAAGTCGGTGAAGCCGTTGTTGCCGCCGAGCAGCAGATTGTTGCGGAAAAACATGATCGACGCCGCGTACGTCAGCGCCTGCGTCAGGATGGAGAAATAGACGCCCTTGATGCGGGAGCGGAACGCGAGGAAGCCGAACACGTACGCCAGCAGGCCGGGCACGAGGAACACCATCGCGAGGGCGAACGGGAAGCTGGAGAACGGTTCCCAGAAGGCCGGCAGGCGCTCCCAGCCCAGGAACACGAGGAAATCGGGAATGGGCTTCTTGTACTGCCCGAGTTCGCCGATCATCCGCATCAGGTACATGCCGTGCATGTAGCCCCCGAGGGTGAAGAAAAGCGCCTGTCCGAGCGACAGCAGCCCGGTGTAGCCCCACAGCAGGTCGACCGAGATCGCGAGCAGCGCGTAACAGAGGTACTTGCCCCAGAGGCTGAGCGTGAAGTTGCTGATCAGCCCCTGCGCGTTGAGCAGGGGAAGGACGACGATCAGCAGCACCGCGACGACGGCCACGACGATCAGTTCGAGCCGGCGGACGGCAGGACTGGAACCGGAGGAGCTCATGCGGTGCCGCCCTTCATGGCTGTCGTCCTGAGCGCAGCGAAGACTCCGTTGGGATCCTCGAGTCGCGTTTCGGCTGCGCAGCTCCAGCTGGATTCTTCGCTGCGCTCAGCATGACACGGAGTGAGTGGCGCGTTCATGGGTTCAGTCCTCGAGGCTGCGGCTGCGGGTGACGAACAGGCCGGCGGGCCGCCACTGCAGGAACAGGATGATGCCGGCGAGCACGAGGATCTTGCCGAAGACCGCGGCGTCCTGCGCGAGATTCTGCAGGAAGCCGCCGATGCCCGGCACCCAGCCGAGACCGGGCGCGATGACGGGCAGGTACTGCTGCAGCACCTGGTCGATGCCGCCGATGCCGAAGGCGCTGAGGATCGTTCCGCCGATGCTGCCGACGCCGCCGACCACCACGACCATGAACGAGTCGATGATGTAACCCTGGCCGAGGGACGGGCCGACGTTGCCGATCTGGCTGAGGAAGGCTCCCGCGAGGCCCGCGAGCCCGCTGCCGAGGCCGAAGGTGAGCATGTTCACCCGCTCCGTGCGCACACCCATGCAGGACGCCATGGTGCGGTTCTGCATCGAGGCGCGGATCAACAGGCCGAGCGACGTCTTCGTCAGCACGAGCCACATGCCGAACACGATCAGGATGGCGAAGCCGACGACGAACACGCGATTCCAGCCGAAGATGATGTCGTTCACGGTCCAGTTGCCGCTCAGGTAGACCGGGCTCGACACCTGGACGTTGTTGGCCCCGAACATGAGGCGGAAACATTGCTGCAGCACGAGCGACACTCCCCAGGTAGCGAGCAGGCTTTCGAGCGGCCGCCGGTAGAGGAACCGAATCACGCTGCGCTCGAGCCCGATGCCGACGAGGGCCGCGGCGATGAAACTGCACGGCAGGGCGGCGAGAAAGTAGCTCTGGTAGACGCCGCCCGAAAAATTCAGGCCCGGGATGCCGAGGCTGAAGCCGAAGAACGGAATCGTGATCCCGGTGCCGAAGATGTTTTGGACGAGATAGGTCGTGTAGGCACCGACGGCGATCATCTCGCCGTGCGCCATGTTGATCACACGCATCAGGCCGAACGTGATGGCGAGGCCGAGGGCGGCGACGAGCAGGATGCTGCCGAGGCTGATGCCGCGAAACAGGGTGCCGAAGAAGTCGACGAAGGAGCGGTGGTTTTCGACGGCGCGCAGGGCCTCACGCGCAGCGGCCGCCACGGGCAGGTTGCGGGCCTCTTCGGCCTCCTTGAGCGTGCGCTTGATCGCGTCGCTGGTGGAAAGGGAGTGCAGCTCCTTCAGCGCGGTGAGGGCGGCAATCCGCGTCTCGTTTTTCTCGTCCTTGAGCTGGATCAGCGCGACGGCCTCGCGCAACACGGCCTTCGCGCGCGCGTCGGTTTCGAGCGGGGTGCGCGCCTGGAGGGCCGGGAGCTTTTCGACGTCTTGGGTGAGGCCGATGGTTTGAATGGCCAGGACACGCTTGGCGGGATCGGGCGCGGCGAGATCGGCCAGGTCGAGCACGGCCTTCATCGCCCGGCGCAGCGCGGCGGTGTGTTCGACGGCCGTCAGATCGGCGGCGTTCAAGCGCAGCGGACCGGATGGGCCGGTGAGCGCGGCGCCGGTGTCGATGCGGAGGGCGGCCTGGGTGCCGGCTTCGTCCTTGGGCCCGGTGAGCTGGACGGGAACCTTGGTGCCGTCCGGAGCCGCATAGATGAACAACTGGTCGGTCCGCCACGCTTCGAACAGCGGGGCGATCGCGTCGTCGCCGCGGCCCATCAGCGATCCGATCAACTGACGCTGGGTGGCGGAGTCCTCGGCGAGCGCGGCGCGCGCGATGACCTCGCGCGGCGTGTCGGCGGCGCGGGCGGCGGTTCCGGCCGCGAGCAGGAGCGGCAGCAACCAACGGATCAAGCGAGCGAGAAAATTCATCGAAGGCGGGCGAAGGATGAATGCTAGAGCTGTGCCAACAAAAAGGGCGGGCGCGTTTCGGCGCCCGCCCTGACACAGAAATCAGGAGCGATGGATCCGGGGCCGGCTTACTTGAACTTACCCTTCAGCCAGGGCTCGCCGTAGACGTTGTTGAACGACTTCACGATCTTGAACTGGCCGTCGGCCTTGGTCTCGCCGATGTAGACGTTCTTCGTGAGGTGCATGTTCTTTTGCGTCGTGACCTTGCCGCCGGGGCCGTCGAACGAGATGCCGCTCTTCCATGCGGCGCGGACCTTGTCCACGTCGAACGAACCGGCCTTCTCGACCGCGGCCTTCCACAGGTAGACGCCGACGTAGCTCAGCACCATGGGCGAGCAGGTGACGCGGCCCTCTTTGACGAGGCCGGGGACGTTGCTCTTCTTCAGCCAGGCCTGGAAGTCCGAGACGAACTTCTTGTTGGCGGGCGTGTTGATCGACTGGAAGTACGTCCAGCAGCCGAGCTGGCCGACGAGCTGGGCGGCGGGCAGGCCGCGGAATTCATCTTCGGAGATCGAGAAGGAGACGACCGGGCACTTTTCGGCGGTGAGGCCGGAGGCGGCGTATTCCTTGAAGAACGGCACGTTCGTGTCGCCGTTCAGCGTCGAGATCACGCAGGCGTCACCGGAGGCGGCGAACTGCTTGATTTCGGCGACGATCTGCTGGTAGTCGGTGTGACCGAACGGCGTGTACTTGCCGGCCGAGATGATCTTGCCGGAGCCGTCCTTGCGGAAGCCGCCGCCGATGTTCTCGAGTTTCACGCCCTTGCTGAGCAGGTACTCGAGCAGCACCAGGTTGGTGGTCTGCGGATAGACGTAGTCGGAACCGAGCAGGTAGAACTTCTTCTTGCCCTCGGCGAGGTAGTAGTCGACCGCGGGCGTGGCCTGCTGGTTGACCGCCTCGGCGGTGTAGGCGACGTTCTGCGACTCCTCTTCGCCCTCGTATTGCACAGGGTAGAAGAGCAGGCCGTTGTTCTTTTCGAAGACCGGCAGCACGGACTTGCGGGAGACGGACGTCCAGCACCCGAAGGTGACGGCGACCTTGTCCTGCTCGAGGAGCTGCTTGGCCTTTTCGGCGAAGAGCGGCCAGTTGGAGGCGCCGTCGACGACGACGGGCTCGATCTTCTTCCCGAGTACGCCGCCCTTGGCGTTGATCTCGTCGAAGGTGAAGAGCAGGATGTCACGCAGCGACGTTTCGCTGATGGCCATCGTGCCGGACAGGGAGTGCAGTACGCCGACCTTGACGGTATCGGCAGCCCGGGCGGAGCCGAGCGAGGCACCGAGCGCAAGGGCGCTGGCACCGAGGAGGGAGGTGATTTTCTTGATCATAGTGCGGGACAGGAGGTGGGGGCGGGAGAACGGGACACGGCAGTGGCCCGGCAACCCGCGAAACGAGTCGGAAACGTGGGGAGAGAGGGGATGCTCCGATGGGCGGAGCACCCCGGGGGGAACGGGCGGCGCCGCGTCGGGCGCCGCTCCGGGTGGAGCCGGAACCGGCGCGCAGGCCGGCCCGGCGGTCCGTCATCAGAACTTGAATACGCTCTGGATGCCGAAGAAGATGGCGCTGTCGGCCGTGTACTTCGTGTAGTCGTAGTACGACAGCTCGGCGCGAACCATGAAGTTGTCGTTGACCTTGTAGGCGGGGGAGACGGTGAACTTCGTGAAGCCGGGTCCGTTCTTCAGCTTCTCGCCGCTGAGGCGGAAGGCGCTGGAGAACTTGGCGTCGAAGTTGTAGCCGTAGAACGCGAGCCAGTTGTAGCCCTTGTCGCCGAGGCCGCCGTCCTTGTTGACGTATTCGAGACCGAGCGAGGAATCCTTGGTGAGCGCGTAGCTGGCCCAGATGTTGAGCGTGAGGATCTCGTCGTTCTTGTGAATGACGTTGCCCTTCGTGTCGTAGGCGAAGCCGGTCCAGATCGTGACGTCGGGAATCCCCTTGTACACGAAGTAGCCTTCGAAGCCGGCATTGCGCTTCAGCTCGCCGTCACCCTTGAGGTAGTTCGGGCCCGAGTAAACGGAGTCGACCAGGGCGAGACCGAAGCCGGTTTCCTTGTCGGCGTAGTCCCACTTGACGCCGCTGTGGTAGCCGGGGATCGGCCCGAGGAAGTCGCCGTTGGCGTACGAGATCTGCGTCATGTTGACGATGTCGAACGCCTCGTAGCCGAGATAGCTCAGGAACTTGCCCGCCGTGATCGTCGAGCCGCCGCCCACGTCGACCGTGGCGTACGCATCAAGCACCGTGACGTCGCTGGGCGCACCCGGCTGATAGAACAGGCTGATCACGCCCGTGACCGGCTTGAAGTTCGTCTGGAAGAGCGTCTTGACCGCGTCGAGGTCGAACTTGTCGGTGGCCGGACCCGGGTCCGGATCCGTGGTCCGATAGGAACCGGCGGCATAACCGCTCACGGTTAGGCTGTCGTTCACTTTGACATCGGCGAACGAGGTCAGCGATGTGGCGAGCGTCAGCGCGGTCGCGAGTTTGTAGCGATTGTTCATTGTCAGTGGATGAGGTTTGTCTGGTTGGCACCGGAATTTCCCCGGTCGGACGTCGCTTTAGCAGCAAGCTTGCCCGCGGCGCGGTGTATGACAAAGAACCGGCTCTTTTGGCCTGAAGAATGCTCATGCGTGGCATCGATTTCGTTCATGCGAGATCCTCAACGCATCCAATCCATCCATGAGAAAATCACTGCTTCTTGCTCTTGCCGCCGGACTTGGCGCCGGCGTGAACCACGGGTCCGCCCAGGCTCCCGCCCCCGCGGCGGCTCCGAGTATCAGCGTCACGACTACGGTGGCCGCGGTCTCGCAGTACATGTTTCGCGGCCTGCGCCTCAGTGATGGCGGCCTGCAGCCGTCCGTCGAGGTCAGCGCGGGCAACCTCGTGGCGGGCGTGTGGGCGAGTGTTCCCTTCGATGGGGACAAGGTGCCGGACAGCTCCGACCCGGAGTTCGATCTGTATGGCGCCTACAATGTCGGGCTGGAGGGCGGGCTGACGCTTACGCCGGGCTTTACGCTCTATCACTATCCCAAGGCGCCGACCAACGCCGGCTTCTACCGCAATACGTTCGAGCCGAGCGTCGCGCTCAGCTGGATCGTCGACAGCGTGAAGCTCACCCCGAAGGTCTACTACGATGTGGTGCTCAAAGGGCCGACCTACGAGCTGACGGCGGCGTACGCGATTCCGCTGAAGGAGATCGGGAGCGAGCTCGGCTTCACGCTTTCCTATGGCAGCTACAAGTGGAAGGACACGGCCAACGACGCTGCGCCCGAGGTGAAGGCCTGGGGCCAGTACTGGCTCGCCGGGGTGGCGGCGCCGTTCCAGCTCACGCCGACGTCCAAGCTCACGGTGGGAGTGGCCTACACCGAGGGCACGAAGGCCTACACCAAGGCGGGCAGCTTCGGGAAAGTGCCCAACAGCCTGGCGCTCGGCCGCGGGGTGGTGACGCTGAGCTACGCGCTGTCGTTCTGATCTGGATACAGCGTAGGGTAGCCCTGGGATCGCGGCCGTCCCCGGCCGCTTTGCGATCCGATGCGGCCGGGG
>JAEUHA010000477.1 GCA_016793535.1 Opitutaceae bacterium | reverse complement strand
CTTTGTTCGCGCCGCGGTCCGCCGCGGTCATCGCGTCACGGGCACCGTGGGCACGTACGCCGGCCCCGTCGAAGGGCTGGCGGACCAGCGTACCGTCGACCTCAGCGACCCCGCCGCGGTCACGGAGCCGGTGCTGGACGTCTTTCCCCAGGCGATCGTCAATTGCGCCGCACTCTCCGTCCCCGAGCAGTGCGATGCCGATCCCGCCCGCGCCCAGGCGCTGAATGTCGCGCTGCCCACGCTCCTCGCCCGGCTCGCGCACCACGTGAGCGCCCGCCTGGTGCACCTTTCGTCGGAGCAGGTGTTCGCCGGATCCGGCGCGAAACCGTACGCCGCCACCGACCCCGTCGCGCCGCTCAATCTCTACGGCCGTCAGAAGGTGGAGAGCGAGCGCGCGGTCCACGGCATCGCCCCGGAGTTCGCCGTCACCGTGCGCGCGCCGCTGCTGATGGGCAACAGCCTGACCGGCCGGCGCAGCAACCACGAGCGGCTGTTCGCCGACTGGGCGGCCGGCCGCGTGCCGAAACTGTTCACCGACGAATACCGCCAGGCGTGCACGGCGGAGAATCTCGCCGAGGTCATGGTGGAGCTGTGCGAGCGCGACGATCTCCGCGGCGTCTTCCACTGGGCCGGCACCGAGCTCGTCTCCCGCTACGAGCTCGGCGTGCGCATCCGCGAGCACTTCAAGCTCGCGGCACGCGATGCCCCGCTGGCCGCCGTCTCCCGCGCCGACCTGCCCGAGGTCGCGCGTCACCGGCAGGCCAGTCTGCCGCTCGAGATCGGCCCGCTCGCCGGCAAACTCAAGACCCGCCCCCAATCGCTCGCCGCCCAGCTCGAGGAACTCACCGTACCGCCGCCGGTGCGCGCGTGGTACCTTGGCCGCGGGTAACCCAAGACAAGTTTCACCACGAAACACACGAAATACACGAAACGCCCGGGAGCAGCGCGCGCCTGGTTCCTTTCGTGTGTTTCGTGTGTTTCGTGGTTCACCCTCCGAGTCTGTCCCGGTTTCAAATCGTTTCTCCCCCGGTTTATGCCTTCCTGAACCCGCATGGTCCTGCATCTCCTGCCCACCCGCACCGCCGGCGCGGCCGAAAACATGGCCGTGGATTTTCTGCTGCTGCAGCGGTACCCACACGCCGACGCGGCCCGGTTCCGCCACTATGGCTGGCGCTCGCCCGCGCGCACGTTCGGCTACGCGCAGAAGATCGCCACGGTGCGCGCCCTGCTGGCGGAGACCGATCGTCTCCGGACTCCGGATACGGAAGGCGTCCGGCTCGACCTCTGCCGGCGTCCGACCGGCGGCGGACTGGTGGACCACCGGGCGGACTGGACGTACGCCCTCGTCATCCCGCGCGGCCATCCGCTGGAGGAGCTGCGCGCCACGCAGAGTTACCATGCGATCCACGAGGCCCTGGCGGCGGCGCTGCGCGAGCAGGGTGTCCCGGCTGAAACGAAGCCCGCCGGCGGGGACGAGGAGCCCGAGGGCGGCGGCGTGTGCTTTCAGCGCGCCGAGGTGCACGACGTCGTGCACGGTGCCACGCGGGAGAAGATCGCCGGCGCCGCCCAGAAGCGCAACAAGCACGGCCTCCTCTTCCAGGGTTCGGTCTGGCGCCCGGCGGTCGGCAGGCCCGACTTCGACTGGGAGCGCTTTGAAGCCGACTTCGTCGCGCGCCTCGCGGAAGCGCTGGGTCTCCCGGCCGAGCCCGTACCCTGGCCGGACTTCAATGACGACGAAGTCAGCGGCCTGACCGAACAGTACGCGTCGGCCGAGTGGCTCGAGTATCGGTAACGCGCCGCCCGCGCGGCGCCGCGTATCTGAGACTGCAGGCGGGGTGCCCTCACCCCGCGGAATTCCAAATCCAAGGGTACGCGGGGTGAGGTCACCCCGCCTACCCTTCACCTCACTGCTTGGGAGCCGGCGGCGCGGGCTGCGCGGGCGGCGGCGGCACCACGACCTGGACGGCTTCCGGTTTCGGCTGCCAGAAGTAGCGGCCGCGGCGGTTGTGATCGTAGCGGATGCCGATGGCGGCCAGGACCACGATGACGAGGAAGATGATCCAGCGGCGGCGGCTCGCGGCGGCCTTGTCCTCGTAGGGATCCTCGAGGGTGCGGGTGGCGTTGGACGGCAGCAGGGCGCGCTCGGTGAGCGCGGTGCCGAACGGGATGTTGATTTTCACGCGTCCGTTGATCGCCCAGCCGTTGGCGTCGAGGATCGGCCCGATTGTCCGCTGCCGCAGCTTGAGGAACGCGATGATCACCGCCGGCAGCGAGATCGCGAGCATCACGCCGATCACGATGAGCGGGAACTGCCACCAGGCCATTTCGGCCAGTTTTGCGCCGACGGTGGCGAGGGCGCCGCCGATGGCGCCGACCGCCACACCCAACGCGGCCACAACGCCGACGTCGACTTTCCGGGGCGGCTCCGCGGCTTTCGGCGCTGTCGCCTGGGCGGCCTGCTGCGTGGCGGCGTT
This sequence comes from Opitutaceae bacterium, assembly GCA_016793535.1. GTDB lineage: Bacteria > Verrucomicrobiota > Verrucomicrobiia > Opitutales > Opitutaceae > ER46. The sequence continues at coordinate 3,126 of JAEUHA010000477.1, read as the reverse complement.
GGCGGCGGCGGTGACGGTCTTGTCCGCCAGCTTGCCCAGCCGGTCGTTCGAAGCCGCATCGGCGGCAGCGGCGCGCTTGGCCGCCATCTCGTCGATCATCCGGACAAACTTCTTGTACGGGGACCAGAACGCCTGCCGCAGGCTGATCGGATTATCGACGATGCTGGTGATGACGGCGTCCCAGTCGCGGCCCTTGCGATCGTAGAACACACCGTGCCGGCCGACGAAGAGGTAGTCGCTGTCGCCCTGGCTGAAGCAGCAGGCCACCGTCATCGCGGCGCCACCGGGGCGGGTGCAGTTCACGTAGGCGATGTAGGCCTTGCTCATCGCGGCCAGCGGCTGGGGTGAGTCCACCTTGATGCACAGTTCGCACGACCGGCTGTCGAGGTAGAGCGTGCCGGCCTGGAAGGCGGCCCACCGGTCGCGCGAGTAGAAATCGGCGAAGTTGACGAAATTGTGCAGCAGCGTGCGGAAGTCGCGGGCGAGTCGGAGCAGCTTTTCGAGATTGGTGATCGCCGCGGCCTCCGGCGCCAGCGCGGCGTCCCTGGCCACCAGGGCGGCCAGCGCTTCGCGGCCCTTGCCCGCCAGGATCGCCTTGACGCGCTCGAGCCCGAGGGCCTCGACGGAGCCGCCGGCCTTGCCCGCGAGCCACGCTTCGTAGGCGCTCAGTTTGCCGTTCAGGTCGGCCCATTCGGCGGCGGTCAGCGAAGTCTTGGCGGGGCCGAACACGGGCGTGACGGCGGCGGAGTGCAGCGTGGCCATCGCGGCGGCCCACGCGGGGTTCACCCCCTCCGCGAGCGGCAGGGCGCGACCGGCCTCGATGCGCGCGAGCGGGAACTGGGCGATCTCCGCCGACGTCGACGCGAGGTCCTTCGCCGCGAGCGCGGTGAAGTCGGCCTCGGCGCGGTTGACCGCCGCCGTGGCCCGCGCGTCGAACGCCGCCAGCCGGCAGCGCGCGAAATAATCCTCCACCTTGGTGCGCACCGCCTTCACGGCCGCCAGCGCCGCCGCCGTCCCGGCGCCGAGGGGTGCGGCATCGGTGGCCGCCCAGGCGGCAAACGCCGTGCAGTCGGCGAAGAACGCATCGATCTGCGCCTGATTCACGCCGGGGGCGCCACTCCGGTCAGCCGTGGTGCCCTTGGTCGCCATGATGTCGGTGACCAGCTGGGCCAGCGCCGGGTCCTCGGCCGAGGCGGCCGTGATCACGCCGTCGCCATTGAACTTCGTGCCGGCAAAAATCTTCGCCGTGTCCGACGCATCGGCCAGGGAGATCGAGTCCGCGGACTTGCCCAGGTTGGCCAGAATCTGTTTGGCCGACGCCAGGACCACCTTGCCCTCGGGCGTGGCGTCGTTGATCGCGGCCAGCGGCAGGGCGTCCCGCTCCTTGAGCAGATCACCGGCATCCTTCAGGTGCGCGGCCGCCCACTTGATTGCCGCCAGCAATTCCGGCACGCGGATGCGGCCGTCGTTATCCGTGTCGATCAGCGCCAGGGTCTTTTCGTCGATCTCGAGGCCCTTGACCGGACAGCTCAGCGCGACCCACAGCTTCTGGTCGAGCTGCTCCAGGGCGAGAATGTCGGCCCCGCTGGCGAGCGTGACCTGATCAAGACCGCCCGTGCGGAAAAACTTGAAGACGTGTTGCGTGGCGGGACCGGAGGTAAGGCTCATGTCGAAGGGGAGATAGCGGGAACCAGATCGTTGCGCCGGCCCCCGCCGGATTGCAAGTCAGGGTGCGCGCCGGTCGTTGGCTGGCTCGCCTGCAGGAGCGGCCGGGCCGCGCTGCAGCGTCAGCACACACTCCAGATGCCGCGTCTGCGGAAAGAGGTCGAACGGCTGCGCGGCCGTGAGCCCATACCCGGCCGCGACGAAGTGCCGGAGGTCGCGCATCTGCGTAGCGGGGTCACAGGACACATAGACGACCGTGCGCGGCCCGAATGCGAAGAGCTGCCGCAGGAACGATTCGTCGCAGCCCTTGCGCGGCGGATCGATGATGACGGCGGTGTCCGCGGGCTGGAACATCGGATCGAGCCCTGCGAAAATCGCCGCCGCGTCGCCCGCCGTGAAGGTGGCGTTCGCGATCCCGTTCGCCGTCGCATTCTCGCGGGCGAAGCGCACGCTGCTCTCGCTGACCTCGATGCCCGCCACGCGCTCGAACGCCGGGGCCGCCGACAACGCAAAGAGTCCGCTGCCGCAATAGGCATCGACGAGAAACCGGGCGCCGGCCCCCGACGCCTGCTCGCGCACGTATCGCGTGAAGGCCGGGAGGATGAACGGGTTGTTCTGAAAGAAATCGCGCGCGAGGAAATGCAGTTTCAGGTCGCCGACCGTCTCGGTGATGACGGCATCGTAGTCGGTCGTCACCTCGCCGCCCGCCTCCCGCAGCAGCAGCGTGGCGCCGCGCTGGTAGGTGGCCTGCTGGCCGTGCACGCGGGCGCGGACCGCGCCGAGCCGGGCATTGATGGCCTCGGTCGCGATCGGGCATTGCGGCACGTCGACGATGTCGAAACGCGTCCCCTGCCGCAGAAACCCGATCGGCATCGGCGCTGCCGAGCGGGGCGGCGCGAAATGCGGCGTGATCTTCGAGCGGTAGTGGAACTCGCGCGGCGACGGCACGACCGGCGCCACCTCGAACACAAGCCCGGCCATGTGCTCGAGCAGCTCCGCCACCTGCCGGCGCTTCCAGGCGAGCTGGGCGGCATAGGAGAGGTGCTGGTACTGACAGCCGCCGCAGCGGCCGAACAGCGCGCACCGCGGTTCGACCCGCTCCGGCGCGGGCGCGAGCACCGCCACAAGGTCGGCTTCGGAGAAATTCTTGTGGTTGCGAAAGACGCGCGCCCGCACCCGCTCACCCGGCAGGGTGAAGGGCACCATGACGACCCAGCCGGTCGCAGGCGGAGCATCGGCGCCAGGCGCCGCGGACGCCGGCGGAGCCAGCGGAACCCGACCGAGGCCGGAACCGAGGTTCGTGAGGGTGCTGATCTCCAGTTCAATCTCCTGGTGATACGCGAACGGCTGATCGTTGAACTTGGATTTCTTGTTCACCCCGAAATACACGAAACACACGAAACCAGCGGAAACGAAGAGGATTCTCTTTCGTGTGTTTCGTGTGTTTCGTGGTCTCTTTCC
>JAEUHA010000433.1 GCA_016793535.1 Opitutaceae bacterium | reverse complement strand
AGCGCGCCCAGCAGAAAGGCGGCGAAGTAGTAGGCTTTGAAATTGCGAACGGAGTGCATGGTGGCGGAACGGGCTTGGTGAAGGGCTCATGATGCCACGGGGAGGCGGACTCCGCCATGGGCCGGGTGACGGGGGGCGATCGGCCCACGAAGCGTCATTTCCCCTGGGAGCTTGGACGCCCTCGTCCGCAGATCGAGAAATGCGGACGAGGGCGTCCGCGCTCCCGGGGAAGGATCAGAGCCGCGCGTGCCGGAGCCGCAGCGCGTTCGTGACGACGGTGATCGAGCTGACGCTCATCGCCACGCTGGCGAACATCGGGTGCAGCAGCCACCCTGTCAGTGGATACAACACGCCGGCGGCCAGCGGCAGGCCGGCAAAGTTGTACGCAAACGCCCAGAAGAGGTTCTGCTTGATGTTCCGCAGGGTGGCGCGGCTCAGCCGGACCGCGCGGACGAGTGCGGCGAGATCGCCCTGGACGAGCACGATGCCGGCGCTGTGCATGGCGACGTCGGTGCCGGTGCCCATGGCGATTCCGACTTCGGCGGCGGCGAGCGCGGGCGCGTCGTTGAGGCCGTCGCCGGCAAAGATAACCCGTTCGCCGCGCGCGCGGTGTTCACGCACGAGCTCCTGCTTGCGAGCGGGGGTGACGCCGGAGTGCCAGCCGTCGAGTCCGAGTTCCTGCGCGACGGCGCGGGCGGTTTCCTCGCGGTCACCCGTGACCATGACGACGCGGATTCCCAGCTGCTGCAGCGCGCGGATTGCGGCCGGCGTGGTGGGTTTGATCGTGTCGGCGAGAACCAGTGTCCCGGCGGCCTGGCCATCGACGGTGACGGCGACAACGGTGGAGAACGCGGCCGACGTGGCGGTGGCGTCGTGCTGCGTCGCCGCGTGGGCGCGTCCCACCTCGACGTTGCGTCCGGAAACGCGGGCGCGAATCCCGGCGCCCGGTTCGGCCACGAACTCCGTCGCCGGCGGGAGCGTGAGCTGCTGCTCGCGGGCGGCGGCGACGATGGCCCGGGCGAGCGGGTGTTCACTGGGGGATTCCGCCGCCGCGGCCAGCGCCAGCAGCGTGGGCGCATCGAAGCCGCCGGCCGGAGTGAGCGCGACGACCCGCGGAGTACCGGCGGTGAGCGTGCCGGTCTTGTCGATCAGGAGCGTCGTGGCGCTGCTGAGACGTTCGAGCGCCGCGGCGTCCTTCACGAGCACGCCGGCCTGGGCGCCGCGGCCGATGCCGGTCACGAGCGAGACCGGAGTCGCGAGCCCGAGGGCGCAGGGACAGGCGATGATGAGCACCGCCATGGCGTTCAGCAGGGCATGGACGAAGCGCGGTTCGGGGCCGACGACGAGCCACCCGGCGAACGTGACCGCGGCGAGACCGAGAACCAGCGGGGTGAACCACGCGGACACGCGATCGGCGAGGCGGGCGATCGGCGCCTCGCTGTCCTGGGCCGCCTCGACCAGGCGGATGATCTGCGCCAACAGCGTGTCGTGGCCGATTCGTTCCGCGCGCTGCACCAGTGAACCGGTGGTGTTGAGCGTGCCGGCGCTGACGTGGTCCCCGGCCCCCTTGGCTACCGGCAGGGGTTCGCCGGTCAGCATCGATTCGTCGATCTCGGTGGCACCCTCGATCACGCGACCGTCGACGGGAATGTGCTCGCCGGGACGCACCCGGAGGCGGTCGCCCACCTGCACGGCTTCGAGGGGAACGTCCTCCTCGCGGCCATCGGGGCCGACGCGATGGGCGATCTTCGGCGTGAGATTCAGGAGCGCCCGGATGGCGGCGTCGGTGCGAGCGTGCGCCCGCTGTTCCAGGATCTGCCCGAGCAGGACGATCGTCGTGATGAACGCCACCGCCTCGAAATAGAGCGGCACGCCGTGGGCCGTGCGCAGCGCCGCGGGAAAATGCTCGCCGAACACCGTGGCGCCGACGCTGAAAAGGTAGGCGGCCCCGGTGCCGGTGACGATCAGCGTGAACATGTTCGTGTCACGCTCGCGAATCGACTTCCACCAGCGCCGGTTGATCGGCGCCCCGGCCCAGAAAAATACCGGAGTCGTCAGGAGGAACTGAATCCACGCGAGGAGCTGCGGATCGAAGCGATGAAAAAAATCCGGCGCGACCATGGCACCCATGGCGAGCACGAGGACGGGCACGCTGAAGGCGAGCGCCGTCCAGAAGCGCGGCCGCAGGTGGCGCTCGTGCGGCAGGCCCATGTAGACGGGCGCGTGGGGATCAGGCGTCGATGACGGGGAGGAGGAATGGGAGTGCATCGAACGGCGGACGGAATCAGGAGAAAAATCTTACACGAAGGCACCCGGGTGGCGAAGGGGGTTTCCACCGCCCCGGGAGCGCGGTCGTCCCGGACCGCATGGAAGGTAACGCGGCCGGGGATGGCCGCGCTCCCGGGGCTCAACGGGCCCGATCCCTCCGCCCGGGCCGCGCGCGGCTTCCTCCGTTGATCTGGGCGACGATGCCCTCGAGGGCAGCGAGCCCGAAGCTGATCTTCTTGAAGAACGAGGCGTTGTGCGGAACCAGGATGAAGCGCGGATGCTTCGACCAGATCGCGCGGAGCTTGCCGTCGATGCGCACGGCTTCCGCGAGCGACTCGTTGCGAATGGGATTTCCGCCTTCGATGGAAATGCCGCCGTACGCGGCGGTCTCGAAGAAGATCACCGCGTCGTAGCGCGCGAGCTCCTGATCAAGGGTGGTGTTCACCGCGTTGAAGTAGTCGTGCGGCTGTCCCGGCCAGTACACGGCGCCGTCGACCGTCCCGCGGTCACAGAGCAGCGTGCGGCCCGGGAAAAGCGCCGCCTGCACGTCCTCGAGATGGCGCTGCACGTGATAGATGGCGGTCTGCGCGCAACGCCGGGCGAGCGGCTCGGTGGAGCGGGGGAAGCCGCCCTGGAAGAGGATCGTCGCCGCCTCGGGCACGATGACGACCCGTTCGCCGATCTCGCGGCGGAAGAGGTCGGCCGCCGTGGTTTTGCCGCCGCCGGGTCCGCCGGTGAGGACGATGCGACAGCGGACGGGTTCGGAGGCGGGTCTTTTCATGGCGGGCGCCTGGGCGCGGGGCATGGTACCTAGGCCGGGACGCGTTCCGCAAGCCCGCTGGGAGCAGCCGGGGCGCGGGCGAGGCGGCGTTCCCAGTACCAGGTGAAGAACACCGGTACTGAAAAAAGGGATACAATGTCGAAGACCATGCCGCCGACCACCGGCAACACCATCGGGATCATCAATTCCGAACCGCGGCCGGTCGACCACAGCACCGGCACCAGCGAGAGCAGGGTGGTCGCGTTCGTCATGATCGCCGGCCGCCGGCGGCGCAGGCCCGCGTGGAAGACGCGCTGGTGCACCTCGGCGACGGACTTCGGCGGCGTCTTGAACTGCTCCTGGAGATAGGTGCCGAGGAGAATGCCGTCGTTGAACATGACGCCGAGCAGCACGAGGAAGCCGATGACCACGGCGGTGGTCATCTCCGCGCCCCAGAGCCAGACGAAGAAGAATCCTCCGGCGGTCGTGACGGTGGCGTTGCACAGGATGATGATGCTGGTGATGAGCCAGGATCCGGTGCCGACGTAGATGAGGATGACCATCACGGCCAGCGAACCGGCGATGATCCAGCGCAGCGCGGCGTCGGCCTTCAGTTTCTGCTCGTAGCGCCCGACCCAGCGATACGTCGCCCCGGCCGGCAGCGCGAGCCGGCCGTCGGCCAGCGCGGCCCGGAGGCGCGCGTCGGCGTCACGCACGACCTCGACTTCGCCACGGTCGCGGGCGTTGAGCAGCACATACTGCGTGCGCTTGCCGTTCTCCGAGCGGATCGTCATCGGGCCGACGACATAGGTGAGGCCGGTTTCACTTGGACGTTGCGCCAGGACGGT
>JAEUHA010000382.1 GCA_016793535.1 Opitutaceae bacterium | reverse complement strand
CGATCGAGCTGGTTCACGCCGTCCCAGGCAATTTTCTCGAAGGCGAGGCCCTTCGTGTCGGCCACCTTCGAGGTGATCGACTGCGCGCCGCTGATCTGCTCAGCGGCCACCTTGATCACGCCGCGCGCGCTGTTCGCCAGGAGGAGGTAGTCCTTGCCGTCCTTCTGGTAGACAATGATGTCGAGCGGACGATTCCGGTTGCCGAACTCCGCGATCGTCTTGCCCTGGATTTTCGCCCCGGGCTTCAGGTCGTTGAGGGCAAACTGAACCAGCGGCGTGCACGTGTAGGCGGCGAGCAGGTGATCCTGCTGCCCAACCTTGTACGGCACGAACGTGCGGACCGGCGCGCGGGTCTCGAAGGCGCCGTGGGCGCCGTGATAAATTTCCACGGATGTCCCGCGATCCACCTGGCGGAAAGGCACCGGGATCACGCGCAGCGTCGACGCAAACTCCTCGTTGGAGAGGCCCGCCACCAGGAGCTTTCCGTCGGTGTAGGCAATGTCGGTGATCGCCTCGAGCCGGCGGTTCTGGCCCTTCTTGCCCGCCTCGGGCGCAGCATCGGGTGCGGGATTGGGCAGCTCGGCCCGCGCGAACTTCACTTTGTCGAGGGTAACCAACTCGGGCTGACCGTTGGCTTTGACGCGCACGAGCATCGGCGCCGCGTCGGGTCCGCGGCCGCGTGACACCGCGAGGTACACCTGCCGGGAAAGGGGATTCACCGCGAGGTCCTCGATCACAATCTGATCTGCACTCGTGCCGGCCAGGGCGGCGATCTTCTGGTTGATGCCTTCGGCCCGGATCGTGGCCGAGGTCTTTGCCGGCTGGGTGTCGCCGGTCGCAACGGCGACGATCGCGGCGGCCTTGGTGTCGGCGATGAAGAGAACGCCCTCGGGACCGAAGGCGAGTTGACTCATGGCTTTGAAGGCGGGCTTGCCTTCCTTCATGTCGGTGGTGAGGCCGGCGTGGACGGACGGAGCGACGACGCTGAGCGTGAACAGGCTGATGCCTAACGCGGAGGTGAGCGATTTCATGGGGTGGGGGGAGAAAGCGAGGTCGCGCCAGGCGCGCGATGCCAAACCGGATCCAGGGCGGACCTTTCGCGTCCGGCCCGGTAAGTCAAGCCGCTGGCTTCCAGCCAAGTCCCGCCCTCGACAGGCCCCGCCCTCGCTTCCATGACGGGAGCATGCATGGTCTACGTTGGTTTGCCCTCGTCCTTCTGCTGAGTGCACCGCTTTCGGCCCAGGCGCCGAAGGCGAAGCGACCGCCGAATCCCTCGCTGGCGCCGATCGAGGACGTCGCGGGCCTGCCGCGCGTGCTGCTCATCGGTGATTCGATCTCGATGGGGTACACGCTGCCGGTGCGGCAGCGGCTCGCCGGCCGCGCCAACGTGCACCGCATTCCCACCAACGGTGGGCCGACCAAGAACGGCGTCGCCCGCCTCGACGCCTGGCTCGGGACTGGCCGGTGGGACGTGATCCACTTCAACCACGGCATCCATGACCTGCGTTTCATGGACGATGGCCAGCGTCAGGTTGGTCCGGCGGACTATGAGGCCAACCTGCGGAAGATCGTCGCGCGGTTGAAACAAACCGGCGCGACGCTCATCTGGGCCACGATCACGCCGATCCCCGACGGCGAACTCAATCCGCCACGGCGCTTCGGCTCCGTGGCCGAGTACAATGCGATCGCCGCGCGGGTCATGCGGGAGAACGGCATCCGGATCAACGACCTGAATGCACACGTCACGCCGCGCTTCGCCGAGCTCCAGACCCCGCGCGACCTGCACTACCAGCCGGCCGGCTACGAGTTCCTCGCGGAGAAGGTCGCCGCGGAAATCCTCGCCGCGCTCCGACGGCCGTAGGAGCAGGGGGCGTTCCCCTGGATTCCTGCAGGCGGGTGCCCTCACCCCGCGGGAGTTGAGTCTCGCAACGGGCAGGCGCGGGGTGGGGGCACCCCGCCTACAGTGAACGGCGGCTGGGCTCCGGAAGAGCTTGTTTGCCGCGGTGAAATCGCAAAGTAACGCCCCATGGCGCGTCGCTCCCATCGGTCCCCGTTTCCGCTTCCCCGCGGGACGGCGAAGTTTGTCGTGCTGGCCAACCTCGCGGTCGCCGTGCTGCTGGGAGGCTGGTACGTGTTCCAGCCTGCCTCACGCCAGCAGGAGGTGCGTCGGCTGGTCGAGAATGCGTTCGAGCGCGACAAGCGGGTGTCGGCCCTCGATGTCGCCTGGGACGTCTGGCAACTCTACTACGCGCAAAGCGCCACGGGGAAGATCGCACCGGGCGATCGTTCCTTCGTCTATGGCGGCGAGCCGCGTCCGCTGCCGGGGGCCGGGCCCGTGCCGGCGTTTCGCGTGCTGGTCAACCGGGGCTATGTCGTCGGCTACAGTGACGCGCTGGGCAATCCGCTCTGGGCCGCGTACCGCGTGCCGGATCTGCCCACGTTGCCGCGGCCGGCGCCTCGGCCGGAAAAATTTGAGGTCGACCGGCGGACGTCGGCGCGCGTGGCGTCGGACGTCTATGCCGGCAGCGGCTACGACCGCGGTCACCTTGCTCCGAACTATGCGATCGCCACCCGCCACGGGGCGCAGGCTCAGCGCGAGACGTTCCTGATGTCCAACATCACGCCGCAACTCCGCGCCCTCAACGGAGGGCTCTGGCGCGAACTAGAGATGAAGATCGCGACCAGCTACCCCGCGCGCTACGGCGAGGTGTGGGTGCTGACCGGCCCGGTGTTCGGCGCGCAGCCGCGCCAGTTGCGGGGCGGCGTGGCCGTGCCGGACGCCTTCTTCCTCATTGTGGTCGACGAACACGAAGGCCGGCTGCGCACGCTCGCGCTGCTCGTGCCCCAGGAGGCCCCGGCCTCGGCGGAGCCCGACCGCTATCTGACGACGATCGACGAAATCCAGCGCCGGACGGGGTTGGATTTCCTGGCCGAACTCGACGACGATGCGGAGCGTCAGGTCGAGCAGGCGCGAGCGGCCCGCCTGTGGTGATTTTCCCCGACCGGGGAGGGCGGCGTTTTTGCACTGGCTGCGGGGTCGCGGGCGCGCATCGTGGCTCCGTTCGGAGCCTCAGACCTCAACCCCTGCCTGCACCATGTTCCCGTCGTTTCGTCTTCCCGTCGTCCTGCTGCTGTCCGTGCTGGCGTCCGTTGCCCACGCGGCCGGCGCCCCCAAGCCGCTCAAGGTCCTGCTCATCACGGGCGGGTGCTGTCACGACTACGAGAAGCAGAAGGACATCCTGAAGGCCGGACTCGAAAAGCGCGCGCGGGTCGTGGTCGAGCATATGCACACGCCGGACAAGACCGTGAAGCCGCCGCTGGCGTGCCTCACGAATCCGGACTACGCCGCGGGCTACGATCTCGTGATCCATGACGAATGCGCGGCGGGGATCGACGATCCCGCGCTCGTGCAGAACGTGCTCAAGCCCCATCGCGACGGCATCCCGGCGGTCGTGCTGCATTGCGCGATGCACAGCTACCGCGTGGTGCCGGACTTCGCCCGCCCGCAGGCGCCGGGTTCGCCGGGCGCGCTTTGGTTCGATTTTCTCGGGTTGCAGTCGAGCCGGCACGGGCCGAAAGAGCCGGTGACTATCCGGTTTACGGATACGTCGCATCCGATCACGAAAGGGCTGCAGGGTTGGACGACGGGGCCGGAGGAACTCTACAACAACGTGCAGGCGCCGAAGGTGTACCCGACGCACCGCTCCCTCGCGACCGGACATCAGACCGTGACGAGCAAGGCGGGCAAGAAATCCGATGAAGAGGCGGTCGTGGTGTGGGCGCATGAATACGGGCCGAAAAAGGCCCGCGTCTTCGGCACCACTCTCGGCCATTTCAACGAGGCCGTCGAAGATCCGCGTTTTCTGGATCTCGTGACCCGCGGGCTGCTCTGGGCCGCCGGCAAACTCGGTCCGGACGGCAAGCCGGTGGCAGGCTACGCGGCCGCGAAGCCCTGATTTCCTACCTCGAAACTCCATTTGTTGATCTCTGGGGCGCAACGCTGGGTCCAGTTTCTGACGGGCACGGCCGAAACCCGTTTTTGGGGCCTCGGCTGGTAGGGAACTGCCTTTTATGATCTCCCCTTCCCTTCCTATCGATCCGTCCGGTGGGCGCGGCCGGATGGCCCGCGGGCCGCGGCTTTGGCAGTGGTTCGCGTTCGCCCTCGCCGTCGTGGGGCTGGTGGGCGTCGCTTTGGGCGGAGAGCCGCCGCGAACGTTCCGCCAGCACACGCGCCCCGCCGGGAGCCATCCGCTCATGGCAAGGCAGGCGGAGTTCGACCTGCCGTCGCTTCTCCAGCGAAGCGACGGTACGCCCATTCGCACGGCGCCGGAGTGGGCGGAGCGCCGCGCGGAGCTGGTGCGAGAGTGGACCCACATCCTCGGCAAGCTGAAGCCTGATGCGATCGACCAGCAATGGTTCGGCGATGCGAGTGCGGCACGCATCCAGGACGTCTCCGAACAGGAGGGTTACACCCGCATCTCCCTCACCATTCCGATCGAGAAGGATTTCCAACAGCCGCATCTGCTCCTGATTCCCAAGGGCCGGGGCGCGGGGCCGTTTCCCGCCGTGATCGCCTGGACGAGCACGTCGCCGGATTACACGAAGCCCGAGGAATGGTGGGGTGCATGGCTGGCGCGCCAGGGCTATGTGGTGCTCTCCGGCTGGTCCTTCATCCGCCACTACCGCGATGGACGCGATCTTCGGCAGAAGGTGAACGAAGCCGTCTACGACCGGTTCGGCCGCTGGCTGCCGCTGGCGAAGATGGTGCACGACGTGCAGCGCGAGGTGGAGTTCCTGAAATCCCGGCCGGAGGTCGACGCGACGCGCCTCGGCTTCATCGGGTTTTCGCTGAGTGCCAAGACAGCACTGTACGTCGCGGCCTTTGCACCGGAGATTTCGGCGACGGTTTCGATCGATCCGGGCGTGCCTCTCAACGGCAGCACCAACTACGGCTCGCCGTGGTACCTGGACTGGCAGCGCCCGTTCGATGACATCGCCACCCCCACCTATCCGGATCCGAAATTCCGAAACACGGTCTGGAGCCTGCTGGATACGGATCCCGGCCGCCCCGGCTTTGAGCGGGATCATCACGAACTGATGGCCCTCTGCGCGCCGCGGGCGCTCCTGGTCATCGGCTGCAGCACAGACCTGGAATCCGCGCCGCATTCGGATGATCGGCAGACCATCGGCTACATCAACCGGGCCCGGGAGGTCTACGAACTGCTCAAGATTCCGGAGCGCTTCGAATACGCCGCGCTCACCGGCGGACACCGGGCAGTGGGCCCCGACCTCGATCCGCACTGGCAGCGGTTCTTCGAGCGATGGCTCAAGGAAACCCCACTCCGGACGACCCGCTAGGCCCAACGAAGCTGCGTGTGAGCGCAGGCCATTCGTGCATTCCGACGTGCCTTCGGTGTCGCGCAGCCGCCTTTGGTTACGGCTTCGCCGCGCCTGGAGCCTCGACGTTCCCGCTCGTTTACGTCCGCCTCCGAAATCGCCATCGGCCGCCGACACCCGCCCGCCGCCAGTCGCTCCAGCGCCACCCGCATCGCGAGATAGTGGTGGTGCCCCGCGTGGTGGAGTTCCTAGGAGGAAACTGCATTTTCCGGGTGATCGGATCGGGGGGCAGGGGAGGGTGGCTATTCGGGGCAAGACCTGGATCCTATCGACCCTGCGTTCCACTATAGGACTGATCATGAAAGCCGTCCTCCAGACCCAATCCGGTCCACCCGAAGTTCTCACCTTCGCCGAGGTTGACCGGCCGGTTCCCAGGGAGCGGGAGCTCCTTATCCGCGTTCATGCCGCCACCGTCGCCATGGGCGACGTCATGCTCCGGAAGCTTCCCCGGATTCTTCTCCACGTGGTCGGGGCGTTCGTTGGGTTCAAGCCCAAGATCATCGCGGGAGTGGAGTTCGCCGGTGAAGTGATCGCGGTGGGCGATGGGGTGACAAGGTTCTGCGTCGGCGACCGCGTGTTCGGCACGACCACCGGCCTGAGGACGGGAGCGTATGCGGAATACCTGTGCATTCCGGAACAGTGGAAGCTCGGCGTGGTGATGAAGATCCCTGCGCCGTTGTCGTACGAGAACGCGGCCACCCTTCCCGTCGGCGGCATGACGGCCCTTCAACTCCTCCGCCGGGCAGGCGTGAAAGCCGGTCAGCGCGTGCTCGTGTACGGCGCTTCGGGATCCGTCGGGACGTATGCCGTGCAACTGGCCGTCCAGATGGGGGCGACGGTGACCGGCGTGTGCAGTGCGGCGAACCTTGAACTGGTGCGCTCGCTGGGTGCGGCGTCGGCCATCGACTACACCCGGGAGGATTTCGCCGGGATGGGCGCGAAGTACGACGTCGTCTTCGATGCCGCCGGCAAGATCTCACGATCCCGCGCCAAGCCGGTTCTGGCTCCCGGTGCCCGGTACGTGTCGGTGAAGTCCCCCACTAAGGAGGTGCTGGAGGAGCTGGAGCAGCTTGCCGTCCTTGCGGCCAAAGGACTGATCAAGCCCGTTGTCGACCGTCGGTATACGCTGGATCAGGTCGTTGAGGCGCACCGGTACGTGGAGTCACGCCGCAAGCGAGGGAATGTGATCATCCGCATCGTTGAGGGAGTCTGAAGGCGGTCAGGATGCCCGCCAGTAGGTGTAGGCCCCATACGGCGGGAGGGCGGGCGGTGATAGTGTTACCCGGTGAAAGCCGTCTCCAACGGTTCCGCCGTCACCGCCCCGCCGTTTTCCCCTCCGCGTATTCGCCATCTGGAGACGGGGTGGAGCAATGCTTTCCTGCGGACGGCCGACCGGGTGCTCCACCGGGTCTTGTTCGATTTCCTGGCGGGCATCGGCGTCTGGGTGGCCGTGCTGGCGCTGCGCCAGGCGCGCCGGTCCTCGCGCCGGTACCTGGCCGCGATCCTCGGGCGGCCGCCTTCACTGCTGGAAGTGTGGCGCCACTTCATGGCGTTCACCGCCGTGCACCTGGTGCGCCTGCGCGTGGCGGGCGGGCGCGTTCACGATTGCCGGGCAGAGTCCGGGTGCGAGGCGTTTGCCCGGCTCATGGCCTCGGGCCGGCCGGCGCTGCTCGGCACGTTTCACATCGGCAGCTCCGACCTGATGGGTTTCTACCTCGGTCGCTTTCGCCGCCATGTCCACATGGTGCGCTTTCGGCTGGGCGATCCCGGCTTCCTGCGTCAGCTCGTCGACCGGTGCAGCGCGTGGGTCACCTTCATCTGGGTGAATGAAAAGGGGAACCTGCTGTTCGCGCTCAAGCAGGCCGTCGAGTCGGGCGGCTCGATCGCGATGAAGTGTGACCGGGTCGGCTACAGCGCCAAACTCGAGGCGTTCGATTTTCTGGGGGCGCGGCGGTCGTTTCCGTTTACCATCTATCATCTGGGCGTGATGTTCGGTCGCCCGGTGACGTTCTGCGTGAGCCTGCCGGCCGGGCGGGACGAATCGGCGGTGCACGGGTTCCCGGTCTTCGAGCCCGACGGTGCCTCACGCGAAAAAAATTTGGCGCGGACCCGGGTGCATTTCCAGGCGGTGCTCGTCGGAGTCGAATCGCTGCTGCGCGCGAATCCGTATCAGTGGTTCAATTTCGGCGACCTGAATCCGGTGGCGGCGGCGCCGGTGGCGGCCGGTCGCGGCTGGAACGGCGAGGGTGGGGGAAGACCCCATTGAGGGCGCGACGCGGGAGGAATACCTTCTGGCGTGAACCTTATAATCGTGCTCCTGGTCCTGCTTCTCCTGTTCGGCGGCGGCGGGTTCTATTTCGGCGGTCCTGCTATCGGTGGCGGGGCGCTTGGCTTGATCCTCGTGATTGCCCTCATCGTCTATTTGACGGGCGGCGGCCGCACCCGGAGTTGACCGGTCTCGGGTGGCGCTCCCACGGCATCACGCCCGGGGTATACTCCGGGCGCGTCGACCGGCGTCGCGATACGGGTCGCGACGGATCGACGGCCGAAGCGGCACCCGCGTCAGACTCCGATGTCCTTCTCCGAGGGCAGCACGAAGGGTTTGCGGTATGTCCGCGTCAGGAGCGCGTTCGCGGCGGCGTTGGCCACGAACTTCTCCTGGCCCGGCTCGATCTGCAACCGAGGTCCCAGGGTGAGTTTCGTGGTTTCCACGTCGACCTGATTGTCCGCGAGGTGCCGGCGCGTGCGCGCGAACGTCTCCCGGACATCGTCGTGCACCTGGAGTTTCTCCAGCTGCTGCTCGATCTCGCGCGGCGTGGCGGGCTGGCCGAGTCGCCAGGAGATATTGGCGGCGTGGATGAGGGCGGTCGACTGGTGGCCCTCGAGAATATCGGCTTTCAGGTCCGACACCTTCCGGGTGCGCATCGCCTGGAGGAAATTGGCGAAGTGATTCTCGCTCTTGCCGTCGAACGCGCGAACCAGCTTTCCTTTCAGGTCGAAGAGCGACGTGTCGGCGATGATGCCCTCGGTGCCGAAGAAGAACCACCCGTTCTTGACGTCCGGGTGATACGGCTCGCTTTTCAGCCCGCGGGTTTCCGTGACGATCGTCTTGCCGCCGAAATCGAGGATCGCGACCTGCGTGTTCGGGGTTTCGCCCGCGTCGGAATAACCAACGCGTCCGCCGTAGCTCAGCACCGAGCGGCCCAGGCCCGTCACGCCGAGACCCCAGCGGCAGATGTCGAGCCCGTGAATGTTGTTGTTGCCGATCTCGCCGTCGCCGGTGTCCCAGACCCAGTGCCAGTCGTAGTGAAAGTTCGGCCGCGTGATAGGCCCCATCGAGGCCGGGCCCGCCCATTGGTTGTAGTCGACGCTCGCCGGAATCTTCCCCGTCGTCGGCCCGCCGATCGATTTGCGCGAACCGTACATGATGCTGCGCGCGAGCTTCACTTCGCCCAGCTTCCCTTCCTGCATGTACTGGACCGCGGCCGCGAGCGGACCGCGGGAGCGGTTTTGTGTCCCGCCCTGGCAGATGCGGCCGTAGCGGCGCGCGGCCTGCACCATCCGCCGGCCCTCGACGATCGTGTGGCTGACGGGCTTCTCGACGTAGACATCCTTGCCCGCCTGCATCGCCCACACTGCGCCGAGCGCATGCCAGTGGTTGGGCGAGGCGATGAAGACCGCCGCGACGGACTTGTCATCCAGCACCACGCGCACGTCCTGCACCGCCTTCGGCGCGCGGCCGCTCTTGGCGCCGATGGTCGCGGCGAGTTCCGCGGCGCGGTCCCGGTCCGGATCGCACACGTACGCGATCTCGCAGTCCGGCAGGGCGCCGAGCGAGCTGGCGTGCTGCTTGCCGCGGATGCCGCAGCCGATGATCGCCACGGTGATCCGGTCGTTCGCGCTGACCTTCTTCGGTTCGGCCGCCACGAGTTGCGTGGGCAGTGCCGCGGCGGCCGCGGCTGCGGCGGTGAGCATCGACTGTTCGAGGAAATGGCGGCGGGTCAGGGGAGTCATGGGGGGAAGTAATTCTGGTTCGCTTTCAAATTGAGATTTTCTTTCTAAAAAATCCCAAACGCCAAACCGCCAAACGCCAAAATTCCCAGCGCGCAAACCCCAGATTGGAAACTGGCTATTGGGATTGTTTTGGAATTTTGCCGGTTTGGAATTTTGAGATTTTCTGCGGCCGACGTGCTCATCTTGAACGCAAACTAAAGTGACGGTCGGTTTGCGAAGTGAGTGCGAGGAGGGTTAAGCGCGCTCAGCGCGGGAGCTTGCCGGCGGCCTCGGCGCGGGCTTTCGCGAGCACGCTCGCGATCGTCACGGCCTTGCCGCCCTGCCGCTTGCTTTCGTCGGCGGCTTCCATGAACGCGAGGACCTCGAGCGTTTCCTCGGCGCTGACCGGTGCCTGGCGGGTGCGGAAGAAACGGGCGATCTCGACGCAAAGGCCGCGATAGCCGCCGAGGCTGCCGGGCGCGGCCGGCGCGAACGACTCGGTGCCGAACACGACGAGGCCGAACCCGCCCTTGGCCTTGCGGAACCCGCGGTACGTCGCGACCCGGCCGTCCTGCCAGATTCCGGTCACGATATCGGCATCCTGGGTGTGCACGCGCGAGACCGACGCACAGCCGCGGCCCAGCAGGGCGAAGAGCGGCTCGACGCCGTGAATGCCGTAGAAGAACAAGTCGGGCGTGCCCGGCTCATAGTCGCAGGGGCCCCAGGACATCGCGCCGACGATCCGTCCGAGCTCGGCCTTCTTGGAGAGTTCGGCGATGGCGGGCGTGAAGCGCAGCGACGAGGAGGAGAAGCACGGCACGTTGTGTTTCTTCGCCAGCTCGTAGATCGCCACGGCGTCGGCGAGCGTGCCGGCGGCCGGCTTGTCGATGAACAGCGGCTTGCCCGCTAGAATCACCGGAATCGCCTCCTGCAGGTGGATGCGGCCGTCGACGCTCTCGATGAACACCACGTCCACCTTCTCGAGCAGCTTCGGAATCGAGTCGACGATCTCCACGCCGGCGGCACGCACCGTCTCGGTGAACTTCTGCACCCGGTTCTTGCTCGCCGGCATCTCGGTGCCGCCGGGGTAACCGGCCACGATGCGGACGCCCGCGAGGTCGTCGGGGGCCTTCGGGTCGTTGAAGAGTTTCACGAAGGCCGGCACGTGTGACGTATCCAAGCCGATCATACCGGCGCGCAGCGGAGCGGGGGCCGCGGCGGCGGCACCGACGCCCCACGCGAGCGCGAGGCAGGCGACGACGACGCGGCCCCACCACGGGCGCGAGGGCGAGGCGGAGACAGGCTGGGCGTGGGCGGAGGCAGGGCAGGTCATGGCGATGAGGCGAGGGTTGAGAGTTGTCCCGGGGGACGGAAAGGGAGTCGGGCGGTCAAACGGTCGCCGACCGGAGTTTGCCGGCTGGAATCATCCGGATCAGGTCGGGCAGGTCGTAGGTCTGCAGCGCGCCCCGGACGACGTCACCAGCCGCCAGCGGGAGATTCGGCGTGCGCACGATCTCCGCCCATCCTGCCGGTGGCACCGGCAGCTCGACCGAAGCGAAGAGCCCCGGCTCCAGCGCCACCGCGTGCAGGGCGGCGATCGCCGCCTCGCGGCCGCAGACGAGATGAACGCCACCGGTGGCACCAAGGAAACGCACCGCGTGCAGAATGGCCTCGGCGCGCAGCGCGACGAGGTGGCGGGCCACCAGCAGCGCCTTCTGCGCCTGCTTCGTGTCGACCGCGTTCGGAATTCCAACCGGGCCCGGTGCCGTCGGGCGCATCTCGCCCAAGCCCGGCAGGTCAAGCGTGAGCAGGCGCGGGCCGCGCCTGAGCTGCTGATCCAGTCCGCCGCCGGCGACGCCGCCCTGCTTGCCGCCGTCCGGCAGGTACAGAATCGCCTCGGGCGAACCACCCGCGGCGGCCGCCGGAAAATGCAGCGCGGCGAGCCACAGTCCCGCGTCGTAGTTCAGGATCACGTGTTCGCCGGCGCGGCCCTGCCAGGTGACGGCGCCGCGCGCTTCAGGGCGGACCGGCGGCAGGGCGGCCGCGGCGCGGATGCCTGTGGCGGTGCGAATACCCGCGGGCGTCGGCCGCCGCGGCTGGGCGCGCTTTTCCTCGTCGGCCAGGAGGTCGAAGAGCGAGCGGGCTCCGGCCACGCGCAGGACCTGTCCCTCGGGCGTGCACAGCAGGCTCTTCTCCTCCGGCAGCTTGATCGGCGCCTCCCGGACGGGCGCGTCGACCCCGAGCAGCCAACGCCGCATCCAGCGCGTCGCGCCTTCGCGGAGGCGGATCGAGAAACCGTGCTTTTCGTCGGTCTCGACCAGCTCGACCGACTCGGGCGCGTCGAGC
>JAEUHA010000365.1 GCA_016793535.1 Opitutaceae bacterium | reverse complement strand
TGCCAATCTCGAGCGCGCGATCGATGAACAGGCGAAGGGCCTGCTTGGCGCCGACCTCATCATCACCGGCCGCAACCCGATGAGCGAGGCCGCGCAGCGCCGCGTCGACGGCCTCGGCGGCGAACAGGCGCGCGAGGTCAGCTTCTCCTCCATGATGGCGTTCCCCACCGCCAACAACCTGACGCGGCTGGTCAACGTCCGGGCCATGGCGGGCGCGTATCCATTCTACGGTGACTTCACCACCGTCCCGGCTGACGCCCCCGCAAAACTGCGCGCCGGCGGCAACGTGACGATCGTCGAGGAATCACTCCTGCGGCAGTTCAACGCGAACGTCGGCGACACCGTGAAGCTCGGCAACAGCACCTTCACCGTCGTGGGCGCCCTGCAGAAGCTGCCCGGGGAGTCGTCCGCCCTTTCCGCCACCGTCGCGCCGCGGGCGCTGATCCCGCGGCCCGCGCTCGAGGCGACGGGGCTCACCGAGCGCAACGTGCTGATCCGCTACCGCACGATGCTGAAGCTGCCGGCCGAGGTCACCCCGGAGAGCGTCGAGCGCGACCTGCGGCGCGAGTTTCGCAACGAGGGGCTCGGCTACGACACGGTCGCCGAGCGCCGGCGCAACCTCGGGCGCGCCCTCGACAACATCGAGAACTTCCTCGGACTCGTCGGCTTCGTCGCGCTCTTCCTCGGCGCGATCGGCGTCGCCAGCGCGATCCATGTCTACGTGCGGCAGAAGATCCCGACCGTCGCCGTCCTGCGCTGCCTCGGCGCCTCGGCCCGCCAGGCGTTCTCCGTCTATCTCGTCCAGGGCATCGCGCTCGGGTGCTTCGGTGCCATCGTCGGCGCCGCGCTCGGTCTGGTCGTGCAGGTCGTGCTGCCGACGCTGCTGAAGGACATGCTGCCCTTCGACGTCACATTCTTCATCGCCTGGCCGGCGGTCATTCGCGGCATGGGCGCCGGGCTCGTGATCTGCCTCCTGTTCACGCTGCTGCCGCTGCTCGCCGTCCGGCGCGTGTCACCGCTGGTGGCGATTCGCTCTGCCGTGGTGGAGAAGACGGGCGGGACGGACCCGTGGCGGATCGCGATCCTCGCCTTCATCGTGCTGGCGGTCGGTGGTTTTGCCGTCTGGCAGACCGGCCGCTGGCGCGACGGCCTCGGCTTCACCGCGGCGCTGGCGGTGAGTTTCGGGCTGCTCGCCGGCCTGGCGAAGCTCGTGGCCTGGGCCGCGCGCCGCTGGCAGCCACGGGGCTGGCCTTACGTGATGCGCCAGGGTCTCGCCAATCTCTACCGGCCGAACAACCGCACCGTCCTGCTGCTGGTGTCGCTGGGCCTGGGCACGTTTCTCATGCTCACGCTCTTCCTCACGCGCACGATGCTGCTGAAGGAGATCGAGTTTTCCGGCGGCGGCGGCCGGCCGAACCTGCTGCTATTCGACATCCAGGACGACCAGGTGGACGCGCTGAAGGCGATGGCCGCCGCCGAAGGGGCACCGGTGCAGGTGCACGCGCCGATCATCACGATGAAGATCGCGTCCATCAACGGCCGGCCCGTCGAGGAGCTGATCCGGCAGAGCCGCCCGCGCACCGAGGGGGGCGCCGACGCGGCTCAGGGCGGGCCGCCCGCCACAAAGGCCGAGGAGCGGGAGCCTGCCCGAGGCAAAGCCGAAGGGGCGCAACGGATGCCGGGTTGGACGCTGCGGCGCGAGTATCGTTCGACGTACCGCGGCAAGCTCGAGGGCACCGAGCGGCTGGTGAGCGGCACCTTCGTCGGCAAGGTGGCTCCTGGCGAGGCGGTCGTGCCAGTTTCGATGGAAGAGGGCCTGGTCAAGGAGATGGGCTTGAAGCTGGGCGACGAGATCAGTTGGGACGTCCAAGGCGTGCCGATCCGCTCCAAGCTCGGCAGCGTCCGCGCGGTCGAGTGGCGCCGGCTGGAACCCAATTTCTTCGTGGTGTTTCCCGAGGGCGTGCTGGAGCCGGCCCCGAAATTCCACGTCGCGGCGGTCCGCGCCGAGAACAGCGATCACTCGGCCCGGGTGCAGCGGGCGCTGGTGGCCGCGTTTCCAAATGTCACCGCGATCGACCTCGCGCTGGTGCTGGAGACCGTCGACAGCATCTTTTCCCGGGTCGCGTTCGTGGTGAATTTCATGGCCGCGTTCACGGTGCTCACGGGCATCATCGTGCTTGCCGGTTCGGTGATGACCGGACGCTTCCAGCGGATCCGCGAAACCGTGCTGCTGCGCACGCTCGGGGCGACGCGCCGCCAGTTGTTCCGGATTCAACTGGTGGAATACACGATCCTGGGCGTGCTCGCCTCGGTCGTCGGCGGCGCATTGTCGGTGCTGGGCAGCGGCCTGCTGGCAAAGTTCGTCTTCCGCATCGCGCCTTCCGTGCCGGTCGGGCTCCTGCTTATCGGCGCGACCGCGGTGTGCGTGGTGACCGTCCTCACCGGCATGCTCACCAGCCGTGGCGTCGCCAATCACCCGCCGCTGGAAGTATTGCGCCAGGAGACGTGATCAGACTTCAAGCCCAGGCCGGATTGCCCACGGAACACACGGAATACACGGAAGGAACCGGCCTTTTCCGTGTATTCCGTGTGTTCCGTGGGCGATAATCAGGCTTCGCACTTGAGCACGTACACCGCGCCCTTCTCCGAGCCGATCGCCAGCAGTCGGTCATCGGGTGACCACGCGAATTTCGTCGCGGCGGCCGGCATGCGCACGGTCGCGCGCAGGGGCTGGCGGCGTTCGGGGCTCCACAATTGGACCACGCCGTCCTGTGCTCCGGTGGCGAGCAGGCCGTGCGTGTGCTGAAACCGCACCGCGCACACCGGGGCGTCATGCGGCAGCATCGCGGGCTCGCGGCCCTCGGGCCCGGCCCCCGCGCAGTCCCAGATGCAGGCGTCGCGGCCTCCGCTCGTCGCGAGCCAGCGCGAGGTATGGTCGAAGGACAGGAACTTCACCTTGCCCTCGTAGCCGCTCATGTGGAGTTCGATGTCCTGCTCCGGAATCCAGAGATGCACCGAGGGATCCTGGTTGCCCGAAACCAGCCACCGGTGGTCCGGCGACCAGACGAGCGACTGGATGCCGTTCGCGTAAGGGAATTCTTTCTGGGCGACGAAGTCGTCGGTGTCCCACAGCACGACCCCGCCATAGTACGCCGCGGCCACTGCCCCGCCAATCGGATGCGGCGCGATCGCCGTGATGGTCTTGGGCGCCGGCTTGAAGGCATGCACGACCGAAGCATCCGGCCGCAGCAACGTGAGCGCGCGCCCGGCCGCCGCCGCGAGCACGGGTCCGGTGGAGCCGGATGTTCCCGCTCCCACCCAGCAGAGATGTTCCACCCAGCCCGGGCCGAGTTTCGACGTCGCCGTGTGCTGGCCCGCCCCCGCATCCCAGAACTTCACCGTCCCATCCTGTCCGCCGGTGGCGAGGAGCGACGGAGAGGCCAGAGGCGAGAGGCGAGTGGAGGAATCAGGAGAGTCTGGCGGGAGCGACGGTTGCAGGCCTGACGGCTGACTGCTGACCTCTGGCCTCGGGTTTGGCATCGGCATCCAGGCCACGCCGTTCGTTCCTTCACTGTGCCCCGGCAGTTCGTGCCGTCGCGCGCCGTCGCCGGCGGCAAACAGCGTGACCGGCCCGGCGGTGCTGGCGGCGGCCAGGAGGCGACCGTCAGGCGACCACGCGAGATCGATCACGTAGTCGTCGAGCTGGCCGGCCCAGTGTTTCGTCAATTGCATCGCGCCGGAGGTTGTGCGCGCGCGCCGCCTTGTCCACTCAGCTCGCATCGCCCGTGGGGGCTCACGTTTCCGCCCCCGGGAGCGCGGACGTCCCCGTCCGCACCGTTCGAACCGCGAGCGGGTTCGGTGACGCTCCCTGGTACGAAGTAAAAAGCACAAATTCTGCGCGTGATTTTGGCTCGCGAAAATCCTTGCGAAACGCATCGCTGCTTGGAGCGTCTCGCGCACCCAAACCACCCCTATGTCACATTACCTTTCTCGTCGTGATTTCATCGCGTTTTCGGCTGTGGCGGCCGCCATGTTGGGCCTGCCCGGCTGCGCCAACCTCGCCCAGAATCCGCGCAAACCCCGTCCCATCGCGCCCGGGGCCAAGGTGCGCGTCGCGCAAATCGGCTGCGGCGGCAAGGGCTTCAGCGATATCATGGCGCATAAGGACGAGGAAGTCGTCGCGCTGTG
>JAEUHA010000349.1 GCA_016793535.1 Opitutaceae bacterium | reverse complement strand
TTGTGTGAAATATGTGGGTGGTGCTGGATGTCGGGGGGGTCGCGGGTCCGCACTCGAGCCCTTCAAAAACCCGTCCTGGCCGGGGGCCCGCGCGCTCCCGGGGGAGAGCCTATGGTTTCATCGTTCCGTCGATGAACGCGTACAGTTCCTTCGTCACCGGATGGTCGGCCACGCCGACGGCCGCGTTGACGGAGTTGTGCGTCGTCTCGCGGGCGCCGTACACCTTGACCGGCACTCCGGCTTCGCGGAGCACGGTGCCGAGGCGGAACGCTTGCGCGGACGTGTCAGGGTTCTCCGTCGTGTGGAGCACGAAGAACGGCGGGATGCCCTTGCCGCGCGCCACGTGAGTCACGGCGGAATACTCGCGGAGCAATTCGTCGGTGCCGCCGAACTTGGCCCGGTGCCCGAACTTCGGGTCGGCCTGGCCGTGCAGTTTTCGCCGCATGTCGCCATTGGCCACGATCGCCGGGACGTCGTACGTGTCGCCGTCGACCGGCAGGCAGCCCTTGAGAATGGTGAACGGCACGCCTTCCGCCTTGAGCAGCCGGTCGTCCGTGCAGAGCAGCGCGGCGAGCTGGGCGCCGGCGGAGTGTCCGCCCACGATCACGCGCCGCGGATCGCCGCCGTGCTGGGCGATGTTCTCGTGCACCCACCGCAACGACTTCGCGAGATCGCGGTTGATCGTGCCCATGTCGACCTGCGGCAGCAGCCGGTAGTTGGTTGAAACGAAGACATAGCCCTTGTCGACGAACGCCTGGGGCTTCTGCTGCACGCTGCTCTTGTCGCCTGTCTGCCAGCCACCGCCATGGATCCAGAATACAACGGGCGCATTCTTCGCGCCGGGGGCGGCGTAGATGTCGAGCACGTGGCGTTCGTGTCCGGACTTCACATACGGCACGTCCTTGGTGATGCGGAGCTCGGCGGCGGGCGCGAGAACCGGAGCGACCAGGACGGAAACGAGGGCGACAGATAGCGCGAGAGACTTCATGGGTAAGGGGAGTGGGGCGGAGAGTGGGAACCGTGCCATCCTCTCCATCACGGCGGGCGCGTCAATCCGCGCCGGCACCCCGCGGACACTCATCCGGTGGGAGCGGCTCCAGGCGACGACTGAAGGTGAGCCCGATCGCTCAGTCGCGACATAGCTGCGCTCGTACGGCTGACTGCAACGGCACGAGGTGCTCCGACCGCCGTCAGCTTTCGCCGAGGCCGTCTTTCATCGTCTTCGCAAATGCCGGCATCATCCGCATCACGGCGCCGAAGTCGCTGCCGTGGGCAATCAGCTGGGCTCCCTGACGCGCGAGCTCGGCGATGTCCTCGGCGGTGCCGGAGGGCCGCCCCCACGCCTTGCCGTGGCGTTTGGCGGCTGCGGCGACGATGGCCTGGGCCTCGATCATCTTCGGGTTCTTCCAATCGAGCGGGCAGCCGAAACGCAGCGAAAGGTCGCCGGGGCCGATGAACAGGCCGTCCACGCCGGGCGTACCCGCGATGGCGTCGAGATTCGCGAGCGCCTCGGGGGTTTCGATCTGCACGATGAGAAACGTCTCGGCGTTGGCGGCGGCGGGGTAGGTGGCGGTGCCGGCGAGGTAGTAGTCGTTGTCCAGTCCGGCGCCATCGAGCCCGCGCTGTCCGACCGGCGGAAACTTGACCGCCTGCGCGATCGCCGCGGCGTCGGCCGGCGTGTTGACCAGCGGACACATCAGGCCGGTCGCACCGTCCTCGAGCAGATGATACAGTTCGGTCGCATTGCGGCTGCCGGTGCGGACGATGCAGTCGATGTTGGCGAGATGATGCAGCGCGATCAGTCGCTGCAGTTCACGGCGCTCCCAGGTGCTGTGCTCCGCGTCGAGCCAGATGGCGTCGAACCCCGCGGCCGCCGCGTGGGCCGGCAGCATGGCCGTCGGATAATAAAGGCACGCGATGCGCGCGGCTTTGCCCTGGCGAAGACGGGACCGAACGAGGGAGGGACGCATGAGAGAGGTTGGGGAAGCTCTAGGCCCGGGGCGCGGGTACGACAATGCTCGAAACGGTGGAATATTATGTTACCAGTTGGTCGAGGTTGCCTCGCTGGAGCGCGCGGCCGATGACGTTCCCGAACTCGGAATGTCCGCGCCGCGCTCGCCGCTGAGGGCGTGGCGGCGCACATTCCCGTGGTTCTGAGCTTCCCATGTTTTCCCGTCTGATCCTCTTGCTTCTGCTCGGCGTCTCCATGCGGGGGGAGCCCGTGCTCCAGGAGCAGGTCACGGCGCTGCCGCAGGAGTTCGCCGGCCCGTTGGTGCGCGCGGGAGACGGATCTCTCTGGGGTTCGGAACCGACCGGAGTGCGTGTCTCCCGCGATGAAGGTCGCAGCTGGGAACGCCGCGCGATTTACGATCCGGCTCAGTTTCGATCCCGGGCCGAACGCGCGCTGCTGCGCACCAGGGAGGGCGTGATTCTGTACGCGTTTCTCAATCAGAAGGAGTATGCGTTCAAATGGGATGATGCGAAGGGCGGGCCGCAGGAGGGATGCCGCCTCCCGGTGTACCTCTCGCGCAGCGCCGACGATGGCCGGACCTGGGCGGCGCCGGTACTATTGCAGGATGGGTGGTGCGGCGCGGTGCGACAGATGATCCAGTTGCGGACCGGTCGCGTGCTGCTCGTGTCGCAGGTCGCGCGGGCGAATCCGGGGCGGCACGTGACGGTCGTGCACTATACCGACGACCTGGGCGTGACCTGGAAAACGGGCGCTCCGATCGATCTCGGAGACGATGGCAACTACCGCAACCCGGAGACCGGGCTCCGGGCCAGCACCCACGGCGGCGGCATCGAGGGCACGGTCCTGGAAAAGCAGAACGGCGAACTGAAGCTCCTGCTGCGCGTACCGCATGGTTGCTTTTATGACTACACGTCGCGGGACGGCGTCACCTGGACGGGCCCGATGCCCTCGACCCTAGAAGCCAGCGACTCTCCCGGCACGCTGCACCGGCTCGCGAGCGGCCGGGTGGTCCTGGTGTGGAATCGCTTCCGTGACCCCGTCAAGCGCCAGGGCCGGCGCGATCAGCTCTCGATCGCGTTCTCGGAGAACGACGGCCTCACCTGGACCA
>JAEUHA010000348.1 GCA_016793535.1 Opitutaceae bacterium | reverse complement strand
CGGCAGCGGCGTGCGGGCGGCGAGGTCGAGGGCGCGCGGCAGGTCGGCGGCCACCGCCGGAGCGAGGGCGAACCACACCATCTTCGGCAGGAAACGGTCGCCGGCATCCTCGCCGCGGGCGGCGAGCGCGGCGGCGACCGGCCAGCGCGACTCGAGCGGGAGCGTCGGGACGGCGGACGCGACGGCGAGGCGGACGTGCGGTGAAGGGTCGGATTGGGCGAGCCGGAGGAGGTCGGCGGCGGCGGACGGGGACGTCCGCGCTCCCGGGTCGGTGGCGAGCTGCACGGCCCAGGCGCGGACGGTCTCGGAGGCGTGGGCGAGCGCGGCCTGCAGGCGGGCGGGCTCGAGGTTGTTCGTGACGTGCAGCGTCCAGAGCGCGCGGAGCTGCGTCGTGACGTCCGCCTTCGTATCCGAGGCCTGGTTACGCAACGTGTCGATGGCGCCGGAGGCGAGGGGGCGGGCGGCGGCGCGTTCCTGCAGGAGGCGGCGGGCGGTGCGGACGAACCATTCGCTCTTGTGCGTGTGCAGGGCGACGAGCCCGGCGTCGGACTGCGCCGCGAGGTCGACCTTCACCGGCCGGTACGTGGCCGCCCACGAGACGCGGTAGAGCCGGCCGTTGCTGCGGTCCCAGATCTCGTCGCGCGGGTTGTGGCAGTGCTGGGTGTCGCTCCAGTCGATGGTGTAAACCGCGCCGTCGGGCCCGTACTGGAGATCAACCGGCAGGTACGTGGCGTCGGGCGTGAAGAGCACGTCGTAGCCGGCGTGAAAGGTCTCGTACGCCGCGCCCTGGCGCACGTTGACCTGGTGGTTGATCTGGTGGCCGTGGAGGTTGTGGGTGAAGAGATGGTCGCGGTACGTGTCGGGCCAGTTGTCGCCGAGGTAGATCATCGTGCCGACATGCGAGTGGCCGCCGTAGACGGCGGTGGTGCCGGGCGCGCCGGCGCCGCCCTCGCCGCTGTCGTAGCGCGCCGACGACGGCAGGAAATTCTTCAGCCCGGGAGCGAAGTCGGGGCCGCGGTTGGAGACGAACGGCGCGTAGTCGTTGTTGGCCTGGTTCCAGAAATGGCCGTTGCGGATGACGTAGGTCGTGCCGCCGCCGCCGTGGAAACTGCGGCAGTGCGTCATGAAAAGGTGGCCGACGGCGTTGAAGTCGAGCCCCCACTGGTTGCTGGCGCCCTGCGAGAAGACTTCGAATAGCTGGCGCACGGGATGATAGCGCCAGACACCGGCGCGGATCTTCTGGCGCTGTGCGTCCGGCGTCCCGGGCTTGCCGACGTAGGAATGGGTGAAGACGCCGTGGCAGCCGTAGAGCCAGCCGTCGGGCCCCCAGGTGAAACTGTTGAGCGTCTCATGCGTGTCCTGAAAGCCCCAGCCATCGAGCAGCACCTCGGCGGGGCCGTCGGGCGTGTCGTCGCGATTGCGATCGGGAATGAACAGCAGGTGCGGCGCGGCGCCGACAAACACGCCGCCGAAGCCGACCTCGAGCCCGCTGACCAGGTTCAGGTTCTCGACGAAAATCTTCTTCGTCTCGAAGGAGCCGTCGCCGTCCTTGTCCTCGAGGATCAGGATCCGGTCCTTGCCTTTGCCCTCGGGCTGGCGGTTCGGATAGCTGTGCGCCTCGACGACCCAGATCCGGCCGCGGTCGTCGAACGCGAACGCGATCGGCTGGTGGAGCGTCGGTTCGGCGGCGATCAACTCGGCCTGGAAGCCGTGCACGAGCTTCATGCCGGCCACGAGCTTCTGCGCGGTGGGGTGGTTGATCGCGGTCGGTTTCGCGGGGTTGTCGCGCAGGTGCCAGAGCACCGGGCTCGCGTGCAGGCGCGTGAGGTCGTCGACGCCCGGCGTGCGGCGCAGCGGCGGGTCGCCGTTGCGGCGGGCGGTGCCGATCTCGGCCGACTGGGCGCCGACCTCGGTCGTCTTCGCCGCGGCGGCGACGGCGGCGGGAGGCAGCGTGGTGCGCCCGAGCTGGGTCAGCTGCAGGTTGCGGAACTGCACCTTCACCGGGCCCTGGCCGCTGTGGAGCTGCAGCGCGAGCAGCCCGGCGAAGTCGGCCGCGTCGGACTGGTGGTCGTCGAGCACGGAGACGCGCGTGCCGTTGATCCAGACCTCAACGTGTGACGCCTGGGCGAGGATGCGGTAGGTGTTCCACTCGCCCGCGGGCCGCAGGAGCGACGCGTAATCGGCGGGTTCGCCGAACTTCTCCGTCCAGCGCCGGCCGTCCGGGGCGATGGCGACGCGGGCACCGCGCTCGGCCAGCAGCTTGCGGCCGTGCTCATCGTAGATGCGGCCGAGCCAGGTGGCGCCGAGATCGAGGTCGGCCTGGTAGCCGGCGGCATGGCCGTCGGGCAGCTTCTGCGCGCGAAACTGGATGCCGGAGTTTGCGCTGGCGTGACCGCTGATCCGGAACTCCGCGGTGAGCTCGAAGTCGGCGACCTCGCCCTGCCAGTAGAGAAACTCGTTCTTCGCCAGCCGCTCGCCGGCGGCGATGGTGCCGGTGATCGCGCCGTCCTCGACGCGCCAGCTCTGGAGGTTGCCCTCCCAGCCGGCCAGCGTGCGGCCGTCGAAGATCGGGCGTGGGGCTGGACTGGATACGGGAGCCTGGGCGGCGGCGGCCGCGGACGCGAGCAGCGTGAGGACGGCGAGGCGGATCATTTTTTCGCGGCGGGTTGAGCGGAAAGGAGGACGGCGGTGCCGCGCTTGTTGCCGACGATGATGTCGGGACGTCCGTCGCGGTTGACGTCGGCCGCCACGACCTGGGTGCCGACGCCGGTGTTGTCGTTGATCAGGTGCGGCTCGAAGCGCACGCCGGCGGCTTCGCGGCGGAGGAGGAACGCATAGACGACCGGTGCGGCGTTGGGCTGCACATCGCCCGTCGGGCCGTGCGCCCACCAGCGCTTGCCGGTGAGGATGTCGGGCAGGCCGTCGCCGTCGAAATCCGCCAGGTCGATCGCATGCGGCTGGCCGAACTGGATGCCGCCGAGCTTTTCCTCCTCCTTGCGCGAGGTGATGGGATGTTCCTTGAACGTGATGCCGCCGTCGGGTCCGCGGACGTTCTCGTACCACGAGAGCCCGAACGTATGGGCGTTGATGCTGGCGATGACGTCGTTGCGGCCGTCGTTGTTCACGTCGTAGACGTACATCTGGGCCCCGCCGCGGGCGGTCGGGCCGACGCCGGAGAAGGCGAACTTGTGCTGCTTCCATTCGGGATCGCCCTTCAGCGAGGCCGGCTGCTCCCACCAGCCGTCCTTCTCGAGGATGTCGTGGCGGCCGTCGCCGTTGACGTCGCCCCAACCGAGCCCGTGCGTGAAACGTCCCCATGGACCCTGCGGCGAGATCGGGTGGAAGACCCACGGCGTGCCGGGATTCTTCGGATCCCAGGTGGCGTAGCCGATCCGGCCGCGGCTCATGCAGATCAGGACCGGCGCCTGGTCGGGACCGAGCAGGCGCCCGAAGGTGGGCGACTCGTTGTCGACCGGGAAGAACACCACGTAACGCCGCCAGAGGCCGCCCTTGTCTCCAGGATTCAAATACCACGACGCGTCGACGCCGGGAAACCCGATGATGAAGATGTCGTTCCACCCGTCGCCGTTGAAATCATGCGTGAACGCGAAAAAGCTGTCCGAGTACCGCAGCGGATCCCACGGCACGGCGGGCGCGTATTGGTGGCGCGTCTGGAAGTCGGGGCCGGCCCACCAGTACGGACCGGAAATGGCGTCCGGATGCCCGTCCCGGTTGAGGTCGCCGAACGTGGCGCCTTCGCTGAAGAACTGATCGTTGAGCTGGAGCTTCTGGTATGACGCGACCCCGCGCCCGGTGGCGGCCAAGGCGAGGACGGGCAGGGTGAGCACGGCGGCGGCGAGCGCGAGGGCAGGGAGACGGGGATGCATGGCGGGGGAGACGGGGAGACGGTCTCGCTAGGGGTTTTGCGGCCGTGATGCAATCGGGTAGAGGTGGACGAGGCAATAGGCATGCGCGGGTTTTCGCCGGCGGAACGCTCGAGCGGTGGGAGGGGCTTCACGCCCCGACGGAACTTCGGCGGTGGCTTCGGACGGGGCGTGGAGCCCCTCCCGCCCGGCCGCCGTCCGATCGAGAAACCGCTGTCCAAGGGCGGGCGTTGCTGCCACGCTTGCGAGCGTCATGCGCATCGCGGTGATTTCCGACACTCACGACCGTTTTCCAGCCGGCCTGCCCGAACGGCTCAAGGGGGCGGACGAGATCTGGCACCTCGGCGACGTGTGCGCGCCGGACACGCTCGTGGAGTTCGAGCAGGTCGGACCCCCGCTGCGCGTGGTGGCGGGCAACTGCGACGCGCACCCCTGGCCGCTGACGCTCGATCTCGAGCGCGAAGCGTGGCGATTTCACCTCGTGCATATTCCGCCCCGGCGGGCTCCGGCGGGGGCGGGGTTCGTGCTGCACGGCCACACGCACGTGCCGCGCGACGAGACGGATCCCGCCGGCGTGCGCTGGCTCAACCCCGGCTGCATCACCCGGCCGAATCGCGGGGCGCCGGCGAGTTTTGCGTGGCTCACGGTGACGCGAAAGAAACCGCCCGCGTGGGAACTGGTGCGGGTGTAGGAAGGACGGTGGAGTTGAGAGTTGAGGGTTGAGAGTTGAGAGACTGCGAACCGACCGAACCTTTTCGTGAACCAACTTTGTGGGCGGACTTCGCTCTCAACTCCCAGCGCCAAACTCTCAACTCCTCGAGATGTTCAACCCGAAGCTCTGGCCCAATCTGCTCAGCGGCACGCGCATCGCGCTGATGCCGGCCGTGCTGCTGGCGGCCATCGTCGGGTCGAAGCCGTGGTTCGTGGCCCTGCTGGCGGCCGCGCTCACCACCGACGCCCTGGACGGAATCCTGGCGCGGCGGCTGAATGCGTTCTCGGATTTCGGCCGGAAGCTGGACAGTGCGGCGGACTACCTGACGCTGATGACCGGCCTCGCCGGCATCGCGCTGCTGTGGCCGGAGAGCGTGCGACGTGAGCTGCCCTGGATTGCGACCGGCCTCGGGGCGTTTTTCGGCGTCATCGTGTTTGGTTTCATCCGCCTCGGGCGGGCGCCGTGTTATCACACCTGGGGAGCGAAGCTCGGCGTGATCGGATGTTCGCTGTCGATGATCCCGCTGCTCTCGGGCTGGTCGGCGGTGCCGTTTCACGTGATGATCGTGCTGCAGGTCCTCGCGGCGCTGGAGGAGGTCGTGATCATCCTGCTGCTGCCGAAACACGAGGGGGAGATCGCGACGGTGTGGCACGCGTGGCGGCAGCGGCGCGGTCAGGGAGGCTGACTTTTCCGGGGCGCGCGGACGTCCTTGTCCGCGGGAATCGGCCGGATGCGGACGTGGACGTCCGCGCTCCCGGAAAAGTCTCGCGCCGCCTCGGCGGGCGGGCCAGAGGTTTGGCGCCGCCACCGGCGGCCACGTTCACCCCGACGTACCATGAGCCTCACGCGCCGCGACCTGTTGCGTTCGACTGGATTGCTGGCCGGGGGAACCCTCCTGGCGGCGGATGCCGGCAGGGCGCAACCGGCCCCGGTGGCGGTCGCGGCCCCGGCGGACGAGCCGGCCGATCTGCTCGACTACGCCCGCCTCGCGCCGGCGCACATGTCCGCGATCGGGTGGGAGTACATGAGCGGCGGCGCGGCGGACGAACTCTCGCTGCGCTGGAATCGTGAATCCTATGACCGGATACGCCTGCGGCCGCGGGTGCTGGTCGACGTCTCGCGCCTGGACACCCGGGTGACGCTGTTCGGCCGCGAGCTGCCGTTTCCGATCCTGCTCGCGCCGGCGGCGTATCACAAACTCGCGCACCCCGAGGGCGAGGTGGCGACGGCGCGGGGCGCGGCGGCCGCCGGGGCGCTGCTGGTCGTGAGCACCTCGGCGACGATGACGCTCGAGGAGGTCGCGCAGGCTGCGACCGGGCCGTTGTGGTTTCAGCTCTACGTGCAGCGCGAACGGACGCTCACCCTGTCGTTGGTGCGGCGCGCGGAGGCGGCGGGTTACCAGGCGCTGGTCGTGACGGTGGACACGCCCGTGCTGGGGCCGCGCTACCGGGAGACGCGCAGCAGGTTCGCGCTGCCGCCGGGGGTGGAGCGCGCGAACCTGAAGGGCCTGGCGACGGCGACGGGCGGCCAGCGGCACACGGAGGCGAGCATCTACAGTGCGCTGCTCGATCCGAAACTCACCTGGGACGAGATTGCGTGGCTGCGCGGCGAGACGAAGCTGCCGCTCCTGTTGAAGGGCATCATGACCGGCGACGACGCCGCGCGGGCGGTGGAGGTCGGGGCGGCGGGCCTCATCGTGTCGAACCACGGGGGCCGCAACCTCGACACCCTTCCGGCGACGATCGACGCACTGCCCGAAGTGGCGGCGCGCGTCGCGGGTCGCATCCCGGTGCTCGTGGACGGCGGCATCCGGCGCGGGACCGATGTGCTCAAGGCGATCGCGTTCGGGGCGTCCGCGGTGCTGATCGGCCGGCCTTACCTCTATGGCCTGGCCGTCGGCGGGGCGCCGGGCGTGACCCGGGTGGTCAACATCCTGCGGCGCGAGTTCGAGATGGCGATGGCGCTCACGGGGCGGACGACGGTGGCGCAGATTGACCCGGGAGTGATCTGGAAATGACCCGGGCGCGCGACCGGGCGCGTGCGGCGTTGACGTCGGCCGGGCAAGTCTTCACTTGGAATTCCGGATGAACGACGACGGGCAACAGTCCCTGTTCGGGTTATTCGCGCCGGCGGCGGGAGTGCACCATGCGCCGCCGGCGGCGCACGCCTCCACCGACAACGTTGTCTTCGAGCGCAGCCACCGGGCGCGCAACTACCGGCTCACGCTGCGGCGCGACGGCACCGCGGTGGCGATCATCCCGGCGCGCGGCACCGAGCGCGAGGCGGTGCGCTTTGTCGAGCAGCACCGCGAGTGGCTCGAGCGGGCGCGGCACCGGCAGCGGCAGCGCCCGCGCGCGGCGGAAGTGTGGGTCGTGGGCACGCGCATCCTGTGGCGGGGCGAGATGACGGAGGTGCGGGTGGCCGCCGTGCCCGATCCGCTTGCGGGCGCGACGCAGAGTTTTCATCCGAAAGTGTGCCTCGCGGCGGATGTCTTCCAGGTCGCACGGCTCGAAGGGGACCTGCGTCCGACCCTCGAGGCGCATTTTGTCCGGCGCGCGAAGGTGGAACTCCCGGCGCGCACCTGGGAACTGGCGGCGATCACCGGCGTCGAGGTGAAGCTGGTCACCGTGCGCAACCAGCGTTCGCGCTGGGGCTCGTGCTCGGCCAACGGCACGATCTCACTCAACTGGCGGCTCGTGCAGACGCCGGAATTCGTCCGCGACTACATCATTTACCACGAGCTGATGCACCTGCGGGAAATGAATCACTCCGCGCGTTTCTGGGCCCGGGTCGAGGAAGTGTGCCCGTTCTGGCGCGACGCCGAACATTGGATCAAGCGCAACGGCGCGCTGGTGGGACTCTGAGGCCGGTCAGGGACGGGCAGGGGCCAAGGATCGGGTGGCAAGTTCCAAGTAACAACGATCAGGTGACGGGACGCTGGGTTGGGCTTGGGACGAGAGGGAGGCCGGATCGGCTTTCATCCTGTCACTTGAGCCCTGTCACTTCGAACCTCCGCGCACCGCGCGGCTCATCTCCAGTCGAGCAGCTCCACCTCGAACACCAGCGTGGCCTTGGGCGGGATCGTGGGGCGTTTGCCCTTTTCGCCGTAGCCGAGCCAGTGGGGAATGATGAGGGTGCGTTTCTCGCCCTTTTTCATCGTCGCGAACCCTTCATCCCAGCCGCGGATCACGGCGCCCGTGCCGATGCGGAACGTGAAGGGCACGCCGCGACGGTAGGACGAGTCGAATGCGGTGCCGTCGATCAGCCGCCCTTCGTAGTGCACGATCAGCTCCTGGCCGATGGTCGGGACGTCGGTGCCGGTGCCCGGGGCGCGCACGACGTAGCGGAGTCCGGACGGCAGCTTGTGCGCGGTGCCGTAAAGTTTCGCGAGCAGCAGCTCGTCGTCGGCGCTGTACTGTGGGCTCTTCTTGTCCAGCGCCTCGCGCATCGCGCTGTTGATCGGACGGCCCGGATTCTCGCGCCAGAGGAGGCCGGAACGCGTGACGAGGGCGGCGGTGCCGAGGAATACGCCGAGCAGAAGCAGGTAGAAGAAGCTGCGCATGGAACGATGCCTGACTCCTTACGCGGGTCGGGCGAGATGGCAAACCTCCGTGTGGGGAGATCAATCCCCCGGCCTTTTTGGGAGCGCGGCCGTCCCCGGCCGCACGGATCGAAACTCGGCCGGGGACGGCCGCGCTCCCAGGGGGCAATCAAGCCT
The DNA here is from genome assembly GCA_016793535.1 of Opitutaceae bacterium. Lineage (GTDB taxonomy): Bacteria > Verrucomicrobiota > Verrucomicrobiia > Opitutales > Opitutaceae > ER46. The sequence continues at coordinate 15,456 of JAEUHA010000348.1, read as the reverse complement.
ACGAACTGCCCACCCGGGCCCGCTCGATGGCGGTGTTGATCGTGTGCACGAGGGCCTCGGTCAGGAACGGCTTGGGCAGGAAATCCGCCAGTCCGCGACCGACGAAGCGCTGGACCACGGCCTGCTCGCCGTAGCCGCTGGTCAGCACCACGGGAAGATTCGGCGCGATCATGCGCAGCGCCATCAGCGTGTCCTCGCCGTCCAGTTTCGGCATCGTGAGATCGAGCAGCACGGCATCGAACACCATCGGGTCGCGCCGCAGCTTCGCGAGCGCTTCCTCGCCATCGCCGGCGCTGACGACCTGGTAGCCGACCGACGCCAGGATCGTGCCGGCGAAGTCGCGGACCGTTTCGTCGTCGTCGACCACGAGGACCGTGCCGCGCGCCTGCACCGGTATCGGCGGATTGGATGCGGCCGGGCTCCGGGGCGGCGTGGCGACGACCGGGAAGAAAAGCTCGAAGGTCGTGCCGACGCCCACCTGGCTCGAAACGCGGATGCCGCCCTTGTGCCCGTGCACGATGCCGATGACGGCGGCCAGGCCCAGGCCGCGACCGACGAACTTCGTGGTGAAGAACGGCTCGAAGATGTGACTGATCGTTTCCGGGGCGATGCCGCAGCCGGTGTCGCGCACCTCGAGACAGAGGAAGCTGCCCGGCTCCATCTCCGGACTCGCGGTGAGCGTGAGCATGTCCATCGGCGTCACGGTCACCCGATCGGTCCGGACCGTCACCGTGCCGGTCTCGTTGCCAATGGCCTCAGAGGCATTGGTGACGAGATTGAGCAGCACCTGGTTGATCTGGGACGGATCCCCGCGCAGCGGGGGCAGGCCGGGGCCGAGCTGGAAATCGAGCGTGACCTTCTTGCTGACGGAGAGATTGAGCAGCGGGACGCTTTGCTGGATCGCGACGTTGAGGTCGATCAGGCGCACCACGATCCGGCCCTTGCCGGCGTAAGCGAGGAGCTGGCGGCAGAGATCGGCGGCCCGCTGGGCGGAGGTTTCGACCTGGGCGAGCAGGTGGTCGACGTTGGTCGAGCCGCGGGCGAGCTCGCTGCGGGCGAAATTGGCGTGACCGAGGACGCCGGTGAGCAGGTTGTTGAAATCGTGGGCGATGCCGCCCGCGAGCACGCCGATGCTCTCGAGCTTCTGCGACTGCAGCAGCCGGCGTTCGAAATCGAGCCGCTTGCGCTCCGCCTGCTTCTGGCCGCTGATATCCTGGAACGTCGCGACGCAGCCGCGCGGCTGGCCGTTGCCGTCGCGGATCGGCACGGCGTTGACGAGCACGTCGATCGTCACCTCGTCCGGGCGCACCAGCTTCGCTTCGAAATCGCGCACCGGGGCGTTCTGCGCGATGGCGCGCTGCATCGGCTGCTCCGCCGGCGGCACGTCCTGTCCGTCGTGCAGGAACCGCACCTGGGACGGCCGCGCAAAGGGCGGCGCGGAGAGGGACGTGTTGTGGTGGGCGGGCAGGCCCATCATTTCCGCGAACGCCTCGTTCGAACGCAGGTTCTGGCACGCCGGGTCGTGCGCGATGGCGACGCCGACCGGCAGGCCCTTGAAGAGCGACTGCAGCTCGGTGACGTGGGTCTGCAGCTCCGTGTTCAGGCGCAGGACCTCGGCTTCCGCCTCCTTGCGCTGCTCGGCCTCGAGGCGAAGCTGTTCGTTGACGGCGGTGAGGTCGGCGGTGCGGGCTTCGACGCGTTCCTCCAGGGTCGCCTGGACGCGCCGGAGTTCCTCGCGGCTCGGCAACTGCAGGACCCGGGGCAGGGCGCGGAAAAGCGCCAGCATCGCGAGCAGGCCGACGATGGCGGTCGCCACCTTCGCGGCCGCGCTCCACGTGTAAACGGGTATCCACAGACTGAGCACGCCGGTCCCGTGCGCCAGGGCGTTGGCCAGCAGCAGGGCGGCGAACATGGCCGAAATCCGCGAAAACAGCGGGCCCAGCCCACTTTGCCGGCGCACGACATACAGCAACAGGGCGGCCATCGTGAGCGACGCGGCGGCAATCACGCCGTCCGCGATCGCGTGGGTGCTCGCCAACGCCGTATGCCACTGCAAGACATTGCCTTGCAAAGGGTCTACGGAGGCTAGGAGATGTCGCATACCGGTCGGGTGGAAGGTGCTGCCCGCACGCTACCGTCCCGCCCCTGCTCGGCAACGCGCGTGATGTAAAAGTCGGGTTAGATTTAGCGGTCCCTCAAGAATTTGCGGCGACCGCAAGGGGAGCCGGGCCTAGCGCTTTGCGAGCAGCTCCAGCGCCACGCCGGTCATGCCGGTGACCCCGGTCTTGATCGACGGCTCGGGCAGGGGGGCGAACTTGTTCGAGTGCAGGGAAGGCAGGGGCGCGCCCGTGCGCTGGCTTTCGGCAAACACGTCGGGGGCGACGACGCCGAGGCGGAACATGCAGATCGGCACGCGCTCGGCCGTGCGGCCGTACCGGCTGAAGTCCTCGCCGCCCATCTCCGGGTCGATCGTCTTCACGTTGTCGTCCCCGAGCCAGGCGGTCAGGGCGCCCCGCACGCGGCGCGTGAGGGCGGGGTCGTTGTAGGTCGCGGGCGTGTATTCATTTTCCGATGACGTCACCACGGGCATCCGGTCGTCGGGAATGCCGGCGGCGATCGCCTCGCCGCGGCAGATGCGCCTGATCGCCTCGAGGGTCTGGCGGCGCACCTGGTCGGAATAGGAGCGGACGGTGAGCTGCAGCTTCACCTCGTCCGGGATGATGTTGTGCTTGGTGCCGCCCTGGATCGAGCCGACCGTCACGACCGCGGGTTCGATTGGCCGGGTCTCGCGGCTGACGATGGTCTGCAGCGCGACCACGATCCGCGCCGCGAGCACGATGGGATCCTTGGTGGTGTGCGGGTACGCGCCGTGGCCGCCGATGCCGCGCACGGTGATGTCGAGCGTGTCGACGTTCGCCATCATGAAGCCCTCGAGCGTGCCGACCGTGCCGGCGGGCAGCGTGGCGATGTCGTGCAGTGCGATCGCGAAATCGGGCTTCGGAAACTTGGCGTAGAGTCCGTCCGCCAGCATCGCCCGCGCGCCGAGGCCGCGTTCCTCCGCCGGCTGCCCGATCATCACCAACGTGCCCGACCAGCGTTCGCGCAGCGAGGCGAGCAGCCGGGCGGTGCCGGCGAACACCGTCATGTGCAGGTCGTGGCCGCACGCGTGCATCGTCGCCACCTCGCGGCCGGCCAGATCCTTCACGCGCTTCCGGCTGGCGTACGGCAGGCCCGTCTCCTCCTCCACGGGGAGCCCGTCGAGATCGGTGCGGATCAGCAGGGTGGGTCCGTTGCCGTTCTTGAGCACGCCGACCAGGCCGAAGCCGCCGACGCGTTCCGTGACTTCGAAACCTTGCCGGCGCAGTTCCGCCGCCACGACGCCGGCGGTGCGCTCTTCCATCAGGGACAACTCCGGATTCGCATGCAGGTCCTTGTAGAGCGCCTCCAGCGAGGCGTACTCGGCGCTGACGCGCGAGGCGACGGTTTCACGCAGCGCGGCGTCGGCGGCGCCGGCGGGCAGTGCGCTCAGCAGAAATGCGGCGAGGCCGGAACGTAGGGTGGACGATTTCATGGGGAAGGGAGAAAGGGAGAGTCGCTGGCCGGGACCGCGGTTGCTGTGACGATGCGGTCGCGGCGCGAAGCCGCTCCTACAAGGGGTCGGTCTGGTCGATCAGGCTGGAGATGATTTGTCCGGTCGCGCGATAGAGCTCGCGCTGCCGTTGCTGCGCCATCCCGTCGAGGGTGGTCGGCGGGGTGGCGGGCGGCTCCGGTGGCGTGAGCGCGGGCAGCGTCACCTTTGCCGGAGCGCCGTGCAGCACCCAGCGGTCGGTATCGGCGAAGAAACACGCGAGCAGCGCGCCGGCGGGGAGGTTCTGCCGGGCCGCGACTTCGGCCACGTACTGTTCGAGCGTCTGGCCGGCCGGATCCGGCTCGAAGCGGTCGAGGAGGCGCACGTAGAGATGGCGGCCGGTGAAGCGTGCGAGATTCGTGAGCCGGTTCTCGATGTACCGGGCCTGCCAGTGTTCGCCGCCCGTGCCGGTGCCGCTCTTGTCCACGAAGTGCGGCGGCCGGGAGCGCGGCGCCCGGGCGAGCCGCGCGTTGAAGGAGTTTTCGTCCGTCTGGAACCGCTGCGCGGCGCGCCCCTGGCGGATGATTTTCACCGTCATGGTGTCGCCCCGCGCGATCTGCGGCAGCACCTCGGCGCCGCGCACGACCCGGCCGAAGATGCCGTGCACGAAATCGAGGTAGCGCGCCTCGCCGAGCGTGATGAAGAACTGCGAGCCGTTGGTGTCGGGCCCGCTGTTCGCCATCGACAGGATGCCCGGACCGTCATGCCGGAGCCCGGCGGCAAACTCGTCGGGGAAACGGTAGCCCGGTCCGCCGCTGCCCGTGCCCGTGGGATCGCCGCCTTGCACGACGAAGCCGGGCACGACGCGGTGGAAGGTCAGCCCGTCGAAATAGGGCCGGCGCGGCGCCGGTCCCAGCGTGCCCTCCGCGAGTCCGACGAAGCTCGCGACCGTCAGCGGCATCTTCTCGAAATACAGTTCGCACCACAGCACGCCGCGCGGCGTCGTGATCTCGGCGTACAGCCCGTCGGCCCGGGCCGCCCCGGAGCCGTCCGCGGCCCCCGGAGAAGGCGCCGTGGGCAGCGCCGTGCATCCGGCAAACATGACAATGAACAGCAGGGCGGCCAGGCGGAACATGGGTTCACCGTGACGGACGCGCACCGAGGCGACAAGCGTGCGCATTTTTTGCGCAACTTTCCCGGCGGACCTGCCGGGGGCGGACACTTGCGAAAAAAGAAACTCCCTAAGGGCATTGCCCGTTCTGGTTTCGGCGCCATGCGCTCACCGTGACGCGACGTCGGCAACAAACCCGGGCTCAGCGCGTCGGGCAGACCGCCACATGCACGCTCTCGTTTGCCGCCGTCGAATCGCATTCCTTTTGGCTCTCGCCGTCCCGGCGTTCGCGTCCGCCCAGGAGGAGCCGTTTACGCTCACCGGACCCAACGGAACGGCGATGCAGTTTTCCGAGGGATCGACCGGCTGGCGATGGACGCGACTGTTCGCGCCGGCTGCGCCCGAGGGCGGCTGGCCCGTGGCGGAGGAGGGCATCGAGCTCGTCACGCCGGAACGCGACGTCACGTTGCGGCGGGGCTGGACCCTCGTGGAGCGGCAGCCGGACCGGGTGGTGCTGGAGCAGGAGGAGACTGAGACCGGTCTGCGCGTCCGCCGGGAGTTTTCCTTCGGCCCCGCGTCCAACGTCGTGCGGATCGAGACGCACCTGCGTTCGCCGGATGCGAGGCGCGTCGTGACGCGGATCGGGCTGCTGGACGTGCGGATCGAGGGCCAGAGCTTTCGGGAAACAGGCGCCGCGCCGGCGTCGTTCCCGCTGTTCGGCCAGGCGCTGTTTCTCGGGGTCGAGCACGTCTCGGCCGATTGCACGGTGATCGGCGAGGCCGCCGACCGCGCGTATCTGCAGCAGCGGCCGCGGCTCGCCGTCGAGGACCGGTGGCAGCCCGTGGCCGCGGTGGTGGTCGGCTGGCCGCACGCGGGCGGCGGGCTCACCGGCGAGGCGGGCCTGCGGGATGCGTTCCTGCATTACCTGGACTCCGTGCGCATCAAGCCCCGGGACATCGTGCTGCACACCGACACCTGGTGGACGGTGCCGCTGCCGCTCAACGAGAAGAACCTGCTCGGCAACATCGAGACGCTGCGGCGGGCGTTCCAGGACCGGACGGGGATGTTCTTCGACACGTACTGCGTCGACCTCGGCTGGTCGGACCCGAAATCGCTGTGGCAGATGGAAACGCGCCGGCTGCCGAACGAGCTGCGCGGCGTGCACGAAAAGCTCTCGGCCACCGGTGCGCGGATGGGGCTCTGGCTGTCACCGGGAAGTGGATACCCGCCTGCGCTCGACAACGACTGGCTGGCGGCGCAGGGCTACGAGATGACGCCGTTCGGCGTCGGGCTGGGCCAGGTGCCGTGTTTCGCCCTCGGCGGACGCTACCAGCGGGAATTCAAGGAGCGGATCGTCAGCTACGCGCGGCAGTACAATCTCGGGCACGTCATCCTCGATTTCATGGCGCACACCTGCGACGTCCCCGGGCACGGGCACCCGGTCGGATCCGAGTCGCGCATCGCCATCGACGCGGGGCTCGCGGACGTCCTTGACGCCCTGCGCGCGGTGAATCCGGCGCTGGTGCTCGAACCCATGGTCTGCGGCTACCCGCCGAGCCCTTGGTGGCTGACGAAGAGCCCGTTCGTCCTGGGTCCGGTTGGCGACGACCTGCCGTATGGCCGGGGGCCGTGCCCGGACTGGATGGAATCCCTCGTCACAGCGCGCGACATCGCGTATCGGGCCGGGCAGGACGCCTGGCTGATGCCGACGCAGGCGTTGGAGACGTTCGACATCACCGTCCTCACGCCCGGGGAGTTCCGGAACATGGCCGTGATGGCGATCGGGCGCGGCCGGTGGTTTCTTTCGACTTACTTCGAGCCGACGCTGATGAAGCCGGAGGACTGGGACTTCGTCGCCGGATTGGTGCGATGGGCGCGCCAGAACAAGGAGCTCCTGGTCAACGCGTGGCAGATCGGCGGCCGGCCGGAGGATCGCGAGGCGTATGGTTACATGTTCCGCAACCCGACGACCGACGTGTATTGCGTCCGCAATCCGTGGATCGAGGAACGCAGCATCGACCTGCCGGCATCCGCCGTCGCCACCGAGGCGCGCGAGGTCCGCATGATCTACCCCCGGCGCGAGACCCTCGGCCGGATCGGCCCGGGTGAACGGGGCCTGTCCCTTAAGTTGGCTCCCTATGAAACCGCGCTCCTGACCTCAGGTCCGGTGACGGAGGACGCGGCGTTGCCCGGGCTCCTTTCCCGGCCCGAGGCGACGGTGATCGCGGGGACGCCCCAGGTGCTGCCGGGGCAGGCCGTTTCGGCCGCCACGGGCGAAACGAGTCGCATCCGTTACTACTGGGACGGCGTGTTGCGCGTGCCGGCGGTGACCGAGAGCGAGCTGCTTGTGCTCGTGGAAGGTCCGCCCGAGGTCAGCGCGGCCACCTGTGAGATCATGGTCGGCGGTCGCGTGACACCGGTGCGAAAAGTCACCAGTGCCGGTCAGTTTGCCGCGGCCACGGAAGCGTCGCCGGAAAACTGGACCTGGTTCATTGTGCCCGTCGCACCGGGTGAGACGATCTTCCACCTCGATCTCAACGTCTGGGCGGATGCGGTCTCCGTCGGCGTCTATCTCCGCGGCCAGACTCCCGCGACGAACGAAGCCGCCCCCGCGGCCGGCGCCGTGTTCCCCACGCTGCGGCCAGACCGGCGCGCGTGGTCGCAGACGCTGCAGCCGTTGCGGCTGTTGGAAGTAGGCACACCCTGAGCAGGGACTTCCCCTGGGAGCGCGGACGCCCTCGTCCGCATCCCGAATGTTGCAGACGAGGACGTCCTCGCTCCCGGGAAATCCGACTCAGCCGAGGAACGAGCAGATGTATTCGCAGAAGCCCGCGCTCACCGCGATGGTGAAGCCGCTGTTGGCGGGAACATCGAAATACGTTCCGGCGGCGTATTTCTGCGCGGACTTGGCGCCATCAAGGGTCACGGTGCACTCCCCGGCGACGATCTCCATCCGCTCCGCGACGCCGGTCTTGAAGTGATAGGAGCCGGGGCGGACGAGCCCGATGGTCTTCTTGGACTTGTCCGGCAGCAGCACGGTGTAGCTGACGACATTGCCGTCGAAATAAACGTTGGCCTTCGTGTGAACGGTGACGCCGGCGAACAGGGAGGGAACGGTGGACATGGGGTTTCGTCGATGCCGGTCCGACGCGGGCAAGGCAAGCGTCGGCTGCGGGCTCCTGCCGGGACGGGCGTTGCCCCCGGGAAGCGGGCTCAGGGAATGCGCAGGGTGCGGCCGACGACGAAACTGCGTTCGTCAGGGAGCACGTCGCGATTGGCGGCGAGGATTTCCGGCCAGCGGGCGGCGGTGCCGTAGTAACGGAGCGCGATGCTCGAAAGGGTCTCGCCCGGGGCGATCGTATGGGTGCGGGCAGGCCGGCCGGGCGTGACGCTCGGCCTCGTGGGCGCACTGGTGGCGGGCCGCGTGGTGCCGAGCAGCTGGTTGGCGCGCTCGGCTTCGCTGCGCGCGGTCTCGGCGGCGCGTTCGGCGGCGTCGGCCCGGTTGCGCAGGGTCTCGAGCTCCGCGCTGGCCAACGTGACGGCCGAGTTGGTTGCGGCGGTGGTCCGGGCGCGGGCTTCGGCGGCGGCGAGCGACTCGGTGGCAGACGAAAGTTTGGCGGAAAGATCCGCGAGCCGGCTGCGCAGGTCGTCGCGCTCCCGCGTGAGCTGCGTGTAGGCGCGGAGCGCGGTGGCGAGCTTGTCCTCCGCGGCGGCCTGGGCGGCGGCGGCCCGGGTGAGCTCGTCGCGGCTCGGACCGGTGGAGACGGAGGCGACGGCGGCGGCTTTCTCCGCTTCGAGCTGCTGGACGCGTTGCTCGAGCTCGCGGGTGGCGGTGACCTGGCGGCGCAGGGCGGCGAGTTCCTCGGTCGTCTCGGCCAGGCGCTGCTGGGCGGTGCGCAACGCAGCATCGGCTCCCGCGCGGGCTTCCGTCGTGCGCCGTCCGGCCTCGGTCGTGGACTGCAGCTCGCGTTCCAGCGTCGCGATCCGCGTGCGGAGCGCAGTGAGCTCGGTCTCGGCCTTCGCGGCCGCCGCGGCGCGGGCGGAGGCGGATTCGGCGGTCGCGGTGGCGCCGCTGAGGGCGGCCTTCGTCTGGGCGAGTTCGTTGCGCGTGGCGGTGAGGCTGGCCTCGAGGTCGGCCACTTTGCGCGTTTGGCGGTCGGTATCGGCGCTGGCCTTGCCCGCCGCCGCCGTGAGGGCCTGGCGTGCGGTGGTGAGCTCGGTGCGGACCTGGTTCAATTCGCGCGCGAGCGCTTCGGCCTTGGCGGCGGCGTCCGCCTGCTGGGCGGTGACGCGGCGGTTTTCCTCGGTCGCGGCGCTCTGCGCCCGGTCGGCGGCGCTGAGCCGGGCCATCAGGTCGCGCTCGAGCATGGCGCGGCTGGCGGCGGCTTCGTTGAGCTGGGTCTTGAGCTGGGCGAGCGCGGCCTGGGTGGCGGCGTGGGCGGTGCGTTCGCGTTGCAGCTGGGCGGCGGCGTCGGACGCGGATGCGGCGGAGGCGGTCTGCGCGGCCAGGGAGTCACGCGCGGTGTTGAGCTGCGTCTGGAGGCGGGCGACCTCAGTTCGGGCGGCGGCCAGTTCGTTCGACTGAATCTGGAGGGCGGACTGCGTCTGCTGCAGCTGGGCCTGGGTGGCGGCCGCAGCGCCTGACGGGGCCGTGCCCTGGGCGAGCCGGGCCTTGAGCTGCTCGACCTCTTTCCAGGCGGCGCTGAGTTCGGCGGAGAGCTGACGTTTGTCCTGCAGGGCGGTGGCGAGCTGGTCCTGCATCGCCTTGAATTCGCCGGGCGAGATCGTCGGCGTGGCCGGGGCGGGAATGAGCGGTGACGACGGGGCCGACTGGCGCGGCGGCGCGGCGATGATCGGGCTCGGGTTGGGCGCGGGCACCAGCGCCGAGGAGGCGACCGCGCGCAGCACCGGGTTGGTCGCCCGCAGCGCTTCGACGCGGCGGCGGCCCGCGGCGACCTGGGCCTGGGGCAGCGTTTCGAGCAGCACCTGCAACGCCCGCCCGCCGGAGCCGCCTTCGGCGGCGAGCGTGAGCCAGGCGTAGGCCTCGACGGGATCCTTCGGCGTCTGCAAACCCTGGGCGAAGGCGAGCCCGAGCTGATATTGGGCGTTCGTATCGCCGCCTTCGGCCTTGGCGCGCAGGGTCGTGAGGTCGGCGCGGCCGGCCGAGTCAGCCACCGGCGTCAGCGCGCCCGCCTCGGCGGCGGTCAGGGGCAGCGGGAGGAACGTGGCGGCGGCGAACGCGAAACGGGCGAGCATCATGCGAGAAGTTGGACGAGGATAAGCGGGAGGCGCGGCGACACAATCCACGAAACCGGACGACCGCGCGGAGCGGCCGGGGGAGATTCGCGGGCATGGCGCCGCGGCAAGGAACTCCGACCCGATCGGAATCAAAGGGTTTCGACGGATGCGGGCGGCTTGACCCGACGGGCGTGAATTGGGCACAAACACGGCGCTCCAGCGCGACCGTGCGTTGGGGCAAACGGCCCGGCCCCTTCCGCGACTCACCCCATGAATACCTTCCCTCGATCGGTCAACGTGTGCGCCCGGCTCCTGCTCGGGTGGTGTCTCGGCGTGGCGGCGGCGTCCGCCGCGGAGCTTTTCGACGGGCGAACCCTTGCCGGCTGGGAGGGTGATTCGAAGTGGTGGCGTGTGCAGGATGGCGCGCTGACCGGCGGTTCGCTCACCGAAAAAGTGCCGCACAATTTCTTCCTCGCGACCACGCGGTCGTTTCAAAACTTCGATGTGACGCTGAAACTGAAGCTCACCGGCGTGCCCAACACCGGCATGATCAACAGCGGCGTGCAAATCCGCAGCCTGCGGGTGCCGAACAACACCGAGATGAGCGGCTACCAGGTGGACGCCGGCGACGGCTGGTGGGGCAAGCTGTACGACGAATCGCGGCGCAACAAGGTGATCGCCGAGGCCGCAAACCTCGCGGCGGTCAACGCGGCGGTGAAGAAGAACGAGTGGAACGAATTTCGCATTCGCGCCGAAGGCCCGCGCATCCGCTCGTGGATCAACGGTGTCCCGGCGCTCGATTACACGGAGGCGGAGCCCAACATCGCGCAGGATGGCCGGATCGCGATTCAGATCCACAGCGGTGGCATGGCCCTGGTGCAGGTGAAGGATGTGCGCGTCGAGGAACTGCCGCCGACCCCTGGCGCCCCGACCTGGCAGCAGGTCGGCCTGCCGAAACCGCGCGAGCCGAAGCAGAAATCGGCGCCGAAAAAGACCCCGGCTCCCTGAGGGCGGCGGCGAACGGCTCCGGCCGGCGGACGTTGCCGGCAACACGCACCCGGGCGTGAAACTTCCGCGGTCAGGGTCCGTCCCTACCGGCGGCGGACGCTACCCATCGGTTGAAACCTTGCGGGGAGCGCGCTGTCGCATTCAGTGCCCATTCCATGAAAACCGCGATCCTCCTCAGCTTGGTCTCGTTGGCGTTGGTCCCCGCCCGCGCGCAGTTGCTGCGGCCCGAAGCCGTCCAGGGCGCAGTGCTCGGCGGAGTGGCCGGGGCGGTTATCGGCCACAATAGCGGCGACTTGCGCCACAACGGCTGGAAGGGCGCCGCCATCGGGGCGGGAGCCGGCTTGATTCTCGGCGAGATGATCGGGAACGCGAATGCGGCTGCGACCCGCGTGGACGTGCCGCGCGGCGGCGGTTATGTTTACCGGGACCGACCCGAGGTTTATGTCGGCGTGCGGGCCGGTTCAGGCATCCGGTATCGGAGCTCCGGGTACGGCCATGGCTATTATGGTCATCCCGCGCGAATTTACCCCGGCCGCGGCTACTCCGGCTACGGTTGGGGGCCGGCGGTCTACCGGTCCTATCCCGCCTACAGCTATTATCCGGGTTACGGGGAGGCGTATCCGTATTACAGCACGTACCCGGCGGGCAGCGCGGCGTCGACCGGTTTGCTCCTGGGTTCGCTGGCGGGCGGCGTGATCGGGCACAACAGCGGCGACTTCCGGCATGACGGCTGGCGCGGGGCCGCGTGGGGCGCAGGAATCGGCTGGCTCCTCGGCTCGGTGGTCGATGCCCGGCGGCGCGCCGACGCGTATTCGTCCGCTCCCGTCGTCGTGTATCCGGCGCAGACCGTCCAGGCCGCGGCTCCTCCCGTGGCTCCGGCCCAGCCGCAGCAGGTCACGATCATCAACAACTACTACAACACGCCGACGCCGATGAGTTCGGCCAACGGCCTGTTCGGGCGCTGACGCCGGACGCCCCCGCGTTCACCTCGAGCCGGCGCCCTCACATTCGCTGAATATCAGCGGCCCGGCGCACGTCTGGAAGGCGATCGATTTCCCTTTTGCCACTATGAACCACTCGTCTCGCTTCCTGTCCGCCAGTCTGGTCGCGGCCGCCGGGCTCCTTGCCGGTTGTGCCACCTCCGCCGGAGTGCAGAATCCCTCGGGGGTTCCGGTCACCGAGATGCGCCCGGATGAACGCGGGTTCGTCGCGGGCACCGGCGTCGAGTCGCAGGACCTGGTGGCCGTCACGGACAAGATGGCGCGCAGCATCCTGGCGATCCCGCAGATCGCGCGCGCCCAGGTGCCGCCCAGCGTGGTGCTCGAACCCGTGGTCAACAACACGCGCTTCCCGCTCAACAAGGACATCTTCCTCACCCGCATCCGGACGCAGTTGAACTCGAAGGCGATGGGCCAGGTGAGTTTTCTCGACCGCGAGATGATGAAGACCCTGGAACGCGAGCGGGAGCTCAAGCGGTCCGGGCAGGTGACGGCGAGTGCCGATCCGAACGTCGTCGAGTTCGGCGGCGCGGATTATTTTCTCACCGGCAAGCTCGACGGCATGACGACCCGCACGACGGCGGGCACGAGCGATTATGTGATGTACAGCTTTCGGCTGACCGACGCCCGGACGAGTCGCATCGTCTGGGAGGACGTCGCGGAAATCAAGAAGCAGGGGCTCGAGGACGCCGCGTACCGGTGAGCCGGTGGCGGGCGGGGCACGATTCACCGCGGCCCGGGCTCGGCGGGGGCGGGCGGAATCGCCCGCGCTCCCGGCGAAACACTTGATGAAAACCGGAGGCCAGATTCTCGCGGTGCTGGCGGCGGGGCTTCTCGCGGGGTGCGTCGCACCTCCGGACGCGCGGCTGTCCGAGGCCGATCGCCGGGCGCCGGCGGTGCCCGAACGCGACCGCGTGCTGTACGCCTACCGCGAGGCGGCCATCGCCCTCCGCGCGGGCGACGACGCGGCGGCGAAGGCGCGGCTCGATGACGCGATCGCGCGTATCGGCGGAATCATTACGAACGACGCTGAGGCGGCGCGCGCCCGCGGGCTCTTCGCGGCCGAGCGCACCAAGCCGTTCATCGGCGAGCCCTACGAGCGGGTGATGGCCTACTACTACCGCGGAATCCTCTACTGGCGCGAGGGACAGCTGGACAACGCGCGCGCGTGCTTCCGCTCGGGCCAGGTCATCGACAGCCAGCCGGGACCGGAGAGCTACGGCGCGGACTACGTGCTGCTCGATTACCTCGATGGCCTGGCCTCCGCGAAGCTCCAGGCCGACGGCAGCGACGCCTTCGCCCGCGCCCAGGCGCTCGCCGGCGAGCGGCTCGCGCTCGCACCGTACAATCCGGCCACCAATGTGCTCGTGTTCGCCGAATACGGCTACGGCCCCCGCAAGGTGGCGGCGGGGCAGTATGGCGAGATGCTGCGCTTCCACGTCGAGGACTCGCCGAGCCGGTCGGCGCGCCTGGTGCTGGACAACGGGCGCCGGATCGTGCCCCTGCCGGTGTATGATGATCTTGGGTACCAGGCGACCACGCGGGGCGGCCGGGTGATGGACCACATCCTCGGCAACAAGGCTCATTTCAAGGCGGGGGCCGACATGGTCGGCGACGTCGCGCTGACCGGCGCGGTGATCGCCAATGACCAAGCCCGCCGCCGGGATCGGCGCGGCAAGGACGACGACGATGCCGAGCGCACCGCGGTCGGGTTGGGCATTCTCGGCGTCATCAGCAAGGTCGCCGCCGCGGCGACCCAGACGGAGGCCGACACCCGCCAGTGGAACAACCTGCCGCAGCGGCTGAGTTTTGCCGCGCTGAAGCTCCCGCCCGGCGAGCATTCCGGCCGGATCGAGTTTCTCGATCGCGAGGGCAAAGTGCTGGAGCAGCGCACCCAGCGCGTCAGCTTCACCGTCGCCCCCGGCGAGCGCGACACCGTCGTGTTTTTGAGCGAACTTAAACGGTGAGCCGCAGTCTCACCGCATCGCTACCCTCCGCCTTATGACCACCAAGCCCGTTGCCCTCCTCGTTTCCGCCGTCGTCCTGTCCCTGGGGGCCGGCTGCGCCACCGAACCCGGGCCGCATGCGCCGCTGGACACCACGAAGTTCACGCTCGAGAACACCGACCGCTTCGTGCTGCTCGACAAGCCCGCCCAGTATTCCGTCACGTGCACGGGCTTGCAGGAGCGTCCGCTGGCCGACGGCCGGCTCGAGGTGACCGCCAACGTCAAGAACCGCGAGGCCCGCCGGATCCAGGTTCAGATCAACTGCGTGTTCAAGGACGACCAGGGCTTCTCCACCGGCGACGAGACGCCCTGGCAGACGCTCATCCTTTCCGAGAATTCCACCGAAGCCGTGCGCTTCACCGCGATGAACACGCAGGCCAGGAAGTACACCGTCCGCGTCCGGCAGGCGCGGTAACCGATCCCACTCCGCGCCATGAAACGCCTCCCGCTGCTCGCCTCGCTGCTTTTCGCGCTCGTACCCGGAGTGTCCGCCCAGACGCCGGCCACGCCGCCCCCGGCGCCGCCGCCCGTGGTCCAGGCCCTCCCGCGCACGCCGAGCGCGGTGCCGCAGCCCGGGCAGCCCGGGAGCGGCCAGCGCGTGTATGGACCTTCTGGAGACACGCTCATCGCCCGGCAGACGGCCGAGGGCATCCTCGAGGGTTTCCGCCGCACGTACCAGACCGACGGCGCGCCGCGCGTTGTGATCTACGTGAATCGTGCGCTCGTCGACACGGTGTCGGGACTCAAGCTCACGGATCGCGTCGAACAATTCGAGAAAGGCGAAGGCGCGCTGAAGACGACGGGCACCAACACGTACAAGCAGAAGGACGCCACCGTCGCCACGCTGGCAGACCAGCAGACGGTGCGCGAGATAGAGCGGCTCTTCGGTCGCGCCTTTCGTCATGCCGGCGCCCAGCTCGCCGATCAACAGGTCGCGGCCTCCCTGCTCCCCGAAGAGCCCGGGACCCATCTCGTCGGCGATCGCGCGGCGAAGGACCGGAAGGCGCTCGCCAACATCGCCGACATCGCGATCGAGGTGCTGATCTCCAGTCGCAACCTCACCGTGCCGGAGGTGTCCGGCGACACGACTTATCCCGTGCCCGACATCCAGGCGACGGCGATTCGCCTGAAGGACGCGGCGATCGTGGGCCAGGCGGCCGCGAGCGACATCATCGGCAAGGGCGTGCAGGCGGGCCGGGTCGTCCGCCAGTTTGACGTGCGCGACATCACCGAAGCCACGGCGCTCGCGCTGATGGAAGACATGCTCACCGGCAAGCGGTGAGGCCAGGGCGGATCGATTTAGCCCACGGAACACACGGAGCACACGGAAACGATCCATCCTTCCATGTGCTCCGCGTGATCCGCGGGCTAAATCGATCCGCCCTGGCCTCACCGTTTGCCGGTGAGCATGTCTTCCATCAGCGCGAGCGCGGTGGCTTCGGTGATGTCGCGCACGTCGAATTGACGGACGACCCGGCCCGCCTGCACGCCCTTGCCGATGATGTCGCTCGCGGCCGCCTGGCCCAC
>JAEUHA010000596.1 GCA_016793535.1 Opitutaceae bacterium | reverse complement strand
TTGCACGCAAAGGCGCTAATAGCGGAGCTAGATGGCGGCAAATACGATCAGGTGAAGGACCTACTGAGAAACCCCATGTTGGTTTCTCTCCTTTTTAAGGCATATACATTTAAGGCCAAGGTGCCGTTTCGAAAGCATATTTTTTATCGACAGGTTTTCGACGCACTCTTCGAGGCGCACGATTTCACAAAAGGCGAGAGTTTTAACCGACCTAAGCACTCAGGTTTGGATATCGATGACTTTCACGCCGTGCTGCGTGAGCTCGGCTTTAGTAGCGCAAAACTCGGCAGAGTCGACTTGTCGAAAGATAAGATCCTAGGATTACTTGCCGACATACGAGAAAGGCGTAAGGATATAAAATTCCAGCCGGGCGACTTCCTCCTCGACCTAGTTTCCACTGTACCGCTTTTTACCTGCGAAGGAAGCGAATACAATTGGGCCCACAAGTCCGTCCAAGACTATTTCGCCTCACAGTTCATATTCATGGACGCAAAAAAGGACCAACGGCCCATCCTTAGCGCTATATACAACAGTGAACAGGGCGGTCGCTTTGCAAATGTTTTGGATATACTTCACGATACGGACCCTGCAATCGTGCGACAGACTATCATCAGAAAGCTACTACAGGATTTCGTGGTTCACTACGAAAATTCCTACAATAAAACATTTCCTGGTGTCACAGCAGCGGCGCTCCAAGCGCGGAAACAGCGCACATTTCAAGGCAAGACCGCATTAACGGCGCTTCGCGTAACTCCGGAGGATATGCTGCCTAGAAAGGGCAATGCCGGGCCGCACTTGGCTTTTGCCAAGCTCAAAAAGATCATGTCAGACATCGGTTTATCTCCCAAAAATTCCATGGGCATCATCTACGGTTTTTCTTCGGTCGAAACCCTCGCGCTGGCTGCAACACAGGAAAACAGAACCGGCACATTTTTACTTCCTATATTGGCAGCTAAAAAATACGATTTCGTTTCCGTTTGCGCTGACCACAATACGATGCTTGCGGTGGAAGTCCTTACAGAGAATCATCCTATATTTATAGATGATGATCCCGCCTCCCCGCTCAACTCTCCAGAGAACTTCGAGAAGACAACAGCGGCGATTAGAAGTGAAGTCGTATTAGACTACCCAAAATCCAAGATAGCCTTGCACGAGATTGAAAAAGAAATAGCAGAGAGTGTGGAGCGCGATCCACTGACCTCGGGGATTTAATGCCCGCCTAGCGGACAGTGATTAACCATGGAAATAAGGAAAAGGGCGGGCACCGCGCTTTGCGCGGCCTCCCGCCCAAATCCCTTTGCCTCAGCTCAGCAGTTCGCCGTTCTGGATCGTCAGTTCCTTCGTTTTCTCGTTCGACCGAATGCCGACCGCGCGGATTGTCACTTGGGCGAATTCCTTGAGCTTCGGGAACTCGACGACTGTTTCTCCATCGACGCGAACCGTGGTGTCGGTTTTCGGATCAAAGAATCGGGGCCAGGTGGCGACGTCAGGCTGAAGCGCAGTTTCGTGCTCCACAATGAAGACGATGCCGGTGCCGTCCTTCCGTCGAATCGCTTTGGCTCACCTCGGAACGACAATAACGTGAACGAAGAGGCCGTTCGCTTTCGTGTTTGGTTTGGTGGCGGTGCCGGAATGCGTTCCACAGACTGGATGCGGCAATGCCCGACACATCAGGAGCGGGGCCGCCTTCTTCAGCAAAGCAGCGTCAGTTCAATGTTCGGTTTTTGGCAGCGCGCCCATGCAACCCCGAGGATAATTGGCAGGCGTCTTCCTACGCGCCTTTTTGTGTTCGTTTCTCAGGTACCTGAACCTCCGGACGTAGGGCCACTTGAGCAACCTTTCGGCTTCATACCTTTGTTCCGCCCAGTCGCTTTCCTAACCGTCTACCATATGGGGGAATGACCCTAGGTCGGACGATTTCTTTGTATGCGCAACGATTCTTTACGGGTGGGCTTCTTCAAAGCAGTACTACTTCAAGACATGGCTCGGTGGAAGGGATGTGCGAAGGAGCGGATTGCCACCGATAACCTCTGTGAAACGCCGGCGAATGACATCCTCCGCAATGGTGGCATATTCCACGGGTACAATCAGGCTATCGTGGACCGTTAGTATCGCGAGCGCAGGAAACATGGCTTCCAGCTCTGGCACGACTCCGCGGACCATAATTGACGCTTCGAGTTTCTGCAAAGCGATTGCGAGCTCCGCGTGTCCTTCGCTCTTCTTTGCCACGACGATCTCCCCCAGCTCAGGAAACAGCCTGCGAAATCCTTGCCAGAGTGGGAATCCTCGGCAAACCCGACCGAATAAGACTTGAGCGTAGATCTGCTCTTTGAGCCATCCCCGCCCTCGTGCCGTTGAATCCCAGTCAACCCCCGCGGCAGCACCCACAGCCTCGTAGAATTGCCCCATGCAGACAATTTCTAGATATCGGGCTCTTTCTGTGGAGCTTGCAGGGTAGAGGCCTGCCAAAAGAAACGGCTGGGAGCACGCCACGTCGATTTCTACGCAAGGGTCGCCGGAGAGGCAAACATATCGCCGCAGAGCTCTCGGCAGAGATGTAAGGTTGTTGAAAACCCGCCCGGTCTTGCGATCCCACGAGAACCGCCACGCGTGGTCCGCTATGCGTTGGATGGCACATTGCCAGTGGAGTGCCTTCCGTCGGAAATCTCCTTCGTCACCCTCAAACGACGGTGATTCGCATTTCATCGAGGGATGCAGAGACATTTGGTGCAATGACTCCCAAATGAGGGTATGCGCTGGGTGAGCCGCCACTGCCTCTTGCTTCCTCTTTTCCACCTCGTCGTAGTAACGGTGCCAAAAGGGCGGGGTAGTGAATTGAAATTCCCAAGGTAGGCTCGCTGCCCACGGGGTTAGACGCCAACCCATGGACGTTTTGCCAGCTTGCCAGGATCGGTTAGACTCGATGAACCCGCCTTCTTCTAGTGTTCGAAGCGCGTTGAGTGCATGCTGGAACCCGATAACCGACCTCAGCCGCTTCTGGTTGATCGGGACATAGCTGTCTGAGGATGCAAAGCAACCCATCCGTTCGACGATGAGGTGGAGTATGAACAACAATCTCTCAACGCGATCTCTCCTTCTCCAATACGACATCACACCTTCTTCCAATATCCTACGTGATATGGCCCAAACCCTGTACCCACCCTTTTTCCCCTCCTCCTCCTTATGATGTGTAAAAATATCCGACACTTTTCGTGCCATGACATTGCGGCTGTATCCGTCTGGAGTGCTCAGTCTTGGTTGCGGCTCCGTGCTCATTGGACCACCTCCTTTCCTCGATTGATACGATGCTCGTCCTCAAAGGCCTCGACCTCGTGTAGAGCGATTCTGACCCTCTTCCCGAGGCGAAGGGCGGGGAGCCTACCGTCTCGCACCATTCGGCGCACAGACTCTTGGTGCAGGGACCACCTGCGAGCTAGCTGGTTGGGTGAAAAGAAATACGGAGTATCTGGATCTGGCATGTTTCGCTTGTTCGCGGCGCATGGACGCAAATCGAGGGCGCGCTAATGCGCCAAAAACGGCCCTTCGGTTTGCCTGTGCGATCGGCGTAAGCAGCACTTCCTGCGAACCACCTCAGTAGATGAGAGCTAGGCCCTCGTGGAACCACCCGATGGCGGTATTAGTACATACTGATAGTGTACGAGTGAACACTATCGCGTCCGGTTGTCAAGGGTAAACTTGGACGTTGAGGGTGATATTCCTCGGTTAATCCGTACCGCCAAGAATCTGACCTCAAGGCACGATTTTGAAGTGGGTCATCTCTGGCGAAGCCGTCGGACTTGCGTAGTACTTTGACGTCACTACTGGCGATTTGTGACCGAGAAGGTGTTGGGCGTGGAAAAGCCCATGATGAGTCGCAATAACGCTTCCGTACTGCTTCCGCAGCGTATGCAGAGGGTGGCCGCGAGACTTCCCTTTTTCGACCCCCCGGTCCCGCAACCAAAGGTTGATCTTCCGAAAGGTGAGGGGCGAACGATAAGCGAGACCCCTTGCCGCCTTTCCAGTCGTTTCGCTCCCGCCAATGATGTAGGGGGACGCCTCAACTCGCGAACGATGTAGAGCTGCGAAAACCTCTGCCTGGATGCGGACAGTTCGCCCCTCTCCGCCCTTCGGCTTAAAGTCAGCCTCTTCTTCGGGAATTTGGATTAAAAATATGCCGTCCTTGTGCTGAAGCCATTCCCACCGCGCCTTGTCGATCTCGTTGGCGCGGAGCCCGGCCCCGTAGGCGAGAAGCAATGCGGCATATGCGTCGGGGTGGGGCTTCCTAAAGTCGATGTCTCGCCATTGAGGAAGCCTTCCGTGGGCTTTCTTGTGCTCCGTCGCGAACGCCGTTGTTTCCGGGTTCATGGCGTTGGGATCACCCATCAAGAGTAGATGTGCGTCTGCCATGATTCGATCGATCAATTCGGGCTTTAGAGGTTCAAATCGTCGAATGTCCTGCGAGCGCTCGACGCCCTCGAACGGATTTCCCAGTTTGAGCCCGTTACGCTCCAATACCTCACGGGCTTTATCTGAGAAACAAGCCGCAGCGTTCCGTAGTATCTTCGCAAAGGTGTTGATGATGGCAGGGTCTTTTCTGCCTGATTTCCGCCCCTGGGCGCGGTAGACTTCGCCCGCCTTTCCGATCGCGTTGCGATCAAGGTCTCGGATTTGCTTTACGCCCGCCAGCGCACAGAGCTGTTTCAGGCTTCTAACGTAGGTAGCGACGCTGATCGCACGTGGTGGCTTTGGCATTCCTTCCGTCGCCTTCGCATAGGCATCGCAGTACTCATCGATCGTTGGAGATGCAGGCAACCGAGCCTGTCCGCTTGTGACCGCGTGCCAACCCTCGCTTTCCAGCCGTTCAGCGAGCCTTAGCGCTTCCTCGGCTGCCCGGTCCTTGTCCGATGTGTGCAACCGGACCCGCTTCGTTTGGCCATCATGGCGCATTCGCACGTAGTATTCGGGGATCTCGACCGTCCGTCCTTCTCTGTCCCGATAGCTGTTGCGAAAGAGCTTCGCGCGCCAATAGGCAACCGTTCCCATCCCAGATCGGACCCGAATGGGCTTGGCTGTCTTGTCGTTGTCTTGTCGTTTTATGGGGTTGTAGCCTGTTGGCTCCCGTAGCACTTTTCTTTCATTATTCATGGTCTTATCCTATGATAATTAATGGCTAGATGCAACAGACGGCAATTTACCACAACCGGACGATACTTTCAATAGAAGGACTCATAATCCTTTGGTTCTGGGTTCGAATCCCAGTGGGCCCACCATCTTTCACGGAGGTTGCGCGCCGTTTTTTGGACGGGACAGCAGAGGCGGCAGGACGAGACACTCGGATATATCTCCACCAAAGTTTGGGGACAGCCGTGTCTTGAGGGTTTGGGTTGGAGGTTTAACTCGCCGTATGGGGCGATGACCCGGCGGAAGGAGTCTGCTTTGGGCCGCTCGGGCCCGAGACGGGGCACCGCGCAGGCCCGGCCCCTTGACAGCCGTCGGAGGGACCCTGAGCCTCGCCCAGCGCCCTTCCGGGTATCCGAACGATGGATCTACCTCGCGTTTACCGCCTCAGTCCGCGTCGTCGGGCGATCCTGTATGGAAGTTGGGCCTTGTTGGGTTTGCCCTTGCTGGTGGGCGGGATGGTCACCGGTGAACCGGGCCTGCTGGTGGGCGGCGTCCTGGTGAGCGCGGTGATGCTTCCGCTCCTGCTCTGGGTCGATTTCGCGGCCAAGCTCATCGTCTCGGCCGATGGCATCGAAACCCGCCAGGTCGGCGCCCGCCTGCAGAGTTCCTGGGCCAACGTGGCCGGGCTCCGGCTGGTGCCGGGGAGTGAAGGGTTTGTTCTGCGCGAGCCGATGTCCGGGAGCGGTCCGCAGCGGTTTGCCGGGGCCTCCCAGGTCCGGTTCCAGGGCGCCGCGCTCTACGATGACGTCCGTCTCCAGCTCATCAGCGAACGGCGCTTCATCCCGATCGAAGCGTTCGCGTATTGGTGGACGCGGGGCGACCTGCGCGCGGCGATCGCCCGCGCCGCGCCGGATCTCGAAGCGCGAACGGATCCGTCGGGCGGACCGGTGCCGGGCACGTCGGGGCCGGAAGGGATGTCCAAGGCCCGCATCTGGCTCCTCGTCCTCTTCATCGCGGTGCTGATCGGGATCGGGGTCGGGGTCAATTTCCTGCCGCCCGATGCGCGTCGCGTGACGTTCCGGGTGCTGCTGGTGCCCGTGGGGCTGGCGTTCGCCGTCCTGGCGGGACGCAATTTTCTGGCGGCGATTCGTCTGCTGGGCGCGCGTCGCTGGGGCGGCGGGGCGCTGTGGTTCTGCCTGGCCCTGGTGCAGGTCGGCATCGTGCTGGCCATCCTCGGCGAGCTGTTCGGCTCAGGGCCGAAACCGTAGCCCGGTCACGGTGCGACCGACGCGGGGCCGCCGAGGTAGCCAAACAAATCGCGGACTTCCGTCGCGGTGAGATCCTGCAGCAGGCCTTCAGGCATCATCGACTGCGGGAGGCGTTCCCGCCGTTCGATCTCGGCAACCGGCAGCGTCACCTGCTCGTTCAGCGACGCGAGCGTCAGCGTGCGTTCATCCTCGGCGATCACGAACCCGCTCAGCACCCGCCCGCCGCGGACGTGGATCAGGTGGAGCTGAAAATCCCGGGACACGCCGGCGCTCGGATCGATGATGTTTTCCAGCAGGTAGGCCGGATTGGTCCGCTGCGACCCGGTGAGGTCGGGGCCCAGCGCGCCCCCGGCATCGAACAGCCGGTGGCACGAGGAACAGAGCCGCTGGAACAACTCCCGGCCGGCGGCGCGATTGGCGCGGGCGAGCACCGCGGGCGTCAGGGCCTTGCGCCAGCGTTCGATCTGCTCCGCCTTTTCGCCGCTGGTGGTGCGCAGTTCGCCCCAGACCGACTGCACGCGCGCGCGCAGACCAGGGTCGCCGAGCTGCTCGATCTGCCGCGCGGAGTACGCGGTGATCCGGGCGCGTGGCACGACGCCGCGGGCGACGGCATCGAGCAGGGCGTCCGCCCAGGCGGGCCGCGCGGCGAGGGTCTGGACCACGTCCTGCCGGGCGGCGTCATCGAATGCTGGATACGCCGCGAGCAGGGTGGCGGGGACGTCGGGGTGGTCGTAGTCGGCCAGCGCGCGGACCGCGCTCCGGCGCGTCGCCGGATCCGCGGTCAGCTGCAACAGGAGCGGCGCGAGATCCGCGGGCCGCCGCGCGGCCAGGGCCTCGAGGGCGCGCTGGCGGGTGGCGGCGTCCAGCGTGGGGTCGGCCGCCTGGGCGCGCAGTTCGCGCAATGCCGCCGGATCATCGAACACGAGGGCCAGCTCCCGCGCCCGCGCGGAGACCGCGGGGTTGGCATGGGCGCGCAGGTTTCCCGAGCGCTCCGCCCAGCCGGCGGGCAGCGGCACGCGGCGCGTGCCCTGCAAGCCGCGGTGCAGGCCGTCCAGCAGGTCGGACAGCACGGCCGCGTCCATTCCGGGCGCCAGTTGCCGCACCACGGCCGGCAGCCCGCGGTCGCGGACATCCGGTTCGCTGGCCCGGCGCGCGAGGTGGCGGCGCACCAGGGAGGACCGGGTGGCGGATACGAGCCGGGCGAAGCGCTCGGGATCGGCGTGCACGAGCGGTTCGATGCCATACCAGACCATGAGCGGGAGGTTCTGGTCGCGGACGTCTTCGCCCCGGGCGAGCAGGCCGGCGGCGATGTCCCAGCGCTGCGCGGGTGCGAGGCGTTGCAGCGCGGAGGCGAGGTAGAGGCGGACGAGCGGCGACGGGTCGTCCGTGGCAAGGCGGGCGAAACGTCCGACGGCTTCAGGGGGCGGAGTGCGGTTTTCGCAGAGGAGCTGGATCACCCAGGCGCGCACGTTCTCGTCGGCGTGTCCGAGCTGGCGGAGCAGGAACGCCGCGTCGAGCCCGCCGGTCGCGTGCAAGGTCCACAGGGCGCGCAACTGCCGGGTGACGTCGGGGTTTTCGGCGAACATGCGGTGGAGCGCTGCGTGCGCTGCGGTCAGGTCGCGACCGGCGGCGGCCCGCTCCTGCAACAGGCGGCGCGCGTGGCGCACGTGCCAGTCGTTGCGGTGCAGGTGGCGCTGCACGAGGGCGAGGTCGTCGAGGGTCGCGAGATCGACGCGATCCCACGCGGGCTGGCCGTGGCTGATCCGGTGAATCCGGCCGGTGGCGCGCTGGGTATTGCGCAGGCTGTGACAGCTTGCGGTGTCGGACCAATCCGCCGCGTAGACGGCGCCGTCGGGACCGTAGCGCAGGGAGACGCCCATGTACCACGGATCGCGCGATTGCATGAGGGTCCGGCCGTGGGTGGCGGTGTAGCCGGAGCCGGCGCGGGCGGGAATGTCGTGGTTGATCCGGTGGCCGTGGGTGTTGTTCACGAACACGCCGTTGCGGTAGCGGTCGGGCCAGTTGTCGCCGAGGTAAACGAGGGTGCCGGCGTGCGAGTGGCCGCCGCCGGCCTCGTCTTCCGCGGGACTGCCCAGGCCGTCCTGCACGCGCACCTTGCCGGTGAAGTGCAGGTGGTCCGCGATGGTGGGAATGCGTTCGTAGGCGAAGCGGCTGGAATCGCGGTTGCGCCAGGGCTCGTGGTGCCGTCGGTGTACGACTCCCACACCTGGCGCACCGGATGATAGCGCCACACGCCGCCGTCGAACGCCGTGCGCTGCTCCTTCGGCGTGCCGGGCTTGGCGGGCAGCGACCAGTTCGTCCGGCCGTGCGTGCCGTAGAGCCAGCCGTCGGGTCCCCAGGCGAGATTGTTCGCCATGTTGTGCGCGTTGGCGTGATCGCCGAAACCGTCGAGCAGGACCACGGGAGCGGACGTCGGCCGGTCATCGCGCAGCGGGATGAAATAGAAGGAGGGCGGCGACATGACCCACAGGCCGCCGAAGCCGACCTCGAGGCCGCTGACGTAGTTCAGGCCTTCGACGACAACCGTGCGCCGGTCGTGCCGGCCATCACCGTCGGTGTCCTCGAGCACGATGATCCGGTCGCGGCCCGGGCCCTTCACGCGATTCGGATACTGGTGGGCTTCGGCGACCCACACGCGACCACGATCGTCGAGGGCGAGGGCGATGGGCTGCAGGACGTCGGGCTCGCCGGCGAACAGCGTCACCTTGAAACCCTCCGGCACGATCATCGTGCGCGCGGCTTCCTCCGGCGGCAGCGGCGCGAGCGCGGGATTGTAGTTCTTCGGCAGGGGTTCCGCTGCCGGTGCGAGACGCGGCGCGCTGCCGGCCGCGACGATCGCCAGCAACAGGCTGGCGCGGACGAGGGCGGTCAATCGCGGGGACATCGGGGGCGGCGTCATCCTGACGCGGAGTACACGCGAAGCGGCCCGGGGATGCTACCCGAAAACACGAATGGGGAAGCGGCTTTACGCCGCGACGGATCGAACTGTCTCGCGTCGGGTCGCGGCGTAAAGCCGATTCGACACGATCACGCACCGGCGCCGTCACGTGGCTCGCGTCGGTCCGATCTCTTTGTGTGACTGGCGGGCGATGAGCTCCGAGCCGGAACGTCCCAGAAAGAGCGGCCTGCACCCGCGCAACCGCCATGCGGCGGGCTACGATTTCGCGGCGCTGGTGAGGAGCTGGGCGCCCCTCGCGCGGTTCGTGCACCCGAATCCAGCCGGGAGCGCCACGATTGATTTCGCGGATCCGGCGGCGGTGCTGGCCCTCAATCAGGCACTGCTGCGGCACGACTACGGGGTCGGACACTGGGAGCTTCCGCCGGGCTACTTGTGTCCGCCGATCCCCGGCCGGGCGGACTACGTGCATCACCTGGCCGACCTGCTCGGCGAAGAAAACGGGGGCGTGCCGCCGCGCGGCGCCGCCACCGTGGTGCTCGATATCGGCGTCGGGGCGAACATCGTGTACCCGATCGTCGGCGGGCGTGAATACGGCTGGCGATTCGTGGGCACGGAGGTCGATCCCACCGCGATCACCTGGGCGCGACGGCTGGTCGCGATGAACCCGACGTTGGCGGGCCGGGTGGAGCTGCGGCCGCAGCGCGCGAAGACGCAGATATTTTCCGGCGTGGTGGCGCCGGGGGAGCGTTTTGCCGCGTCGATGTGCAATCCGCCGTTTCACCGCTCGGCGGCGGAGGCGGCGGCCGGGACCCAGCGGAAGCGGCGCAACCTGGGTGGCGGCGCGCGCACGCCGCTGGTCCGCAACTTCGGCGGCCGCAGCCACGAGCTTTGGTGTCCCGGCGGCGAGGTGGGCTTCGTGAGCCGGATGATCGCGGAGAGTGCGCAGCAGCCGGACCGGTGCGGCTGGTTCACCACGCTGGTGTCCAGCCGGGAGTCGTTGCCGGCGATCGAGCGGGCGCTTCGGACCGTGCAGCCCGCGCGCGTGCGAATCATCGCGATGGCGCAGGGACAGAAGAGGAGCCGGATCGTCGCGTGGAGCTTCGGCTAAACTCCCCCGCGAAGCCGCGAAAGCGCGAAGCGATGTCCGGTGACGATCTCACCCGCGGAGCTTCGCGCCTTCGCGTGAGTCTGTCTGACAACCGCATTACCCGGAAGACCGATGCTGCGCCGCCAGCACCGTGGCGATGTGCCCCAGCACCTCCGAGCGGCCGGCACCTGTTTTGGTGGAGCTGGCAAACCAGGCGGGGAGAACGGTGCGCCACGTGCCGAGTGCGGCCATGAACGCGTCGATGTTGGCGCGCGTTCGCGTGGCCGACTGCTTGTCGGTCTTGGTGAAGATGAGCGCGTAGGGCGCGCTGCAGCCATCGAGCCAGCGGAGGAATTCGAAATCGATCGGCTGCGGTTCGAGCCGCGAGTCGATGAGCACGAAGACGCCGCGCAGGTTGCGGCGGTCGGAGAGGAACTCCGCCACCGCGGCATTGAACTCGAACCGGCGCTGCCGGCCGACTTCCGCGTAACCGTAGCCCGGCAGGTCGACGAGCGACCAGGCGCCGTTGATCACATAGAAATTGATCAACTGGGTCTTCCCGGGCGTGGAGGAGACCTTTGCCAGGTCGCGGCGGGCGGTGAGCGCGTTGATCAGCGAGGATTTCCCGACATTGGAGCGACCGATGAACGCGAACTCCGGCAGGGCCCATTTCGGGCATGAACGCAGGTCGGGTGCGCTGGTTTCGAAGACGGCGGACTTGATTTTCATCGGAGGGAGGCGGGTTGCGGTCCGAGCGCCGGCAGGCGCAGGATCCGGCGGCAAAGCGTCTCGCCGCGCTGGAAATCGCGACACACCTGGGGCCGGCGATCGTAGATCGTGCAGAGCTGCGTGGCGGGATCGAGCGCGACGCAGGCGCCATCGCCCCGCTGGTCCAGGCAGGATACGCCGTCGTGTTCGACCACGAACTCCTCGGGCACGTGATCGACCGCGGGATCGAGCTGGACGACGAGATGGCAGCACCGGCCGCAGCCGGCGCACGCGGGAACTTCGTCGGAAGAGAGTGGCATTCGAAATCGAGCGTATCGGACGAAACCGGGTCCGGCACTTCAAATGCAGGAAGATTCGCATGGCCCCGATCCCGTCTTACGTGAAGGCGCGAAACGAGGCGGGTCCTCAGCCTCGGATCCATGAACAGAAAGAGCGGGGAGATCGGGAAGGGGCCGCCGCGACGGCCTGCCATCCGGTAGATCCTATTCATCCTGTCCAATCTCCGACAGGATGAACAGGATCTACAGGATGAGCTCGAGTTGTCGTCTGCGCGATGGCTCGGAGACGATGGGTCCGTTTTCTGGCTGGATCAGGTTTGCGCCTCGTCGCAAGGTGATTTTCCCGAATCCCATGAGAGTCCTCCTTGCTTGTCTTGCCGGCTGCTTCCTTTCCACGGCGCTTACCCGTGCCGCCGCGCCGGCGCGGCCGAACATCCTGTTCATCTTCTCCGACGACCACGCCCAGCATGCGATCGGCGTCTATGGCTCGAAGGTGAACCAGACGCCGCACCTCGACCGGCTCGCGCGGGGCGGGATGCGATTCGACCACGCGTTCGTGACCAACTCGATCTGCACCCCGAGCCGCGCCGTCGTGCTGACGGGCAAGTACTCGCACGCCAATGGCACGCCGGTCTTCAACGTCTTCGACGGCGCCCAGCAGAACGTGGCGAAACTCCTGCAGGCCGCGGGCTATCACACCGGCATGATCGGCAAATGGCACCTGGGCAGCATGCCCACGGGCTTCGATCGCTGGATCATCCTGCCGGGGCAGGGCATCTACCACGACCCCGACTTCATCACGCCGCACGGCCGGGTCACGCTCCAGGGGCACACCACGCCGCTCACCACGCAGCTCGGTATCGAGTTCCTGGAGACGCGGCCGAAGGACCGGCCGTTCTTCCTCATGCTGCATCACAAGGCGCCGCACCGGGCGTGGGAGCCCGACGCGAAGAACAAGGCGCTGTTCAAGGACCGGGTCATTCCCGAGCCGGCGACACTCTGGGACGACTACGCCACGCGTCCCGCCGCGCTGCCCGAGAACCAGCAGACGGTGGCAAACGATCTCACCCGTCGTGACCTCAAGCTCGAGCCGCCCGCCAGCCTGCCGCCGGGGCCCGAGCGGCAGAAATGGCTCAACACGAAGCCGACGGAGGTCGAGGTGACGCTGCCCGACGGCACGAAGAAGACGCTGACCGGCCGCGACCTCGTGAAATGGAAATACCAGCGCTACATGCAGGACTATCTCGCGTGCGTGCAGGGCGTCGACGACAGCGTCGGCGACGTGCTCGACTACCTCGACCGCAGCGGCCTCGCGTCGAACACGATCGTGATCTACAGCGCGGACAACGGCTGGTACATGGGCGACCTCGGCATGTACGACAAGCGCTTCATGTACGAGCCGGGCCTGCACATTCCGCTCATCGTGCGCGGTCCCGGGGTGACCCCCGGTTCGAACACCAATCTCTTTGCGCTCAATGCCGACTTCGCGCCGACGTTCCTCGACTTCGCGGGCGTGAAGATTCCCGACGACATGCACGGCCGCTCGCTTCGTCCGATCCTGCAGGGGCGGGCGCCGGCCGGCTGGCGAAAGTCGGCCTACTATCGCTACTATCACGACCCGGGCCACCACAACACGCGCGCGCACTACGGCGTCCGCACCGCGACGCACAAGCTGATTCACTACTGGAAAAAGGACGCGTGGGAGCTCTACGACCTCGTGCGGGACCCGCAGGAACAGAAGAACCTCGCCGGCGATCCCGCGCATGCCGGCAAGCTCGCCGAACTGAAGGCGGAGGTCGTTCGCCTGCAGAAGGAGCTCGGAGATACCGGCCAGTTCGCCGATGCGATTCCCCGTGACGGCGTGGACGCGCCGCTCAACGTGCCGCGCCTGGGCACGAAGAGCGTGAAGGAAGCGATCGCGTCGGCGCGGCCGTAAGGAGTTTCCCGGGCCGGGATCCGGTCGGGTTCCAGCGAACTCTCGCGCCGCGGCGCAAGGGGGCGGAGAAGTGCCGGGGCTTTTCCCGGCGTCTCCGCGGCGTGGCGCGAGTTTCGGCTTTCCGAAATCGGGGCGCGTCGCCACCCTTGAGATCCCCCTCGCCGTCCCACGGACGGTCGTCCCTTGCCCCCATGTCCTCCGCTAGATTCCCCCTGGCCTTTCTACTGGCGTGCCTTGCCCCCGCGCTCGTTCCCGCTCCTGCGCTTCGCGGCGCCGATAGCGCCGCCGCCACCGGCGTCCTCACGGGCCGCGTGCAGAACGTCGCGACCGGCCAGTATCTCAACAACGCCCGCGTCGCGCTGCGCGGCACCGAGCGGGTCGTGTTCACGGACGAATCCGGCACGTATCGCCTGCCGGCGGTGCCGGCCGGGGCCGCAGTGATCGAGGTGTTCTACACCGGCTTGGACCCGCAGGAAATCACGCTGCAGGTCGCGCCCGGGCAGACGGTCGAACGCAACGTCGACCTCACCAGCGAGGCACGCTACGGCAAGCCGGACGGCGCGGTGAAGCTCAGCGCGCTCGTGGTGTCCACGGGCCGCGAAACCAACAGCGAGGCCATCGCCATCAACGAGCAGCGGTTCGCGGCGAACATCAAGAACGTGATCTCGGCCGACGCCCTCGGCGACGTCACCGACGGCAACG
The DNA here is from genome assembly GCA_016793535.1 of Opitutaceae bacterium. GTDB lineage: Bacteria > Verrucomicrobiota > Verrucomicrobiia > Opitutales > Opitutaceae > ER46. Next base: position 9,215 of record JAEUHA010000596.1, on the reverse strand, counting down.
TCGGCGAGTTCCTGAAATTCCTGCCTGGCATCACCGCGGAATACGACGCCGAGTCCGGCAGCTCCGTGGCGTCGGTCGCGGTGCGTGGGTTTCCCACCAGCATGGCGGTCGTATCCGGCGACGGGATGCAGATGGCGAACACCGGCAATCCGCAGGGCAGCTCGCGGGTGTTCCAGTTCACCCAGGTCTCGATCAACAACGTCTCGCGGCTCGAGGTGACCAAGGTCCCGACGCCGTCCACCGCGGCCGATTCGATGGCCGGCTCGATCAACATGGTCAGCAAAAGTGCGTTCGAGCGGAAGAACGCGCAACTGCGGTACTCGCTCAGCCTTTCCGCGAACCACCCGTACCTCGACCTGCAGAAGACGCCGCACACCCCGGATCGCAACGAATACAAGATCCGGCCGAGCGCGTCGTTCGACTACACGCTGCCGGTGACGAAGACGTTCGGCCTGGTCGTGACCGGCCAGACCCAGCACCGCTACATGTGGCAGCAACTCGCGGTGAAGCCGTACAACTCCGGCGGCACCGGCACCGGCGCCTCGTTCAGCCGGCCGTTCCTGCAGCAGTTTCAGCTGCCGAGCTCGCCGCGGCTCAACACGCGCAGCTCGGCCGGACTCAAGGCGGACTGGCGCGTCACGCCCAGCGGCGTGCTTTCGCTGAGCGCGGAGGCGAGTCGCTTTGTCTCGGACCGCTCCTCGACCGCGGCGCTCTTCGACACCGGCACCAACGGCACCCCGAGCGTCGCGGGCGGCACGCCGATGACGTTCGGGGACAATTTCACGAGGGGAGCCACCGGCCGCGGGGCGGTGACGCTGATGGGGCAGCACGCGTCGGTGCGCCACCAGCTCGACACCAAGGCGGGCAATGCGCGCTACCGTTTCGACAACGGCGACTGGCGGGTCGAGACGGGTGTCGGACTCTCGCGCTCGCAGGGCGGTTACCAGGACACGATTCACGGGCGGTTCCGGACCCTCGGCATCGCCATGCAGGTGCCGGTGCGCGTGACGCTGGCCGACGTGAACGAGGACCGGCCGCAGACCATCGAGATCTTCAACAACGCGAACCAGCCGGTCGATTTCTACAACCTGAACAACTACCGGCTGAACACGGCGAACTCCACGCCGCGCTACATCCGCGACGACATGATGACGGCCAAGCTCGACGTCCGGAAGACGCTGCCCTGGCTGCCCTTCCCCGCCGCGCTGCAGGCGGGCGCGTCGCAGCGGGTGCAGACTCGTGACATCCGGCGCGAGAGCATCAACTGGACGTACAACGGGCCGGACGGCAACGCCGCCACGATCGATTCACCGGCGCCGTACGGGATGACGACCTACGTCAATCAGAAGGAGAGCTTCGGCTTCCGGAACATGCCGTGGGTCTCGGTCTACAAGGTCTGGGAGGCCTACAAGGCGAACCCCGTGCTCTGGTCCAAGACGCCGGCGCAGCTCGTGGCCGAGGAGCTTTTCCGGATCAACAATGCCGAGTGGCTGCAGGAGGCGGTGACCGCGTACTATGCGCAGGCCGAGGTCGGGCTGTTCCGCAATCGCCTGAAAATCCTGACCGGCGTGCGGTTCGAGCAGACGAACACCCAGGGCGAGGGCGTGCTCTACGATCCCAGCGCGGTGTGGCTGCGCGATCCCGATGGCGGGTTCGCGCACAACGCCGCGGGCGCCCGGATCCGCCGGCCGCAGGCGGGGGCGGTGGGCTCGATGGAGGAGCTGCGGCTCACGCGGGCGGAGCGCGGCTTCCGCGCCGACCGCACCTACGATGATTTCTATCCGAGCGTGCACGTGACCTACTCCGTGCGGGAGAACTTCCTCGCCCGCGTGGCGTATGCGAAGACGTACGGCCGGCCGGACTTCACCAACATCGTGCCCAATTCCACCATCGACGAGTTCGACCTCGAGGACGGTGCCGACCCGACGCTCATCCGCGGCCGGATCACGATTCGCAACACCGGGCTGAAACCGTGGACGGCGGACAACTACGACCTGTCGTTGGAGTACTACACGGATCAGGGCGGACTGATCAGCGCGGGCGTCTTCTACAAGGAGATCCGGGACTTCTTCGGCAGCGCGGTCCGCGTCGCGACCCCGGCGAACCTCCAGGAGGTGGGACTCGGGCCGGAGTATGCGGGCTGGGAGCTCTCCACCCAGTTCAACCTGCCCGGGCTCGCGAGCGTGCGGGGCGCCGAGTTCAACCTGCGCCACTCGCTGCGGCCGCTCGGGGCGTGGGGCCGCCATTTCCAGGCCTTCGCCAACGCGACGAAGCTCGAGCTCGAGGGCAGCCAGCAGGCGAACTTCAGCGCCTTCATCCAGGAAAGTGCCAACTGGGGCGTCAGCTTCAGTCGCGACCGGCTCTCGCTGCTCGCCAAGTGGAATTACCGCGGCCTGCAGAAGGGCGTGCCGGTCGCCGGCGTGAACGGCTTCCAGTATGGCAAGCCGCGCACGACGCTCGACCTCAACGTCGACGTCCGGATCCGGCCGAACCTGTTCTGGTATTTCAACGCCCAGAATGTCTTCAACGTATCCGAAGTGCTGATGCGCTACGGACCCGAAACGCCCGGCTACGCCCGGCGGTATCAGGTCACGACCTACGGCGCCCAGCTCTCGATGGGCGTGAAAGGGACATTCTAGAAACCGGGCCGGCTTGTGGCCCGGCCATTCTGCGCATCCGGTTCATTCTTTTGAGAGATCGGACAGGATGACAGGATGAACAGGATGTCGGTCCTCCCGATCCGGCTCGCTGGGATGATATTGGTCAGAACGTGTAATCCACACCGAAGGTCGCGCGCCAACCGGACATGCTGTTGTCCTCCACGTAGGCGGGAAACGACTGGTACGAGACCTGGGGTCGCGAGGTGAGGTTGATCACGTTGGCGTTGATCCGGAACTTGCGCGTGATCCGGTAGCTCGCCTCGACGTCGACCTGCTCGCGCGCGGCGAACGTGTCGTCCACGTAGCGGTTGTCGCCGATGCCGGTGAGGTAGTCGGAGCGGTACGAATAGCGCACGTTGCCGCGGAACCGGCCGATCGCGTAGTCGAGCGAGCCGTTGAACATGTAGTCCGAGAAGCCGAAGGTAGGCAGCTTCTCGCCGCGGCGGAGGGCGCCGTAGTTCGCCTCGCTTTCGCCGACCGTGACGCTGACGTTGGCGGTCAGGCCGCGCAGCACGGGGGGAAGGAAGAACATCTTCTGCTGCACGATCAGCTCGACGCCGTAGTTCGTCGCGCCCTCGGCGTTCTGCCACAGGCGGTAGCGGCGCGTGCCGGACGGATCGATGATCGGATTGCCGCTCACGGGGTCGACGTCGGTGAACCGCTGGTCGCTGTTGTAATAGAAGCCCTTCATTTTCTTCCAGAAGAAGCCGGCCGAGTAGAGGCCGCCCTTGTCGGTGTATTTCTCGATCTGGACGTCGACGTTGTGCGAGGTCGTCGGGTCCAGGTACGGGTTACCCTCGGCGATGTTGCCGTTGACGTCCTCGGAGCGGCCGAGCGTGAGGCGGGAGATCGTGGGCCGCCCGTAGCTGCGGTTGTAGCTCTCGCGCAGGATCAGGTTCTTCTGCAGGGCGTGCCGGAAGTGGATGCCCGGCAGGTATTGGGTGTAGTCGCGGCCCGGGCGGCGCACGTCGATGCCGAGCGTGCGCGCGTTCACCGATTTGCGCATGGAGTCCCACGTGTTGTGCTCGGCGCGCAGGCCGCCGACGATCGTCGTCTTGCCGAGCTGGACGGTGCCCATGGCGTAGGCGGACGTCGTGGTTTCCTTGGCGTCGTAATCCTCCTCGGTCGCGCCCTTCAGCGAGTCGTAGGCGACATAGGGGAAGAGATTCGGGCTGGTCTTCAGCAGGGCGCGGACCTTGGCGGGCTCGATCTCCATCCACATCTCGCGGCCGTTGATGGAGCGGCTGCTGTTCTTCATCACCTGAGCGTAAGGAAACGCCGCGGTGGTGTCGTATTCGAACTGGTCCTGTTCGAACCGCTGCTTGGTCTGCGCGTACTTGGCGCCGAACTTGAGCGCCGAGGCGAACTTCTCGCCGACGAACTTCCGCTCCCAGTCGATCTTGGCGGTGTAGGCGTTCTCCCAGCGCTCCTCGGGTTCGATGCTGAGGTCGCCGCGGTTGATTTGTGTCGTGTCGCGCGGATCGACCCCGTTCACGATCCAAACCTGTGGTTTGAGCGGGTTGCGGGTGTCGTATTCCCACTGGAAGTAGCCGCGTGCCACGGGGACGTTGCGCACGATGAAGTCGGAATCGAGGGTGCGCACGTAGTGCACGTGGCGGAAGTAGACATCGTAGTTCAGCGTCGTGTCGCCCAGCTCGTGGCGGCCGCCGGCGGCGAAGGCGTAGAGGTTGGTGTGCGTTTCCGACTCCTCGGCGCTGTAGCGGAGCTCGCCGCGGCTGCCGTTGGCGCCCGCCGAACCGCGGCCGCGACCGGTCTGGAGGTACTCGAAGGTCTTCCGGCCGTTGATCGCATCCTGGAAGCGCGTGTCGATGTAGGGCCGGCTGAGGTAGCGCGAGGCGTCCACCTCGGTGTGGCTGTGGAGCGGGCGGAAATAGAAGGTGTGGTTCCGGCCGATCCGGAAATCGACGTTGGCGTTGGCCGCGTAGGACACGCTGTCACGCAGGTTGTACTGCACGGTCATGTTCGGATTGTAGTAGAACGGGAAGCCGGGGAGGTTGTAGGTGGGATTCGTGGCCGGGTTGATCAGCGTCCAGTCGGTGTCGTTGTTCTCGTAGTAGCGGTTCGAGGTGTAGTGCGAGAGCGTGACGCTGACGCCGAGGTTCTTTTCCTCGCCGAGGACGCCGTAGAGATCGCTGTAGGTGGCCTTCAGGTTGTGGCCCCATTTTTCCGCCAGCCCGAGGTAGTTCATGCTCGCGCCGAGCCGGATCTCGCGGCCGTCGCGCTGGAAGGCGGAGCGGGAGATGACGTTGATCGTGCCGCCGATGGCGTCGCCGTCGCGGTCGGGCGTGTTGGCCTTGATGACCTCGATGTTGGCGATGCCGTCGGCCACGAGATCGCGCGTGCTGAAGCCGCGCGTGCCGAGCCGGTTGCCGTCGAGCTGGAACGAATTGAACTCGCTCGAGAGCCCGCGGATGTTGACGCCCTCGGGGCTGCCGTCCTCGCCCTCGTTGACGGTGAGACCGGGCAGCCGCTGCAGCGCGTACCCGATGTTGCCGTCGTTCATGGCACCGAATGTCTCCTCGGACACGATGTTCACGATGCCGCGGGCGGTCTTCTGCTGGTTGATGGCGAGCGCCTGGCCGCGGGCGGCCTCGGCGACTTCGAAGGCCGCCATCTTGAGCACGTCGCTTTTCAGCCCGGCGTCGAACGGGGCCGTGGAGCCGGCGGTGATCGTCACCGCCTGCTTGAACGGATCGAGGCCGACGTACTCGACCTCGACCATCTGGGCACCGGCCGGAACCGAGGTCAGGGTGTAGCGGCCCTCGGGATCCGTGTAGTCGACGACCGTGGTGCCGGCGATGCGGACGATCGCGCCCTGCAGGGAGCGGCCCGTGGCGGAGTCATAGACGCGGCCGGTGAGACCGCCGGTCGCGGGAGATTGGGCGGTCAGCAGGGTGGCGGCCAGGGAGCAAAGAAATCCGAGGAGGACGAACCACCGGGCAGTGGAGCGAGCGGCGTGGGGTAGGGTTTGGGTCATGGGGGTTGGGGCAAGTCAGGCAACGGGCGCTAGTGCGGATGGAGAAAGCCGCGGCGCATCGCCTCGCGCACCGCTTCGGCGCGGTCGGAGACATCGAGTTTGCGGAACAGACTCTTGAGGTGGCTTTTCACCGTGTCCTCCGAGATCCCGAGCACCTGGGCGAGCTCGCGGTTGCGCAGGCCCTTGCCGAGCAGGTCGAGCAGCTCGTCCTCGCGGCGCGTGAGCTGCATGCCGGAGTCGTGCTCGTGGAGCCGCGCCGCGACGCCCTTGGGCAGGTAGCGGCGGCCGGCGTTGACCTCGCGGATGGCGTCGACGAGCTCGTCCTCGACCACGCTCTTGAACAGGTAACCCATCGCGCCGGCCTCGAGCGCCTGGTGGATGTCCTCGTCGCCGTCGTAGTTCGAGATCACGAGCACGCGGGCCGCGGGAAACTCCTCGCGGATCGCGCGCGTGACGCGGGTGCCGTCGTCGTCCCGGAGGCGCAGGTCCATCAACACCACGTCCGGTCGATGCTGCCGGAACAGCTCGAGCGCGCGGCGGCCGCCTTCGGCCTCGGCGGTGATCCTCATGTCGGGTTGCTGGTTCACGACCGTGGCCATGCCGACGCGGACGAGCGGATGGTCGTCGACGATCATGACGTTGATGGCCGGGGCCGGAGTCATGCTTAGGATCGCGAACGTCTGTCGTGTAGGCGGGGTGCCCTCACCCCGCGGTTTCCCGGTTTCGCACGATCAAGCTCACGGGGCGAGGGCGCCCCGCCTGCTGGGGACGAGTTCGTTCGATCGAGGTGAGCGGACATGCGATGGAGGGCGTCACGCCCGGGCGGCGAGTTCGGGTCCGAGCCCGAAGGGCGCGGCGACGAAGATCTCGGTGCCGCGGCCGGGTTCGCTCAGGATGCGGATCTGGCCGCCGACCTCGCGGGCCCGTTCGCGCATGCCGAGCAGGCCGAAGCAGCCGCTCACCTTTTCCAGTTGTTGCTGGGGATCGAAGCCGCTGCCGTTGTCCTTGATGCGCAGGGCGACTTCGGCGGAGCGGAAGTCCAGTTCGACGAGGATGGCATCGGCCCGGCCGTGCTTCACCGCGTTGGTCATCGCCTCGGTGCCGATGCCCAGCAGGTGATTCTCGAGGCGCGGGGCGAGGGAGCGGGGCGTGCCGGCGATCCGGATCTCCACTTGCAGGGCGCCGGATTGATTCCAGGAGTCCGCCACCCGCCGCAGGCCCTCGGCCAGGCCTTCGTGGCGGGACGCGGTGGCCTCGCTGCGCAGCTCCCGGATGGCGTTGTGGGCGAGCGCGCGGCTTTGCCGAAGCATCTGCCGGGCCTGCTGCAGGCGTGAACGCACCGGATGGGGCGAGCTGTCGAGCTCCGTCTCCATCGCCTTCATCTGCAGGGAAAGCCCGGTGAGGCCCTGCTCGAGCGTGTCGTGCAGGTCGCGGGCGATGCGGCTGCGTTCCTCCAGCGCGGCGGCGTGCCGGGCCTGCTGTTCGATGACCGCCCGCTTGCGTTCCACCTGCCGGCGCAGCGCCCACACCCAGCCGGCCGCTGCGAGCAGCACGAGACAGGTGATGGTGAGCGCCCGCCAGAGGCGTTCACGCGTCCACCACGGCGGCGCCCGCACGACCTGGAGGTCGGCGATGTCGGCCAACAGAAGCAGGAACGAGCGGGGCTGGTAGAACCAGGTGTCCTCCAGCTCGCTGACGACCGCGACGCCGGTGACGTTCACGAGGCTGTTCTTCTCCGGCAAAGGCGGGCGGTGCGACGAGGTGTGATTCAGCAGGCCCTTGAAGAGCTGGTTGTCGGCCTCGAAAATGAGCGTCACCTTGGTGCCCGAGACGGCCCAGTCGACGAGCCGGGCCTGGAGGCTCACCAGGTCTGAATTGTGAGTTCCCTCGAGTAGCGAGGCGAGGGTGGGCCGGGCCGGAGCGGGCGTGGCCTGGGCGCCGGTCTGCCGCACCTCGGCGTGCTGCAACACGGCGAGGCCTTCCTCCATCGTCGGAAATCCCGCGGTCTCGATGACGTCGCCGGGTCGCACCGCGACGGGTTGTTTGGTTTCGACCTTCAGCCCGAGTTGTCCGTCGCGCAGGAAGAACATCGTTTCCGAGATGCGGCGTGTCACCACGCCGCCGATCCGAACCCGGTGACGCTGCCACACGCCCGGGATCGGCCGCATCATCCCGGCGACCGGAACCCGCGGCGAATCGAACGCGCCCGCCGGAGCGGGCCGGATCACGGTGATCTCGGTGAACGACGGGACGCGAAAGGTGGGTTCGACCACGTGGCCGTGTTTGTTGACGTTCACGGCCGCGAGCCCGCGCATCCGCACCTCGGCGTCCACCAACGTGGAAAATTCCGGATGCGCCGAATAGTTGACCAGCACCCGCAGGTTGCCGCCCGACATGCCGAGGTCGAGGATCACGAAGTCGCGCGCGGTGGAAACGTCGACCGCACGCACCACGCCTTCGATCTCGAGCCACTGGTTGTCCGCGACGCCCGACGCCAGCAGGCTGTAGGAAGCCGGTTGCGGGTCGGGAAACACGCCGCGGCCAAGCGGGGTGAGCACGTGCGGTAGAATCCAGGGAGAAAAGCCGCCCGGTCGCAGCGTCCCGGCCACCCGCACCCGGTCGCCGGGCGTCAGCTTCTGGCCCGCCTCGGATCTCGAGACATAGATCCCGAGGTTGCCATCATGGAGTCGAAACGCGCCGTTGGGCATCGTGCCCGTCACGACCCCTTCGATCTGCACGGGGCGATCGTCCGTGGTCAGGGTGGGCCACAGCGCCGACGCCTCCGCGACCGTCGTGATCGGCGCCGGAGGTTCAGCGGCGGGAACAGGCGAAACGAGTGCCCAGGCGAGGAGGCTGGATACGAACGACGGCAGGGAAAACGTGCGGGGCGACATCGGATTCCGCGGGGTGACTTCACGCATGACCCGTGGTGCGGCGCGATGCAACCCACCGCGGACGCGGCGGCGAAGGGCAGTTCGGACAGGGGAGCGGGAGGCAAACGGGATCACCGTGGGGTGCGGGGGAGGGGCATGGGCAAACGGACGGGTCGTGGACGTCGCATTCCCGGGCGTGACGCTAGCGCCAGTCCGGCGCCAGGGTCCATCCCCCGAACGGGTGAATCAGGCCCCGGCGGTTCGTTGCACAAAGGGCGACCGGTTGTCGCAGAGCCGTCACGCGGCCGGTCCATGCTCCCGGGCGATGATCGCCTTTTTCTCCACCCTTTCGTCGACGCTCCGGATACGCCTCGAGCATGCACTTCCAGCGGGTGTCGCGGGAGGGGAGACGGGTGATATCACCCGGTCGGGTGATGGACGAAACGGCCGCGATGAGCAAAGCTCCGGCGGTTCCGTCGCAGACTTGGCTTCCACCCCTCCAAGTGCGCACACCGGCTCGGTCCCTGCCGCCCCGCTGCGGGCTCGGGTCGGTGCGCTCCCCGGCACCGCCAGGCAACCCCAAACCCGAAGTAGCCCCATGTTCTCACTTCCCGTGTTCGTGTCGTTGTGCCTCCGCCGTCTGGCCTTCGTCCTCGTCCTGCTGCCGGTCCTCGCCGGACCGCT
>JAEUHA010000332.1 GCA_016793535.1 Opitutaceae bacterium | reverse complement strand
TCGGTCCAGTTGCTGAGCGGAAACACCCGCATGTTTTCACCGGGATTGAGCCGGCCGTTGTAGAGGTTCCAGATTTCCGGCCGCTGGTTCTTCGGGTCCCACTGCCCGAAGGCGTCGCGGAAGCTGAAGAACCGTTCCTTGGCGCGGGCCTTTTCCTCGTCGCGGCGGGCGCCGCCGATGCAGCAGTCGAAGCGAAACTCCTCGATGGCGGACAGCAGCGTCGGAATCTGCAGCCGGTTGCGACTGATCTCACCCGGCGCGGGCTGGGCAATGCCCTGGGCGATCGCGTCCTCGACCTTTCGCACGATGAGGCGGGCGCCGAGTTCCTTCGCCCGCCGGTCGCGGAATTCGTTCAACTCGGGAAAGTGATGCCCGGTGTCGACGTTGAGCAGTGGCATCGGCAGATCCGAGGGCCGGAACGCCTTCTCCGCGAGGCGGAGCAGACAGATCGAGTCCTTGCCGCCGGAAAACAGCAGCGCGGGCCGCTCGAATTCACCGGCCACTTCCCGCATGATGTGGATGGCCTCGGTCTCGAGATGTTGGAGATGGTCAAGATGGTAGCTGTGCACGGAAATCAAATGACGGAGTTCGCAGTGATGAATTCGGTATTCAAAGGGCGGATATACGGGGGACGGCCGGGAAAATCCCGCGGCCCGTCCCGCCGGCCACCCTACGCGTTCGGCGTGCCCGCGGCGGCCGACTTCGCCGCCGACTTGCCCCACGCCGCGTGCAGGCCGCACTCGCGCTTTTCGTCCGCCTTGGCCGGATCGAAGTAGTCCCATTCGTTGGGCAGCTGATGCCGCGCCAGGTAGGCTTCCAGGTCCTCGTCGGAGAAGTGGAAAAGCGGGCTCACCTTCAGGGCGCCGAAATTCTCGTCCCGCGACACGAGGTCGAGACCCGCGCGGTTCGGATTCTGGACCTTGCGCAAGGCGGTGATCCAAACCGTGGGCGCGAGTTCGCGCATCCCGCGCTGGAACGGCTCGAGCTTCATCACGGCGCTGAACTTCTTCAGGCCTTCCTCGTCCTCGGTCGTCGGGATCGGCCCGTAAATCGCATCCCGATGCGCGGCCGTGAGGCGCGGCAGGAAGGGCTTGAGATTCAGCCCGAGGCGCGTGCGCAGGGCCTCGGCATGGCGGTAGGTCGCCGGGCGGTTGTAGCCGTGGTCGACCCAGAGCACCGGGATGTCCGGCTGCACCTGAACCGCCAGGTGCAGAATCACAGCCTCATACGGCCGGAAATTGGTCGAGACGACCGCGCGGCCTCCCGACTGGGCAATCGCCCAGCGGACGACGTCCAGCGGTGACTGCGACTGCAATTCGGCATTCCATCGGGCAAGGTCAGCAACGTTCATGGGCAGAAAAAGTGTTCAGGCCATCTCACCCGCGGCCGCGCGGATGAAGCGGATTTCCGTCCCTGTCGGGACGTTCATCGTGAAGGACTTGGAGGAAACTTCCAACATCAGATCGAGAATGCTTGCGCTTGCCCGCCAACAGGTAAAGCTTAAAAGTGATTATTATGACTAAAGATGTCATGATTAAAGCTAGCACCTTGCCGAGGAGGCATTTGACGGATTCGCGGGCGCGTCCGAGGGTCGCGCTGTGACTGCGATGGCCTCCCCTGAACAGCCTTCGGGCGCGGGCCAGCTGCCCGCTTCCGCCTCGGAGCGGTCCGGGCTGCGTGCGACGTTGCTCGGGCACCGGCCGGCGGTGCTTTGGTTGACGGGGCTTTCGGGGGCGGGGAAGACGACACTCGCGACTGCGCTCGAGGAGATCCTGTTGCGCTCGGGGGTGCTGGCGACCGTGCTCGACGGGGATCAATTGCGGGCCGGCCTGAGCCGCGACTTGGGTTTCAGCGCGGACGACCGCAGCGAGAACATTCGTCGGACGGGCGAGGCCGCGACCCTGATCGCCGCAGCGGGTGCGGTCGCCATCGTGGCCCTGATTTCGCCGTTTCGTGCCGACCGCCAACGGGTGGCGGACCTCGTGCGCGCACGCGGAATTCCCTTCGCGGAAGTGTTCGTGAATGCGGACCTGGCGGTCTGCGAGCGACGCGATCCCAAGGCCCTCTATCGGCGCGCCCGGGCGGGTGAGATCCGCGACCTGACCGGCATCGGCTCGCCCTACGAGGCGCCGTTGAATCCTCAGCTTGAACTGCACACCGGCATCGAAACCGTCGCCGAGTCCACGCGGCGACTCACCCACTTCGCGCTCGCCCTAGTGAGGCCCAATGGGCAAGCGTCTAGCTCCTTGCGTTCCGACACCTGACGACATGGCTGCTGTCCCTGCGATTCCTGTTCTGCTCCGCGCAACCGCCTGGTTGGCGAACCCGGCGTGCGTTAGCACTGTGACTGCAACCGGCCCATCGAACCGCGGAGGCGCGAGCGTATGAGTGGCATCGTTTACCTGGTCGGCGCCGGTCCGGGCGATCCGGGGCTTCTCACCCGGAAGGCGCATGCGTTGCTCCAATCGGCCGACGCCATCGTGCATGACCATTTGGTTGCCCCGGAGATTCTCGCGCTGGCGGCACCGGACGCGGAGCGGGTCTTTGTGGGCAAGAAAGGCGGGGGCTTCTGCTGCCCGCAGCGCGACATCGAAGGCACGCTGATCGCGCTCGCCCGAGCCGGCCGGCGCGTCGTCCGCCTAAAGGGCGGCGATCCGTTCGTCTTTGGGCGCGGCGGCGAGGAAGCCGAGGCCCTGGCGGCCGCCGGCATCGCCTTCGAAATCGTTCCGGGTGTTACATCGGCTCTCGCCGCCGCGGCCTATGCCGGAATTCCCCTCACCCACCGTTCCCATGCCTCGGCCGTGGTCTTTCTCACCGGCCACGAGGATCCGAACAAGGCCGACTCCGCCATCCATTGGGAGGACTATGGCCGGCTCGGCGCCACGCTGTGCATCTACATGGGGATGAAAAACCTGGAGACGATCATGCGTCGCCTGCAGGCCGGCGGACTGGCGCCCGACACCCCGGCCGCGGTCATTCAATCCGCCACTACCGGGCAGCACCGCCAGTTCATTTCCACGGCGAGCCGGATCGCCCGGGAATCTGAAACCGCCGGTTTCGGGGCACCCGCAATTGTCGTCGTCGGCGCCGTAGCCGCTCTGTCCTCACAACTCGCGTGGTTCGCCGCGCAAACCGAGTCGATTTCGGCATGATCGTCGCTCTCATCGACAACGGCTCCCTGGAAGCTGCCGCGCATCGCAATCTGCGGCGGACCGCCGACGCCCTGTCTGAACAGACCGGCACGCGCGTGCACGCCGTTTCGTGGAAGCACAGCAATCGAATCCCGCCGCCCGAACTCGACGGGACGCCCGCCTGGACACTCGGTCCATTTGTGCGCGCGCTGCACGCGCTCGGTCAGCGTGAGTTTCTCTTTGTCCCGTTCTTCATCAGCGCCCAGGGAGCGATCGGCTCGGCGCTGCGCACCGACTTGGAGAAGCTGCGGGCGGAACTGGGCGACTTGGACTTTGATTTCACCCCGGGACTCGCGGCCGGCAACGCCCTGGCCACGATCCTCACGGCGCGAATCCGCGAGGCCAGGGCCGCATCGGGTCTCGCCCGCCCGCCGGTGGTGATCGTCGATCACGGCGGTCCCTCTCCGGTCTCTGCCGGGCTTCGGGATCAGCTCGCGACACACGTTCGCACGCTGCTTGCCGGCGAAACCGGCCCGGTGGCGGCGGCTTCCATGGAGGGACAATTTCCCCCGCTCCTCGCCGATCAACTCCGCGCGCCCGGCTTCGTGGACCAGGAAGTCATCGTTGCCCTCCTGTTCCTTTCGCCCGGCCGCCATGCCGGACCCGGCGGCGATATCGTCCGGATTTGTTCCGACTCGGGCACTCGTTGCCACCTCACGGAGCTGATCGGCACGCATCCGCTGGCGGTGGAAAACCTCGCTACCGCCTTGCGCGAAAAGCTCCGTTCCCTCCAACCTGTCACCTTGGTGGCCGCCGGATCCTGAGATCCGTTCCACTCCCTTCCTCGCCCGCATGAGTTCCACGCCCGATCCCACTCCGTCCACCACGCCCGCCAAGCCGCTGCACAAGAACGAGCAGCTGAAGGCGGAAAGCCATTTTCTCCGCGGGCACATTCTCCGCGACCTGGCCGATCAGTCGACCGGCGGAATCACCGAGGAGAGCGGCCAGCTCACGAAGTTCCACGGCATCTACGCCCAGGACGATCGCGATCTGCGCAATCAGCGCCGGAAGGAAAACAAGGAAAAGGCCTTCAGCTTCATGGCCCGCATTCGTGTCCCGGGCGGCGTGTGCACACCCGGGCAATGGCTCGCCCTCGACACCCTGGCCGACACCTACGCCAACGGGACCCTGAAGCTCACGACGCGCCAGGCGTTCCAGTTTCACGGGATCCTGAAGGGCGATCTCTGGCGGACGATCAACGGCGTCAACAAGGCGCTGCTCGACACGATCGCTGCCTGCGGCGACGTAAACCGCAACGTCATGTGCAATCCAAATCCCGAGCAGTCGGAATTGCACAGCGAAGTCTACCGCATCACGCAAGCCATCAGCCAGCACCTGCTGCCACGCTCCCGCGCCTATCACGAGCTATGGGTGGGTGACGATCTCGTCGCCGGCGGCGAACCCGAGTCCGAACCCATTTACGGCAACACGTACCTGCCGCGGAAATTCAAGATCGTCGTCGCCGTTCCACCGAGCAACGACGTCGACATCTACGCGCACGACCTCGGCTTTATCGCGATCACCGACGCGGCAGGCCGGCTCGCCGGGTTCAATGTCACGGTAGGCGGCGGCCTGGGCATGTCCCACAACCAAATCGAGACCTACCCGCGCATCGCGGACGTCATGGGTTTCTGCACGCCGGACCAGGCCGTGGCCGTCGCGGAGAAGGTGCTCGTGGTGCAGCGGGACTACGGTGACCGCACCGACCGCAAGCACGCCCGGCTGAAGTACACGATCGAAGACCGGGGGCTCGCGTGGTTCCGCCAGGAGGTGGAACAACGCCTCGGCTTCCGGCTCGGTGCACCGCGTGCCTTCAAGTTCACCCATACCGGCGACCGCTACGGCTGGGTGCAGAGTCACGACGGTCGCGCGCATTTCACGCTCTTCATCCAGAGCGGCCGGGTGAAGGACGATGCGGGCTACAAGCTCAAGACCGCGCTGCGCGAAATCGCCCTGGTCCACAAGGGAGACCTCCGGCTCACCGCCAACCAAAACCTGATCATTGCCAACGTCGCTCCCGCGGACCGGCCGGCCATCGAGGCGCTGCTCCGGAAACACCGGCTCGACTCCGCCAACGACGCGTCGGGACTCAAGCTCAACGCCATGTCGTGCGTCGCGCTGCCGACCTGCGGTCTCGCCCTGGCGGAAAGCGAGCGATACCTCCCGGAGCTGGTTGAGATGATCGGTGCCGAGTTCGAGGCGGCGGGCCTGCGCCATGACGATGTCACGCTGCGGATCACCGGCTGCCCGAACGGTTGCGGCCGGCCCTATCTGGCGGAAATCGGCTTCGTCGGGAAATCGCCCGGCAAGTACAACTTGTATCTCGGAGCCGCCTTCAACGGCTCCCGCCTTAACATCCTCTACAAGGCCAATATCGCCACGACCGAGATCGTTCCAATCCTGAGTCCGATCATCAAACGCTACGCGTTGGAACGGCAGGAGGGAGAGAAATTCGGCGATTTCGTCATCCGGGCCGGCTATGTGACCCCGACGTTCACCCCGCAGGATTTCCACGAGGCCAAGGCCGCCAAAGCCACGGCATAACTGCTTCACTTCGGCCCAATTGGGCAAAAAAGAGGGCGGACCGCCTACCCCTAAGCGGTCCGCCCATTGCTTCCTTACTTACCCCAATTCTCAACCGCTAAGCGGATGAGAAAATCTAAATTCAACTGCACGTACGAAACGCAGTTTTGGTCATAGTTCCAGTGACGAACCGCGATTTTCGGCATGATTCCGCAGTCTCGCTGCTTTCTCATTTATTGCTATTGGCTTATGAAGGACGCGGATCGACGCACTCACGGCGAATCGGCGGATTTCCTGCGGGGCTTGGGCTCGGTCCAGAGCCGCAGCAACAGTTCGGCGAGGTTCTTCATGCTGGTGCGCTGGAGTCCTTCGAGCCGGGCGGCCGACCGGAAAGGCTCCGCCACGGCACTTCTTTCCTCAAAATACCGCCAAAGTTCCGGTTCCAGGCGCTCCACGACCTGGTGCTCGCTGGAAAAAAACTTTGCAGCTGACTGAAACTTTCCCTGCCAGTGCTGTCTCTCCTCTGGATGGCACTGCAAGTAGTCAAATATCCGCTGCTCACACCGATTGAGGCTCATCGCGCGAACGTGCGTCGGGAGTCTGGAAAAACAATCGCAAAAGCCGCCTTGCCCGCGTGAGCAGAAAACGGCCCCCTTTGCTTTGATCAGCCGCGATTTTTCAGCACCCAACCAACCGTCATCCCTCCAAGCTCATGTGGCAAAAATTCAAAGAGCAAATTCCAGCCGTGTTTCTGACCGCGCTGCTCGTCGTCGCCGGCGCTTTCTGGCTCCATCAGAAGACCGTATCTGAAATGGCGGCCAAGCAGCAGACGGAGCTCGCTCCGCTGCGGGATGCCAACGATGTGCTCAAGGCTGCCTCCGAGGAGAACCGGAAGCAGATTGAGACCACCAACAAGTTGCTCCGCGATGCGATCGCCAAGCGCGAGGCGGACGTCTTCCGCACCGAGGAAGAGGTGCAAAAGCTCAACGGCGAACGCCTGGACGCCCTCGCCGAGGCGATTGCGAAGAAGGTCCAACCGTACAATCCGCTGCCGAAGTCGGCCGAGGAAGCCGAGCGCATGCAGACCGAACAGGTTGACAAGGTCTCGACCCGCATGGCCGAGCGCATTCAGCCGATCCTCACCGAAATGGCCCGCGACCAGAACCTCACCCGCGATTCGATCTCCCAGTACAGCCAGCGGATCTCGGACCAGGTCGGCAACGTCCTCACCGCCGAGCTCGCGAAGAATCAGCAGCTCAACAACAATCTGCAGCAGACGCAGGCCGCCGCGCAAGACGCCCTCAAGCTCTCGCATGAGATCACGGCCCTCTACCTTAGCTCCTTCAAGGACCAGGGCCTGATCACCCGCCTGTTGACGCTCCCGGCCAACGTCGTTCGCGACGCCGCCAGCCTGAGCATCGTCAACAGCAGCGATCGCAAGAAGGTCGAGGAGCAACTCGTCAGCCGCATGAGCGACATCGAGAAGCGCTTGAACGAGCTGCATGCCCAGGCGCCCAGCGCCACGCCGGCCGCCACGGTGACGCACTCCGCGCCCACCCGTCCGGCCGCCGAGACCGCGCAGAAGTAAGCCCTGCCTCCCCCCCTCACGCCGCGCGAGCCAGCCTCGCGCGGCTTTTTTGTGTCCCGCGCCCGAGACCCGCGCGTTGCCCCTTCCGCCGGGTCACGGCGTCACGCGCTCCGTGCCCTTTGACCGCGACCCGGCAACGCTCGGTTCAGGGTGCGGTCGCCACCGGATACTGCGTCACTGTCGCCTTCGAGCCGAAGAGCCACGCCCGCTTTAATCCCGGGAGAGCTCGCAGCGTCGTCACTCCCGCGTCGTCCACCGCCGTGTCCGTGAGGTTGATCACCTCGAGGTGCTTCAGGCCGGAGAGCGCAGCCAGGCCGGCCGAAGTCACCTTGGTCCGGGTGAGATCGATCGCCCGCAGATTCTCCCAGCTCCCCAGCGCCTTCAGCCCGGCGTCCGTCACCGGCGTGCGCGCCAGTTCGGCATCCACGATGAAGCGAGCCACCGGGGCGAGCCCGGCCAACACCTGGTCATTGCAGCGCTGCGGCGCGCTCGCACTGCGCAGGACGAGTCCGTCCGTCGGCACCTGCGAACGCGGCACCAGTTTCACGCCAAACTTCTTCTCGAGTGCCGCAATCTCGGCGGCCTTTTCGCGCCAGCTGGGCGCCAGCGGCACCGGAGCCACCCGGGCCGGCCGCAACGCGGGCGCGGTGGGAAAATCCGCCAGGCTCTTGGTCGGCGACGCTCCCGCCTCGATCCAGAGCGCGATGATCTTGATCTCGTCCGCGGACAGGCTCGGTTTGCCGTCGCTCGGCATCACTTCCTCATCCGTCGCCGGGAGCGTGATCCGGCGGTGCAGTTCGCTCCCTTTGACATCGCCAGGCTTGACGATGCTGCCCGACTCGGCGCCCGCCATCAGATGGTCGAAGGAATCGAGCCGCAGTCCGGCCTTCTTCTTTTCGGGACCGTGGCAGACCACGCAGTGCCGATCGAGGACCGGCGCAACGCGAGCGGCATAGAACGTCGGCTCCGCGGCCGCCGCGACGCTTCCTCCCGCGAGGCACAGGAGCCAGCGCCACGTCCGGCGTTCCTTGAGCTCAAGCGAGGATCGCATCGATGACCCGCGACGGGAGCACGCCGGTGAGCCTCTGATCGAGTCCCTGGAACTTGAACGAGAGCTTGTTGTGATCGAGGCCGAAGAGGTGGAGCAGAGTGGCGTGGAGGTCACGGATGTGAACCGGGTCTTTGACGATGTTGTACGAAAAATCATCCGTCTCGCCGTAGCTCACGCCCGGCTTCACCCCTCCGCCGGCCAGCCACATGCTGAAGCACCGAGGGTGGTGATCGCGGCCATAGTTGTCCGGCCGCAGGACGCCCTGCGAATAGACCGTGCGCCCGAATTCCCCGCCCCAGATCACCAGCGTATCGTCGAGCAGGCCGCGCTGCTTCAGGTCCGTCACCAGCGCGTACGTCGCCCGGTCCGACTCCTCGGCCATGACTTTGATGTTGGTCGGCAGGTTGCTGTGCTGGTCCCAGGTGCGCAGGAACACCTGCGTGAACCGGACACCGCGCTCCGCGAGCCGGCGCGCCATGAGGCAGTTGTAGGCGTAGGTCCCGGGTTCCTTCGCCTTCGGTCCGTAGAGCTCCCAGGTCGACGCCGGTTCGCTGGAGAAATCCGTCAGTTCCGGCACCGACGTCTGCATCCGGAACGCCATCTCATACTGCGCAATCCGGGCATTGATTTCCGGATCGCCGACGCGCTCGAAGAGCTGGCGGTTGAGGTCGTTGACACCGGCGATCATCGCCTGCCGCAGGTCGCCGTCGACGCCCGCCGGATTGTTGATGTACAGCACCGGATCGTTCCCCGCGCGCAGCGCGACCGCCGCATGCTCCGGCGACAGGAAGCCCGAGGACCACAGCCGGTTCGACAACGCCTGCACGTTCGTTCGCACCGGCATCTTCGAGGTCATCACGACGAACGTCGGCAACTCGTCGTTGGCGGCGCCGAGGCCATACGACAGCCACGCGCCGATCGACGGGCGGCCGGCGAACATGTTGCCCGTCGTGAGCTGGAGGATCGCCGGCTCGTGGTTGATCGCCTCAGTGTGCAGCGATTTGAGCACGCACAGCTCGTCCGCGATCTTCGCCGTGTGGGGAAACAGCTCCGATACCCAATGCCCCGCCTTCCCGTGTTGCGCGAACGCGTACCGACTCGGCGCAATCGGGAAACGCGCCTGGCTCGCCGTCATCCCGGTCAGCACCTGTCCGCCCCGGACGGACTCCGGCAAGTCCTGGTCGAACATCTTCGCGAGGCCCGGCTTGTAGTCCCAGGTCTCAAACTGCGACGGCGACCCCGCCATGAACAGGTAGATCGCGCGCTTCGCCTTCGGCGCAAAATTTGGCCCCGGGGTCCCGGCTGCCGCCACGTTCGCGAGCAGGTTCGGCGCGGTGCGGCCGAGCAGCGTGGCGAGCCCGGCCGCGCCCAGCGCCTTCACGCCGCGACCCAGGAAATGCCGGCGTGTCTCGAGCGCCAGCCACTCGCGCTTCAGGCCGAGCGGCACCTGCGGCAGGTCCCAGACGCTCGGATGCTCGCCGCCATGATCGGAACAGAGCGAGTGATCGTGAAAATCAGGATGGGCACTCATCGGAGCAGACTCGAAGGCAAGTTGGGCTTCGCCGGATGTGGGCGGGGTGCGTTCACCCCGCGAGATAGGGAATACGAACGGTCGCTTCCGCGGGGTGAGGGCACCCCGCCTACATCGGGCTCGCGCCCAAGGTCGTTCGCACCTTCGCAAGGAGAGCGGTGCCTGGTGAGGTTTCGGCTCATTTGGTCAGGAACTCATCCAGGTTCAGAAACTGGCTCGCCACCATCGTCCAGGCCGCGAGTTCGTCCGGCGCGAGCGCCGCATCGGACTTGCTCTCGCCCACGTCGAGCAGCGCTTTCGCCGCCGCGGCATCCGCCGCGAACCGCGCGCTGAACGTCTTCAGCCCGGCCTGCAGCGCGGCGGCTTCCCGCGCGGCCAGCGGACGCCCCAGCGTGGTCTGCGCCAGGAAATCGAGCCGTGCGCCGGCGGCCGCGGCGTGCCGGAGGGTGCGTTCCGCGAGCTTCCGCGCCGCCTCGACCCACTGGGGATCGTTCATGGTGATGAAGGCCTGCAGCGGCGTGTTCGTCCGCGCGCGTTTCGTGCAGACGACCTCGCGCGAGGTCGCATCGAAGGTCTCCAGCGCCGCCGGCGGCGACGCCCGCTTCCAGAAGGTGTACACACTTCTCCGATACAGGCCTTCGCCCTTGTCCGGCACGTAGGTCTTGGTGTTCGACTCCGGCATCGCCACTTCCTCCCAGATGCCGGCCGACTGATACGGTTTCACCGAAGCGCCGCCGAGCTTTTCGACCAGCAGCCCCGCGACCGCGAGGGCGCTGTCCCGCAGCATCTCGCCGTCCATGCGGAAACGCGGTCCGCGCGACAGCAGGCGGTTGGTCGGATCCTTCGCCAAGCGGTCCGGGGTGGCCGCCGCGGTCTGCCGATAGGCCGCGGACGTCACCAGCAGGCGGTAGAGTTTCTTCACGTCCCAGCCGCCCTCCCGGAACTGCACCGCGAGCCAGTCCAGCAATTCGGGATGCGACGGCCGGTCGCCCATGATGCCGAAGTCGCCCGCGCTCTCGACCAGGCCGCGGCCAAAGACCTCCTGCCACATGCGGTTGACCGTTACGCGCGCCATCAGCGGCTGCTCCGGCGCGACCAGCCACTCCGCCAACCCACGCCGGTTGCGCGGGGCGCCCGCCGGCAGCCCGGGCAGGAAATGGGGCACGGACGGCTCCACGCGCTCGAGCCGCGCGTAGTAGTCGCCCCGCTTCAGAATGTCCGCATACGCCGGCGTCTCCTTCTCGAGCGCGATAAGGGTCGCCGTGCCCTCCCGCGTCAGGGCCGCAAACGCATCGTCGTGCGCCGCCACCGCCGCCGCCAGGGCCATCGCCTCGGGATCCTTTTCTCCGAGGAAGAATCGCTCGACGGCGACAAAGGCCTCGTCGCTCGTCCACTGTTTCGGATCGGGCTGGCGGGCGATGATCTCACTCGCGATGTCCTCGAAGGGCAGGCGCGATGCCTCGTCCGCGGTCAGCGCCCGACGATAGAACCGCACGTCCTGGAACCGCGTCTCCCGCATCGGCTGGAAGTCGTCGCGCCGCCCGAGGTGCATCGCGGCGTCGGTGCGGATCGAGTCCTTGGGCGCGAGCGTGTCCACCTTGACGTCGAGCGGCACGGACTTGCCGTTCACGTAGAGCTTGAGTCCCGCCGCCCGGCGCGAGCCGTCGTAGGTGAAGAAGACATGCAGCCATTCGTCGCGGGGAAACACGCCGCTGGTCGTCACCGCCAGGCCGCGCTTGGGCGTCGGGGCCGCCGCCGGATAACGGGGGTTCTCGGTTCCCGCCTTGGTCGCTTTCGAGGCGCCCGCCGGCAGTGCGAGGGCAACGTTCTCCTGGTCTTCGGGCGCGGGCACCAGGTTGATCGAGAATCGTCCTCCGTCCTGATAGATCTCCCAGCCCGCGCCGCCCCGGCGCTCGTCGTCCCCCATGCGCGACAACAGCGAGCCGCTGCCCGTGCCCGTGCGCACGCCCCCGCCCGGTTTCGCCCGCAACATGAGCCAGCCGCCGGCGGAGAACTTGTCGCCCGCGTCGACGTCACCGAGCTCCCCGAGGTTGATGCGGGTGAAGATGTCCATCCGCATCGAGGGCCAGAGCCAGGTGTTCTCACCCCAGATGAGCGGATTCGTGTCGGCCTGGAAGGTCTTCACCCGCGCGTCCGGCGCGGAGTTCTTCACCACATCGCCCCGGCCCTCGTCGAGACGCAGGCGGAGGTCGAGTCCCTTGGCCGACACCGGCACCGGCCGTTTGCCCTGCGCCAGCCAGGCACCGATGCGTTCGCGCGCCACGGCCCGCAGCGCGTCGTGCTTCGCCCGCAACTCCGCCCGTGCCCGCAGCACGACTTCAGCCGTCATCTGGTTTTCCGGCTTCGGCAGCCGCAGGACCGGCTCCGGCTCCGCGATGTTGAGGTCCCACGGCTTCTCCTTCGTGTTGCCGAGAAACGCGGCGAGTCCGTAGTGGTCGCGCTGCGTAAGGGGGTCGAACTTGTGATTGTGACACGCCGCGCAACCGGTGGTGAGCCCGAGGAAAGTCGCGCCGAACGCCTCGACCCGGTCCCGGGTCTGGTTCACGTACACCTCCTCGGTGATCGTGCCGCCCTCGTTCGTCGTCATGTTATTGCGGACGAAGCCGGTCGCGGTGAGTTCGTCGAAGGTCTTCGCCGGCAGCAGGTCGCCCGCGAGCTGTTCCCGGACGAAGGTGTCGAAGGGCTTGTTCGCGTTGAACGCGCGGATGACGTAATCCCGGTACGGCCAGATCGCGCGATAGTTGTCGAAATGAATGCCGTGGGTGTCCGCATACCGCACGTAGTCGAGCCAGTACCGCGTGCGATGTTCACCGTAACGCGGACTCGCCAGCAGCCGGTCCACGACTTTCTCGTAGGCGTCGGGCGAACGGTCGGCGACGAACGCCTCGACCTCCGCCGGCGTCGGCACGATCCCGGTGAGATCGAGCGTCACCCGCCGGATCAGCGTGCGGCGATCCGCCTCGGGCAAGAATCCCAGGCCCTCCTTCGCCAGTCGCGCGGCGATGAACGCGTCGACCGGATGCCGGATCGCGCCGCCCTTGGCTGCGTTGACGACCGGAGGCGGTTTCGCCACCGGCGTGATGAAGGCCCAGTGCTCCTGATAAACCGCCCCTTCGGCAATCCAGCGGCGCAGCAGGGCGACCTGCTCCGGCTTCAGGGTCTTGTGCGCCTCGGGCGGCGGCATGACCTTCTTTTCATCCTTGGATTCGATGCGCTGGATCAGCGGACTCGCGTCCGGCTTGCCGGGCACAATGGCTGGCTCGCCTTCCTTGCGGCGGGCGGTGGCATACTCCGCGCGATCGAGCCGGAGATCGCCCTTGCGCGAACCGGCGTCGACGCCGTGACACGCGTAGCAGTTCTCCGCGAGAATCGGCTGGATGTGCTCGTTGAAGGTCAGCGTGGCTGGAGCAGCAGCCGCGAAGGCCGGGGCGACGAATGCGGCTAGGGCAAAGCAGCGCAACATAGGGGCAGGGACGCATTCATGGAAACCGTCGCCGCCCGGAAGACAATCCCGGGATTCGCGGTGATCAATCGCGGCTGAACACCTTGGGAGCGCGGACGTCCTCGTCCGCACGTGTCCGATCCCTGCGGACGAGGACGTCCGCGCTCCCAGGTGGAACTCAGGCCAGGATTCCCTTCACCACCTTCGCCGGCAGCACGCCTGTCAGCCGCTGGTCCAGGCCCTGGAACTTGAAGCTCATCCGGTCGTGATCGATGCCCATCTGATGCAGGATCGTCGCGTGCAGGTCGCGGATGTGCACCGGATCCTTCACGATGTTGTAGGACATCTCGTCGGTCTCGCCGTGCACCACCCCGCCCTTGATGCCGCCGCCGGCCATCCAGATCGAGAAGCACCGCGGGTGATGGTCGCGGCCGTAGTTCGTCTCCGTCAGCGTACCCTGACAGTACACGGTCCGGCCAAACTCGCCGCCCCAGATCACGAGGGTGTCGTCGAGCAGTCCGCGCTGCTTGAGATCCTGGACGAGCCCGTAGCAGGCCTGGTCGACGTCCTTGCACTGCGAGGCGATGTCGCGCGGCAGCGTGCCGTGCTGGTCCCAGCCGCGGTGAAAGATCTGCACGAAACGCACCCCGCGCTCGACCAGACGCCGCGCCATCAGCGCCGAGCTGGCGAACGTGCCGCGGTTGCGCGCCTCGTCTCCATAAAGCGCATACGTCGACTCCGGCTCCTTCGACAGGTCGGCCAGCTCGGGGATGCTCGCCTGCATCCGGAACGCCATCTCGTACTGCTGCGTGCGGGTCTGGATCTCCGGGTCGCCGATCGCGGCGTAGCTGCGGCGGTTGAGTTCGTCGAGGCCGTCGAGCATCCGGCGGCGCAGCTCGCGCGGCACCCCGGGCGCGTCGTTCAGATAGAGCACCGGGTCGCCCTGCGGCCGGAACGACACGCCGGCGTGCTTGCCCGGCAGGAAGCCGGCGCCCCAGAGGCGCGACGAGATCGCCTGCACGTTCGAGAACGGACTCGAGTGCTTGGCGTGCAACACCACGAACGCCGGAAGGTCCTGGTTCAGCGTGCCGAGCCCGTACGAGAGCCAGGAGCCGATCGAGGCCTTCCCGTTCTGCATCGAGCCCGTGTAGACGAGCTGGTTGGCGGGCTCGTGGTTGATCGCGTCGGTCTTCATTGACCGGATGATGCAGATGTCGTCCGCCATCTTCGCGGTCCACGGCAGCAGCTCGCTGATCCACGCGCCGCTCTGCCCGTGCTGCGCAAACTTGAAGATGCTCGGCGCGAGCGGAAACGCCGCCTGCCGCGAGGTCATGCCCGTGAGCCTCTCCCCCTGCCCCGCCAGCCAGTCCTTGAGGTCCTCCTTGAACCGCGTCTGCAGGTGCGGCTTGTAGTCGAAGAGCTCGAGCTGCGACGGCGCACCGATCAGAGAGATGTAGATCGCGCGCTTCGCCTTCGGCGCGATCTTCCACGGCGCCGGCGCGCCGGCGGCAGCATCCGCGCCGAGCGCCCGGTTGCCGAGCAGCGCCGCGAGCGCGGCCGCGCCGAGCCCCGTGCCGGACTGACGGAAAAACTGCCGCCGCGTGATCGCGTCGTTGTAACGCTCGAAGGTCTGCTGCCAGTCGGGAGGAAGGGGATTCATGGTGAAGAGGGGTGAAATCCCAAAAACCAAAAGTCCAAACGCCAAAGAAAACTCAAACTTCGACCACCGCACTCCCGCACTGAAACTGCGGGCGGGTTTTCGAATCCCTCGGCGCCAACATGACTTGGCAATTGTCCCGAGGGAATTGGCACATGGCACATGGTACTTGGTACTTCTTTGGCGTTTGGGATTTCTACTTGGTCAACGATTCGTCGAGGTTCATGACCTGGCTCGCCACGAGCGTCCACGCGGCGAGTTCGGGCGCGGGCAATTTCGGGTCGGCCGGTGACTGGCCGACGGCGAGGAGCTGCTGCGCGAGCGCCGGCTCACGCTTATAAACAGCGAGCGCGTCGTCGTGCGTGCGCTTCAGCACCGCGCGCTCTTCGCGCGAAAACGTCCGGCCCGTGAGGCGCAGTGAAACGGCGTCGAGCCGGGCATCAAAACGCGTCGCCTCACGCAGAACCCGCGCGGCGAGCTGGCGCGACGCCTCGACGAACAGCGGCTCGTTCATCGTCACGAGCGCCTGCAGCGGCGTATTCGTCCGGTCACGACGCACACACGCCACCTCGCGGCTCGGCGCATTGAGCAGCTCCATCGCGGGCGGCGCGGCCGTCCGTTTCCAGATCGTGTAAAGCGAGCGGCGGTAAAGATTCTCGCCGAAATCCGGACGGTAGAAGCGCGTCGTCGACTCCTTCATCGCGACCTCCTCCCAGATGCCTTCCGGTTGGTACGGACGCGCCGGACGGCCGCCGAGCCTGGCCACCAGCAGGCCGGACGCCGCGAGCACCTGATCGCGCAGCTGCTCGGCATCCAGCCGGTAGCGCGGCCCGCGCGCGAGCAGCCGGTTCTCGGGATCGCGCTCGCGCAACTCCGGCGACGCCGCCGCCGACTGCCGGTAAGCCGCCGTCGTCACGAGCTGCCGCATCAGGCGCCGGAAATCCCAGCCCGACTCGCGAAAATCGACCGCGAGCCAGTCGAGGAGCCGCGGGTGCGACGGCCGCGCCCCCATCACGCCGAAGTCACCGGCCGATTCCACCAGGCCCGTGCCGAACACCTGCTGCCAGGCGCGGTTCACGGTGACGCGCGCGGTGAGCGGATTCGACGGCGCCACGAGCCAGCGCGCGAGACCGAGCCGGTTCCGGGGCGCGTCAGCCGGCAGCGACGGCAGCACCGCTGGCACCGCGGGGCCCACCTTCTCTCCGGGCTGCGCGTATTCCCCGCGGGTCAAAATGTGCGCGAACGGCTCGCTGTCCGCCTTCTCCTCCATCACGAGCGTGAGCCCGCCGCGCGCCCGCAGCACGTCCTCCTGCGCCAGCAGCGTCTCGAGCTGGCCCGCGACCGCGAGCGACGGGCCGTCGACGGCCGCGAGGAAATGCTCCCGCAGCTGCTTCTTCTGCGCCGCGGTGCGCTTCTCGGGCGCAACCTTCAACCCCGCCCAGGCCTCGAGCTGGTCGGCGACCGCCTTGGCGTCCGGAGCAAAGAACCCGCGGTCATAGTGGCGGAAATCCTGCACCCAGACCGCGCCGTCGGTCAGCGCGTTCGCCGCCTTGCCGTCGGCGCCGTGCCGCGAACCGAGCCGGAGCGGAGCGGACGGACGGATGTCGGCAGGCAGGTGCGCCGAGACTCCGGAGTTCACGACCCCGCGGCCGTCGAGGAACACCTCGATCGTCCGGCTGCGGATCGACGCCGTGTCGAAACTGAGCAGCACATGGTGCCACTTGCCAGGCGTGAGCGTGCCATTGGACACATTGCGCACCTTGACCGCACCCTGATCGTCGGCGACGTGCAGGCCCAGCTTGCCCTCCTCGAGGAAAAGCGCCCAGCCCGCGGTCTTGGCTTCGGCATCGAGACACGACAGCAGCGTGCCGTTGGGCTTCTGCTCGACGCGCACGAACAACGAGAAACTCTCCGCCCGCTCCCGCAGCCAGGGCACCGGC
>JAEUHA010000325.1 GCA_016793535.1 Opitutaceae bacterium | reverse complement strand
TCCTCGTCCGCCTGTCTCGGAAAGTGCGGACGAGGACGTCCGCGCTCCCAGGAGAGGGAAATTAGAGGTGGAAGGCGACCCGTCTCACCCATTACAAATTCCAGCCCGCCCTGATGCGCCGCTTCCGACCCTATCTCAAGTATCTCCGCGCCGTGCGCGGGCCGCTCGTCGGCGCGTTGTTCTTCGCCGTCATCTATGGTGCGGCCAGCGGCCTGGCGCTGAACTACATCATCAAGGAAGTCCTGCCCCGGTTGTTCGAGCAGGGCGCCACGCCGCTGACGCTCGTCCAGATCCTCGGCTACGCCTCGCTGATTCCCGCCGTGTTTCTCGTGCGTGGCGTCTCGGGCTACCTCAACACCTACCTGATCACGTTCTGTGGCGTCCGGGTGCTCGAGAAGCTGCGGCTCGATTTCTTTTCGCGCCTGCAGGTGCTGCCCCTCGCTTTCTTTTCCGGCCGCCAGACCGGCGACCTCATTTCCCGCGGGATCGCCGACACCAACCAGCTCCAGTTCACGCTCACCAGCGTCGCCAACGACCTGTTCAAGCAGCCCGCGCAACTGTTGGGCGCCATCGGCTACCTGACCTGGCTCGCGCTCGACAACCGCGACGTCGCCTTCCTTCTGCTGTGCCTCGCCAGCATTCCGTTGTGCGTCTTCCCCGTGCGCTATGTCGGCAAGCACCTGCAGCGCCGGGCCAGTCAACTGCAGGCCGAGATGGGCGTCGTCACCGGCGCGCTCGGCGAGAACATCGGCGCCGCCAAGGAAGTGCGCGCCTTTGGGCTCGAGGAGCGCGAGGTCGAGCGCTTCAACCGCGCCACCAGCCAGCTCGTGACGTACCAGATGAAGGCGGTGAAGTATGCCGGGTTTCTCACGCCGGCGATCGAGTTCATCAGCGCGCTCGGGATCGCCGCGACCCTCATCTACGTCTACCGCGCCGGCTTCAGCTGGGGTGTGTTCCTGTCGATCATGTCCGCGCTCTACATGTGCTACGAGCCGGTGAAGAAGCTCGGGGCGATCAACAACGAGCTGAAGCGCGGGTCCGCGGCGCTCGAGCGCCTCGACGAAATCTTCCTCGAGCCGCTCGTCATCACCGATCCGGCCGATCCCACGCCGGTCGACCGCCTGCGCGGCGACGTGGCGTTCGAGCAGGTTGATTTCTCCTACCGTTCCGACCTGCCGGTGCTGCAGGGCATCAGCGTGCGCATCCCGGCGGGCACGATCTGCGCGCTCGTCGGCCCGAGCGGCGCGGGCAAGAGCACGTTCGCGCACCTGATCCCGCGTTTCTACGAGGTGGCGGCCGGGCGCGTGACCATCGACGGCATCGACGTGCGCGCGATGCGGCTCGCGGACCTGCGGCGCAACATCGCGGTCGTGTCGCAGGATCCGGTGCTCTTCAACGACACCATCCTCGCCAACCTGCTCATCGGCCGCGCCAACGCCACGCGCGCCGAGGTCGAGCAGGCGGCCCGCGACGCGTTCGCGCACGATTTCATCATGGCGTTCCCGAACGGCTACCATGCGCTCGTCGGCGAACGCGGCGCGACGCTGTCCGGCGGCCAGCGCCAGCGGATCGCGCTCGCGCGCGCGTTCCTGCGCAACGCCCCGATCCTGATCCTCGACGAGGCGACGAGCGCGCTCGACAGCGAGAGCGAGGCCTTCATCCAGACCGCGCTCGAAAAACTCGTCGTGGGCAAGACGGTGTTCATCATCGCGCATCGTTTCTCCACCATTCGCAACGCGACCAAAATCCTGGTCTTCGAACGCGGGCGGATCGTCGGCGACGGCGGCCACGGCGAACTGCACACCCAGAACGCGCTCTACAAATCGCTCTACGACCGGCAAAGCGCGACGGCACTTTAGCGCCGGCTTGGTTTGGCCCACGGAACACACGGACTACACGGAAGCCGCGGATCGCTGAATTTCTTCCGTGTGCTCCGTGTGTTCCGTGGGCCAACCTCCTCTTTCTGATGCCTCCTGCATCCACGATCACCCTCGAGTCTGAAACGGCGACCGCCGCCACCACGGCACTCACCGCCGACCGTCAGCCACGCGTGCTCGTGATCCGGCGCCGCTATCTCGGCGACATCGTGCTGCTCGGGAGCGCGCTCCGGAATCTGCGCGCGCACTGGCCCAAGGCGTGGATCGCGGTGCTCACGGAGGCCGCGTACACGGGCGTGCTGCCGCTCAATCCCGACGTCGACGCCGCGTTCGCCTTTCCCCGTCGCGCCACCGGCTGGCTCGGCTTCATCCGTGCGCTGCGGGCCGTGGGCTTCACGCACGTGCTCGACTTCGACAACACCGACCGGACCGCGCTCGTCACCCGGCTCACGGGCGCAGCGGTCCGCGCGACGTTCGACCGCGAGCTGATTCCCTTTCGCCACCGCTGGGTTTACACGGACACGGCGAAGGTGACGAACGCGTTCTACGACGCGCATCACATCACCGACACCTACCTGGCGCTGCCGGCGGCGGTCGGAGTGCCGATCGCCACCCGCGAAGTCCGGCTGGTGCCCCAGCCGGATGCGATCGCCGCCGCGCAGAAGCTCGCCCCCCGCGGCGGCAACAAGGTGCTCGTGCACCCGGGTTCGCGCAGCGCCTTCCGGGTCTGGCCGGCCGAGCGGTTCGCCGACGTCTGCGACCGACTGCAGGATCAACTCGGAGCGCAGGTCTTCCTCACCGCCGGCCCCGACGAGCGGCCGCTGGTGGAGCAGATCCGTTCCCGCGGCCGGACACATGTCGTCACGTTGAACGCCCCGCGCGACGTCGGCCAGCTCGCGGCGCTGCTCGCGCAATTCGACGCGTTTCTCTGTCACGACAGCGGTCCGATGCACGTCGCCGCGGCGGTGGGCACCCCGGTCATCGCGCTCTTCGGGTCGCAGAACGCGACGATCTGGCGTCCGCTCGGCCCCCGCCACACGATCCTCCAGACCCCGCTGCCCTGCGCGTGCATCGGCGCGGCGGCGCCGAGTCCGTGCACGCCCGGTGATTCATACCGCAGCTACTGCGTGCGCAAGCTGGCGGCGGACGATGTCTTCGCGGCCGTGACGCGGACCCTCGCGACCGCGAAATGATACCAACGTCCTGTGAAGCTTGGACTCGTTCGATGGTCCTTCTGAGCGCAGCGAAGAATCCAGCCGGGCGTTCGCCAGCGTGACCTCCACTGCATTCTTCGCCGCGCTCAGAAGGACGGGGGAATGGTCCAAACCCTGAAGGACGCTGGCATGAGGCACCCGGATCAGCTTTCCGAGCGCTGCAGCGCCCGGATCCGACGGGGTCTGCCTGTTACTTGTTAGCAAGCGGCGCAAATGGAAGATTCCATCGTCACTCGTCAGCTAACGTGTAACAGGCAGACCCCTTACGGCCCGAGGCTGCGGACCGGTTCTGTTCGCGAGCAAGAGGCTCGCGCCGCGGGGAAAGGTGGTACCGGGATGATCAGTTCTCCGCGCGCTGCAGCAGGCCGGTGCCGCGGCCGCGATAGGTGCCGAGGAAGATCGCGAGCACGGCGACCGACACCGCGACCAGGCCGCCCCAGAAGACGGGCCAGCGGGTGATGCCGGCGGTCGTGCACGCGGCGAACCAGGCGCCCGTGCCGAGATAGCCGGCCATGTTGCCGACGCCGCCATTCAGGAGCGACATCAACGCCTGGGCGCGCGCGCGCCAGGCGGGATCGACCCGCTGGTCGAGGTAGATTTGCGCGGTGATGAGCACGAGCGTGAACGACGCCCCGTGGACCAGCACGCCGGTGAGCAGTCCCCAGCGCGTGCCGGTGGCGCACAACGTGAAGCGCACCACGCCCAGGAGCAGGCCGGTCGCGATGATCCACTTCAACCGCCAGCGCACCAGCAGGCCGCCCAGGGACACCATCGCGATGATCTCCGTGATCTGACCGAGCGCCATCCAGGCGGTCGTGTGCGAGAGCCCGAGTTCACGCAGGTGCGGAGGCGTGTACGGATAGAACCCGGCCAGCGGAATGGTGAACAACACCGTGGTGAGAAACACCACGCGGTGGTCGCGGTTGCGCAGCAGCGAGAGCGCGTCGAGCCCGAAGCGCTGCGCCCAGGTGAGGTGCGCGACCGACTTCGGCGTCTCCAATTCCGGCAGCCAGAACGTCATGGCGCAGACGACGAGCCACAGACCCGCGCCCACGAATCCCGCCAGCGTCGACTGATCGGCGCCGAGGACGCTGACGAGCAGGCAGCCGCTCATCCAGCCGATGGTGGCCATGGCGCGGATCGGACCGAACTCCTTCTTCGCGTCCGCAACCCGGGCCAGCACGATCGTCGACCCGATGGACCA
>JAEUHA010000314.1 GCA_016793535.1 Opitutaceae bacterium | reverse complement strand
GGACGCCGCCGGCGCGCGTCGCGACGGTGTGGGAACTCAACGTGCTCGAGTTTCCCGCGGTGCCGACGTCCTCGCTGATGATCCGCGTCCGGATCGTGGCCGATGCCGTGGCGGTCGGTGATCTCTCCGTGGTGCTCCGGGCCCAGCTCTGGCGCGACGCGTGGGCGACGCGGCAGCCGCTGACGGTGGGCGCCACCTTCGATCCGGCCGCGCTCGAAACGCGCCGGGTTGACCTGCTCCGGGAGCGCGACGCGCTGCCGGCGGCCGTGGGCGACCGCTCCTTCATCTTTGCCCGCGCGGTTCCCGCCGGCCGCATGCTCACCTGGCGCGACATCGCGCGCCGGCCGCTCGTGCGGAAGGGGGAGCTCGTCGAGGTCGCGGCGGTCGAGGGACCGCTCGTCGTCACGATGAAGGCGGTGGCGATGGAGAACGGCGCGCAGGGCGACACCGTCACCGTGCGCAACGCGGAATCGCGGAAGGATTTCGCGGCGATGGTCGTATCCGAAAACCGGGTGCAGGTCCGCTTTTGAATGCCATGAGCCCCTTCGACTCCCGTCAACGTTCCCGCGACCGCGCCAGTGTCCATGCGGCCTGGGGCTTCGCCGCGTTCGCGCTCCTGCTCTTCGTGCTGATCGCGCTGGTGCCCGCGGCCCGCGCCGATTCGCTCTGGCCCTCGGACAGCCAGGGCGCCCGCAGCATGTTCGCCGACCGCAAGGCCAGCGCCAAGGGCGACATCCTCACCATCATCGTCGCCGAATCCGCGGTGGCGCAGAGCTCGCAGAACAAGTCGTCGAACCGGGAGTCCTCGCTCGAGGACGCGGTGTCGCGCTTCCTCTTCCCCAAGCTCGGTTCCCACAAGGGCGAGATGCCCGGGCTGTCGACCACGGGCAAGTCGTCGAACTCCGGCGGCGGTGACGTCAGCAACACCCAGACCCTTTCCTCCCGCGCCGCCGTCACCGTCACCGACGTGCTGCCCAACGGCAACCTCGTCATCGAGGGCGTGCGCGTCGTCTCGTTCTCCGGCGAGACCCAGTATGTCGTCCTGCGCGGCATCGTCCGGCGCGACGACATCGCCCGCGACAACAGCGTCATCTCGACCAACATCGCGGACGCCCGGGTCGAATTTCACTCCGAAGGCTCGCTCACCGACGCGCAGAAGCGCGGCTGGCTCGCCCGCATCTACGAACGCCTGCGCCCCCTCTGACCCGGACTACCGCTCTTAGGACGCCTGGAACGGATTCCACCGAACATGATGTTCAAACTCTCATTCGCCTTCCCCCGCCGGTCGTGCCTCGCACTGCTGGCGGCCGGTCTTTTTCCCGTTTCGCTGCCAGCCTCCCGGGTCAAGGACCTCGCGATCGTCGAAGGCGGCCGCGACAACCAGCTCGTGGGTTACGGTCTCGTGGTGGGTCTCGCCGGCGACGGCGACAGCAACGCGGCCGCGACCCTGCGGAGCGTGGCCAACGTCCTGCAGCGGTACGGCATCACGATCAATCCGACGGATCTCAAGGCGAAGAACGTCGCCGCCGTCATGCTGACCGCGGAGATCAGTGCCTTTCTGAAGCCCGGCGCGCGCATCGACGTCAATGTCGCCTCGATGGGTGACGCGAAGTCCCTCCAGGGCGGCGTGCTGCTGCAGACGCCGCTGATCGGTGCCGACGGTCGCGTCTACGCCGTCGCCCAGGGCCCGGTCGCCATCGGCGGCTTCCTCGGTGGCACGGGTGGGGCGGGCGGCGCCACCGTGCAGAAGAACCACCCGACGGTGGGCAACATCTCGAGCGGCGCGATCGTGGAGCGCGAGATCCCGGCGACCTTCGTGCGCGACAACGTCGTGCGGCTGCTCCTGCACAATCCCGATTTCACGTCCGCGGCCCGCATGGCCGAGTCGATCAACGCCCGCTGGGGCGGGGCGGCGAATCCGATCGATGCCGCCACGATCGCGGTGATGGTGCCGGCCGACTACCGCGGCCGCGACGTCGCGTTCCTCGCCGATCTCGGCCAGCTCGAATCCGCGCCCGACACGCTGGCGCGCATCGTCATCAACGAGCGCACCGGCACGATCGTCGCCACGTCGACCGTGCGGCTCTCGCAGGTCGCGATCGCGCACGGTTCACTCACGATCACGGTGAGCTCGAACGTCGGGGTCAGCCAGCCCAACGCCTTCGGCGGCGGCCAGACCACGGCCGTGCAGAGCACGCAGACCGCGGTGAACGAGACGAAGGGCGGCTTCCAGATCATCAACGAGCCTCCGACGATCGAGCGGCTCGCCGCGGCCCTCAACGCCCTCGGCGTCTCCACGCGCGAGATGATGGCGATCTTCCAGACCTTGAAACGCTCCGGCGCCCTGCAGGCCGAGCTGGTGATCAACTGAGTCGTGAACGTCCCGCCCATCCAGTCCAGCGCCGCGTCCGCGCCGACCGCCTTCAATGCCGCGGCGGTGCGCAACGCCACGCCCGCCGCGCAGCGAGCGGCCGTCGCCGCGCAGTTCGAGGCCATCCTGGTGCGCCAGCTCCTCGGCAAGACGATGAATTCGATGCTCGGCGGCTCCGAGGGTGGCGCCGCGAGCAGCGTTTATGGCGACATGCTCGCGGATACGATGGCGCAGCAGCTCACCGCCGGCCGCGGCCTCGGGCTGAGCCGCTACATCGAACAACAGCTCACCCCGCGCGGCGACGTCGTGCCGCCGTCCGAACCCTCCACCACGCCGCCCGCGGCGGCGACTCCGCCGGCCGCGCCGGTCTCCTCCACATGAGCCAACCCTGGGAATTCATCGCCGACTGCCTGCGGGCCGAGCTCGCCGACTACGGCGGCTTGCTGCACCTGTTCGAAGCGCAGCAGCGCAGCCTGTTCAACCGCGACCCCGAGGCCGTCCTGCGCTTCGCGGGCGAGATCGAGGCGCAGGCGCGCGCCGTGGCCGACAGCCGCACGCGGCGCGAGCAGGCGGTGGCCGGCTTTGCCTCCGCCCACGGCCAGCCCGGTTCCGCTTCGCTGCGTTCGCTCCTGCCGCTGATCGCTGCCGAGGCCCGGCCGCTCTTCGAAGCGCTGATCGCCGAGGTCAACCTCCTCCTGCACCGGGTGCGTCGCACCAGCCGGCACAACCACACGCTCCTCTCGCGCGCGGTCGAGCTGCACCAGGACACGCTGCAGCACCTGCGGCCGCACGCGTTCGTCAAAACCTATTCGCCGGCCGGCCGCCTCGCGGTCGCCACCGCGCCGCTGCCCGGCACGCTGCGCGCCGCCGGTTGATCCGCCGCTTTTCCCCGACACTCCCATGGCCGGACTCTACGCAACGCTCAACCAGACGGTGATGGCCCTCTCGGCGCACAGCCGGGCCATCGAGCTCACGGGCAAGAACCTGGCCAACGTGAACAATCCGGATTACGCGCGTCAGCGCGTGATCTACGGCGACCGCGGCGTGGTGGTCACGCCGACGGGCGTGGAGAGCCTCGGCCTCGAGGCCGTCGGCGTGCAGCAGATTCGCGATGCGCTGCTCGACCAGCAGGTCACGCGCGAGATCGCGCTCAAGGCCAT
This sequence comes from Opitutaceae bacterium, assembly GCA_016793535.1. Taxonomy (GTDB): domain Bacteria; phylum Verrucomicrobiota; class Verrucomicrobiia; order Opitutales; family Opitutaceae; genus ER46. Next base: position 7,968 of record JAEUHA010000314.1, on the reverse strand, counting down.
GTTCCTCGCCGAGCAGAGCGGATTCCGCCAGGCGCAGGCCGGGCTCGGCCAGACGATCGACCGCGCCAACGCGGCGAGCGGAGCGGGCGCGGCCGACACGAACGGGCTCGCCGGCGCGATCGATTCCTTCTTCACCGCCTTCCAGAGTTTTGCCGCCCGCCCGACCGATGATGGCGAGCGCCAGACGCTGCTCCAGAAGGCAACCATTCTCACCGACCGGTTTCACCTGGCCGACACGCGGCTCGCGCAGGTGCAGACCGATCTGAACGCCGAGATCGCCACCGACGTCAGCGCGGCCAACGGCCTGCTCACGGCGATCGCCGATCTCAATGCCCAGATCGGCCGCTTCGAACTCAACGCCCCCGGCACCGCAGTCGATCTCCGCGACCAGCGGCAGGCGCAGATTGAAAAACTGGCGGCGCTGCTGCCGGTGGAAGTCCGCAGCGTCGTCAACGGCCAGGTCCAGCTCGTGACGAAGGACGGCGGCGGCGCCGACGTCGTGCTCGTCGACCTCGCGAATGTCCAGGGCACGCTGGCGTTCAACGGCACGCAGTTCACCGCCGGTGCCCCGGCGACGGTGCTGGGACTCGCGGGCGGCTCGATGCAGGGGGCCCTGGCGGCGCGCGATGGCGCGGTCCAGACCTTGCGCGATGAGCTCGACGTGCTGGCCCGGCAGTTCGTCGTCGCCGTGAACGGCGCCTATAATCCCACGAACGCCACGGGTGACTTTTTCGTCGCGGGCGGCCTCACCGCCGCCTCGATCAACCTCGTCGGCACGCTGACGGCCGCGAACTTGAAGGCGAGTGACGGCGGACCGGCGGGCGACAACACGATCGCCCTGGCGGTCGCGGACCTCGGCGGCCGGACGTTCTCGACGGGAGCCGGTGACCTGATCGACGGCACCTTCTCCAGCTTCTTCGGCCGCAGCGTCAGTTCGCTGGGTCAGGCCCTTTCCGACGCCAATGTCCGCCTCGAGAACCAGGAGAACATCGAGCGTCTCGTCCGGACGCAGCGCGACGCGGTCAGTGGCGTCTCGCTCGACGAGGAGATGGCCGACCTCATGAAGTACCAACGCTCGTTCCAGGCCTCGTCGCGGGTCTTCAACGTGCTCGACGAATTGCTCGACGGCATCGTCAACCGGCTCGGCGTCGGCTGACCACGATCACGGCGCTGTCACCCTAAAACCACGTTCCCGTCATGCGCGTTTCCAGCAATACCCTGTCCGAAAATATCATCCGACAGATCCAGCAGTTGGGCACCCAGCAGACGCGGCTGCAGACGCAGGTGGCGACGGGCCAGCGGATTTTCCAGCCGGAGGACGACCCGGCGTCGGTCGGTCGCGTGCTGGCGCTCGAGAGCGAGCAGCGGGAAAATGCCCAGTATGTGCGCAACATCGATCGCGCGCTGGAGATCAGCCAGATTTCGTTCGCGGGCTTGAAGAACCTCAAGGCCGCGTCGGACCGGGCCACCGAAATCGGCGTGCTTGGCGCCGGCACGTTGAGCGACGACGGGGCGCGGGCCTACGCCGCCGAGATCGACCAGTTGATCGAGCAGACCCTTCAGGTCGCGAACACGAAGCTGCGCAACGATTATGTCTTTGCCGGCACGGCGATCGACACGCCCCCGTACACCGCCACCCGGAACGGCGCCGGCCAGGTCGCGGGCGTGACGTATGTCGGCAATGCCGGACAGGCGGAGATCAAGCTCTCGGAGAGTTCGAGCATCGCGCCGGGCACCAGCGGCACGACGAACACGGCGATCGGTGGACTTTTGAACCAGCTCATCGCCCTGCGCGATGCGCTGAATGTGAATTCCGGATCGGCCGTGACCGCGGCGCAGACCGGACTGCTGACGAGCGAGGACGCGCTCGTCTCCGCGCTCGCCGAGACCGGCGGGGTCGAAATGCGGATCGAGGCGAACCGCACCCAGCTCACGAGTCGCAACGAGAACCTTGAACGGCTCGTGTCCGCCGAGGCGGACCTCGACCTGCCGACGACGATCGTGCGGCTGAACCAGAGCCAGACCGCGTACCAGGCGGCGCTGCAGTCGGCTGCCAACATCATGAGCCTGTCCCTGATGGACTACATGCGCTGAGTTTCACGCCCCACCGAATCATCCGCTCCACACCTTCTCCCATGAAAGTTCTGCCTGAACTCTATCCCTCCGATCTCGATTCGCCGCCGGCCAATCAGATCGAGCTGCCGCAGGGCCTCGTCGGCTTCGCGAACTACAAGCGCGCCGAGCTGCTGTACCTGCCGGACCATCTGCCGTTCCTCTGGATGAAGCTCCACAGCGATGTCGACGACCTGCATTTCATCGTCATCGAGCCGGGCGGCATCGTGCCGGGCTATGAACCCGAGATCTTCGACGCGGATGCCGAGGCCCTCGACCTCCGCACGCCCGCCGAGGCGATGATCCTGAACATCGTGACGCTCCGCCGCCAGAATCCGGTGGAAGCGACCGCCAATCTCATCGGGCCCCTCGTCGTCAACCGCCGCACCCGGATCGGCCGGCAGCTGGTGATCTCGAACTACTCGCGCTACAGCGCGAACCACTCCCTGGTCGAAAACCCGCAGGCGCCCGCGTACGCCCGCACAGCCTGACCCGTCATGCTCGTCCTCTCCCGCCGGGTCAACGAGGCCATCGTCATCGGTGACAACATCGAGATCCGCATCACCCGGATTGAAGGCGACGTCGTGAAGATCGGCATCGCCGCTCCCCGCGACATCGCGATCTTCCGCAAGGAAGTGCTGTCCGACATCGCCGCCAGCAATCAGGCGGCCGCCGTGCGCAACGCGCGGCCCGGCCCGCTCCCCGTACTGCCGCCCAAGCCGGCCGCCGCGCCGAAGGCCTGAGTACGTTCCGCCCCTCCACTCCCGAATTTAATCACCCATCCGACAATGAGCGTCATCAACACCAACATCCAAGCCATCGCCGGCGCGCGCAGCCTGAACCACAGTCAGGAAATGCTCGGCCGCTCCCTGACCCGGCTTTCCTCCGGCTCGAAGATCGTCAATCCCTCCGACGACGCCGCCGGCCTCGCCGTATCCGAAAAACTGGACGCCCAGAGCCGCCGCGTGAAGGCGGCGACGACCAACGTGCAGAACGCCATTTCGTACATCCAGACGGCGGATGGCTTCATGAGCGGCATGACGAAGATCCTCTCGCGTATGAGCGAGCTCGCGATCCTGGCGAAGGACGTGACGAAGAATTCGTCGGACATCGCGCTTTACCAGGAGGAGTTCGTCGCCCTGCAGGACCAGCTGCGCGCCACGGTCGGCGGTCCGACCACGGAGATCGGTGGTGCAGCCGACGTCGATGCGCCGCTCGGTGCGTTCAACGGCATCACGCTTTTCGGCTCCAGTGTCGGTGGCGGCCTCAACGTCACGATCGGCCAGGCCGTCGGCCAGGAAATGAACATCGGCGACACCAATCTGCGCACGGGCGGCATGCTCGCGATCATCCAGCAGAACGCGTCCGGGGTCTACTCGCTCGATTCCACGGACACCGACGCGATCCAGAAGATCACGGACGCCATCCAGCACGTCGCGACCCAGCGCGCCTCGCTCGGCGCGGCCCAGTCGCGGCTCGAACTCGCCTCGACGACGCTGAGTGTCGAATTCGAAAACCTCTCGTCCGCCATCTCGCGTATCCGGGATGTGGATGTGGCGGAGGAGTCGACGCAGTTCGCGAAGTTCAGCATCCTGGTGCAGTCAGGCACGGCGATGCTGGCGCAGGCGAACCAGACGCCGAAGACGGTGCTGCAGCTGCTGCAGAACTGATCGTCCCGCCGCCGCCGGGCGGCGCGGCGGTATTCTTGTAACCAACCCGGGTGGGTCCGGGTTGTGGGGGTGATTCGCGCCCGCGGTGGCCGCCGGAGTTCTTCTCCGGGTCACGCGGGGCGCGTTCGTCTTTTCTCCCGCACAACCGGGAAGGAGACAGGTTTCGGCTGGAATAGTCAGACCCGACTGATCGCCACGGACGACGGTGCCAACCGATCCGCAACTCCCACCGGCGATGAAACACCTCCTGTCCCTCCTTTCCCGCACCGTCCAACTGGCGGCAGCCGGGTTCCTTCTTCTCACGGCACCGGCGCTGACGCTCCGGGCCGACGCGGTCTTCGCCTGGAACGAAGCCCTGCTGCATTTCTCCACGTCCGCGGCTGGCGCGATGCCATTCCCCCTCGAGGCGCGGGCGTACGCCATCACCCACCTGGCGGTCCTCGAGGCGCTCGACGCGCTGCCGGCGGATCTCGCCGACGACGACCGTACCGCCCGGCGCGCCGCGGTCGTGACCGCGGCTCATGACGTCTTGCTGGCCCTGCTGCCGGCCGGCACGGCGATGTTTGACGCGCTCGCGGCGCGCCACCTCGACGCGCTCCCGGATGGCGCCGGCAAGACGCAGGGCAGGGCGACCGGCGCCGCGGCCGCGGCGCGGGTGCTGCAGGCACGCAGCGCCGACGGATGGGAACAGGCCGTGCGGGGCGGACGCGAGCCCGGCCGCTCCGGAATTGACGAGGCGGACCTGGCGCGCGGCGTCGCGCCTGCGTTGTCGCCGTGGCTGGATCCGCGGCCGTTCGCGCTGAAGTCGGCGGATCAGTTCGAGGTCGAGGAGCTGCGCCGGGTGCGGATGAACGGCGAGGTGACGGTCAACCACCGCCTCGGTGCGTCGCGTTTGTTCGAGGGCCTTGATCGGGAAGCGGCCTTCGCCGCGCGGGAAGCGTTTTGGGCGCAGTCGCCGCTCGTGGCCTGGAATCGGATCGCGCGTCAGGCGTGCGCCGGGCGGCCCACGGATCTGCGAGACCAGGCGCGGGTGCTTGCGCGGCTGAACGTTGCGCTCGCCGACGCGGCGCTGGCCGGGGCGCATGCCCGGCACGTGGTGGGCAACTGGCGGGCCGTGGTCGCCGAGGTGTGGCAGCCGGTCGATGCGCGGCTCGCGCTGGCGACGGATGTCGTGGCGCGAATCGATGACGGCACTCACCACGAGGCCGTGCGGCTCGAGTACGGCCGGGTGTTCGTTCCGCCGGTCGCCCACTATCCCGCGGTCGGGGCGACGCTCGCGGGCGCAGCGCAGGCCGTGTTGGGGGCGTACTTCGGGCGCGACCGGCTGGCGTTCGCCCTGCCGGTCGGGGCCGAGGGACGGACGTTTCCGGGCTTCTCGGCGGCGGCCCGCGAGCACGCGTTCGTCACGAGCCTCGACGGCGTCCATTCCCGCGAAGGATGCGTGGCGGGCTACGAGCTCGGCGCCAGCATCGGAAGATATGCGGCGCGTCGCGCGCTCATCGCACAGCGCTGACTTGCCGCGCCGGCCGGCGGCTGCTTCGGTCGCCGCATGGCTTTCCTTCGCGCGATCAGGGTCACGTCGGGTCCGCAGGTCTGGCTTGCGCTTCTGGTCCTGGGACTCGGCGTGGCAGGGCCGGCGGCCCGTGCCGCCGGGGCGACGCCGCCGACGCTGCGCGTGGCGACCTTCAATGCGTCGCTCAACCGCGATGCGGAGGGCCAGTTGTTGCGGGATCTCAGTGACGGCGGCAACCGGCAGGCCCGGCAGATTGCGGAGATTCTGCAGCGTGTCCGGCCGGACGTGGTTCTGATCAACGAATTCGACTACGACCCGGCCGGCGAGGCGGCGCGGCGTTTTCACGACTCCTACCTCGCGGTCGGACAAAACGGCCAGGCGCCGCTGTCGTATCCGTTTCGCTATGCCCCGCCGGTGAACACCGGGGTGCCGGCCAACGCCACGCCGGCCACCCGCTATGATTTCGACAATGACGGCCGGGCCGTGGCTTCGCCCGGCGCTCCGGGGGATCGCGCGACGGCGCGGGCCTACGGCAACGACTGCTTCGGCTACGGGGAGTTTCCCGGTCAGTACGGCTTCGTCGTCTACTCGCGATTTCCGATCCGGTCGGAACAGGTGCGGACCTTTCAGCGTTTCAAGTGGCGGGACATGCCCGGGGCGCTGATTCCTCCGGGGTGGTATTCGGCCGAGGAGCTGGGCGTGTTCCGGCTATCGTCGAAAACCCATGCGGATATCCCGATCGAACTCGCCCCGGGGCGGGTGTGGCATCTCCTGGCGAGTCATCCGACGCCGCCGACGTTCGACGGCCCGGAGGATCGCAACGGCCGGCGCAATCACGACGAAATCCGACTGTGGGCGGACTACCTGAACGGGGCGTCGTACCTGACGGACGATGCGGGCCGGGGCGGCGGTCTCGCGGAGACGATGCGTTTCGTGATCCTCGGCGATCTGAATGCGGACCCGCAGGACGGCGATTCGCATGCCCGGGCGATTGACCAGCTCCTGAAGCATCCGCGGATCAACGCGGCGTTCCAGCCGGCCAGTGCGGGTGGGGTGGAGCAGGCGCGGTTGCAGGCGGGCGCGAACGCGCAACATCGGGGTGATCCGGCGCATGACACCGCGGATTTCGGCGACCGGCCACCGAACGGGCCCGGCAACCTGCGGATTGATTACGTCCTGCCGTCGCGGCGCGGCTGGTCCGTCCGCGGCGGCGGCGTCTTCTGGCCCGCCACGAGCGACCCGGCCGCGGAGCTGGTGAAGGCGTCGGACCACCGCGTGGTGTTTCTCGATTTGGAGTGGGTGGCGGATGGGACGCGCTGAACGGGGACGTGGACGGCGCGGAGGCGTCCCTGGCTTTTTTCGTCCGCGCGCCGCTCTGGCTTGCATGTGCCGGTAGCGTCTGACTTGGTGGGCGCCGCTTCGTCGTCTCTTCCATGGTCTTCACCCCTCGTATGGTTGTAGCGCTCGTGGGCGTGGTGGTCTCGGCCCACGCCGTCCACGCCCGTGACTATCGCGTGACGGTCGCTTCGGCGGACGTCGACCGCGCGGCGCAGGTCATCGCGTTCCCCCTGCCCGCCGATGCCCCGAAGTCCGCGGTGTTGCGCGGCCCGGCCGGATTGGTCCTGCCGGTGCAAACCGGGACGGGCGGCGAGGCGATGTTCGTCCTGCCGCTCCAGCGCGCGGGTGAGACTGTGACACTGACCCTGGGAGCGGCCCGGGGCGCCGAGGCGGAACGCGGAGTGGACGTGCGCAAGGAGGATGGCCGGCTGCAGGTCCGGGTGGACGGGCGGATGGCTTTTGTTTTCCAGATGGATCGGGATGCGACGCCGCGTTCGGGCATCAAGCCGGAGTTCAAGCGGGCCGGTTACCTGCATCCGGTCTACTCGCCCTCCGGCAAGATCGTGACCGACGACTATCCTTCGAACCACGTGCACCACCACGGGATCTGGACGCCCTGGACCAAGACGAAATTCCAGGGGCGGACGCCGGACTTCTGGAACATGGGCACGAAGACGGGCCTGGAGGATTTCCAGACGCTGGATCGGACGTGGGACGGACCGGTCCATGGCGGCTTCGAGGCGCGGCTGCAGATGGTGGACCTTTCGGCCCCGAAGCCGGTGACGGCGCTCCACGAAACCTGGCGGGTCACCTCGTACCGCGTCGCGGTGACCGGTGGTGCCGCGCCCGTGAACGTCTTTGACCTCGAGGTCACGCAGACCTGCGCGACCGGTGATCCGCTGATCCTGCCGGAGTATCATTATGGTGGATTCGGTATCCGTGGTGCGGATGCATGGAACGGCCCGGGGGCCGCCGCCCTGTTTCTTACGTCGGAGGGCGTCACCGACCGCGTGGCGGGCAACAACACGCGGGCGCGCTGGTGCTTTCTCGGGGGCCGGCTCGATGGTGCGATCGCCGGGACCGCGGTGCTGGGTCACCCGGCCAACTTCCGGGCGCCGCAGCCGCTGCGGCTGCATCCGAACATGCCGTATTTTTCCTACGTGCCGCAGCAGCTCGGCGAGTTCGCGATCGAGCCGGGCAAGCCCTATGTGGCGCGGTTCCGTTTCGTGGCGGCCGACGGCGCGCCGGACCGTGCCCGCCTCGACGCGTTCTGGCACGGTTACGCCCGGCCGGCGAGTGTGACGCTGGCGGCGCTGCCGTGAGCCGGCCGCTGTG
>JAEUHA010000248.1 GCA_016793535.1 Opitutaceae bacterium | reverse complement strand
CGCGGCAGCTCCTGCCGCCGCCGAGGCCGCCGCCGCCGCTCCGGCTGACGCCGCGGCGCCGGCCCCGGCCTCCGCGCCCGCGACTGATGCGGCGACGCCGGCTCCCGCGGCCGCCCCCACGGCCCCCGCCGCCCCGGGCATCGTGCCCCCGGCGACGCGCAACCGCGATGCCGCGGGCCGCGACACGCTCTCCGTCGACTTCCCCGACGAGGATATCCGCAACATCCTCCGGAACGTCGCCGACCTGTTCGAGCTGAACATCATCATGCCGGACACGCTGCAGGGCAAGACGACCATCAAGCTGCGCGACGTGACCTGGCGCCAGATTTTCCAGAGCGTCCTCCAGCCGGTCAACTTCACCTACATCGAAGAGGGCAACATCATCAAGATCGTCAGCGCCGAGAGCCTGCTCCAGGAGCCGCTCTCGACCGAGGTCTTCCTGATCAACTACGCCAAGGCGGGTGACATTCTCCCGACCATCACGTCGCTGGTCGACAGCGCCGCGGGCGGCAAGATCGTGGTCGACGTGCGCAGCAACAGCCTCGTCATCACCGAGCGCCCGACGCGCATGAACCGCATCCGGCCGATCGTCGAGCAGCTCGACCGTGCGACCGACCAGGTCATGATCGAGTCGAAGTTCGTCGAGGTCAGCGACACCGACGTGAAGAACATCGGCGTCAACTGGTCCTCGCTCGCCGGCTACCAGCTCGGCGTCGGCGGCATCAAGAACGAGTATCTCCGCGGTCGCGAGTCGCTCGCCCGCGCCGACACGTCCGCGAACAATGGCACCAGCCAGGGCAGCACCAACGAGGTGCGCACCACCGCGGGCACGGGCCGCGACACCACGCAGCGCAACGGCTCGACGACTGCGAGCACCGTGACGGCGACCGGCGGCACGACCACCACGACGTCCACGACCGGCACGACCGGCGACCTCAGCAGCTCCACGACGCAGAACAACGGCACCGTCAACACGGGCACCACGCTGAACAGCCTCACCAACACCTTCGACAACCTGAACTCGCTGCTCAACACGGGCGGCACGTCCCGCGCGCTCAGCGCCGTGTTCTCGGCGGCCGACTTCAACGTCGTCCTCAGCGCGCTCCAGTCGCTGCAGAAGACCAAGGTCGTCTCGAACCCGACGATCGTCACGCTCAACAACACGCAGGCCGTGATCAACGTCGGCCAGGAGCGCCCGATCCCGAACTACACCTACAACACCGAGCGCGGTGTGTACGAGGTCAGCGGCTTCACCTACCGCCCGATCGGCGTGATCCTGAAGGTCACCCCGCAGGTCAACTCCCGCGGCTTCATCAAGCTGACCGTCGAGCCCGAGGTCAGCCAGTCGAACCGCGACGCGAACTTCAACGGCGCGGCGATTCCGATCGTCGAGTCGCGCAAGGCGAACACGACCGTGTCGCTGCGTGACGGCTTCACGATGGGCATCGGCGGCCTGCTCCAGTCGCAGTCCAACAACGGCACCAACAAGGTCCCCGTCCTGGGTTCCATCCCGGTGGTCGGCCGGCTGTTCAAGTCCGAGAGCCGCAACTCCGATTCGACCAACCTGATCATCTTCATCACCGCGAAGACGATCAGCGCCGAGGGTGCGTCGGTCGAGCAGGTGTTCGATTCCGAGCGCGTGCGCGGCCTCGACCTGCGCCGCGAGGATCTGCCCGGCCATCGCGACGGTTCGAACCCCTTCATCTCGTCGTTGCCGAAGACCCAGAAGTGAGCCCCGCGTGCCATCAACCAACACCCGGACGCACATGAAAACACTCTTCAAAATTCTCGGCGTCGGGGCCGCAGTGGCCCTCGCTTCGCCTCACGCTGCGCTCGCGCAGCAGGAACCGGTGCTGGCCGTCGACATCACGTCGATCCAGGTCTCGGGCGGCACGACGTTCGTCGCGCCGTTCCAGAACGAGTCCTACGGCCCGATCAACACCTTCTTCACCATCGAGGCTCTCGCCCGCGGCTCGTTCCCGGCCGGCGGCTTCACGTATAACTTCTTCGTCAACGGCATCCCGCTCGGCGCCTCGGTCAACACCCAGCCGCCCGGCGGCGGGCCCGGCCGGCTGTCGTGGTCGCCGCCGCAACCCGGTGCGTACCTGCTCACCGTGACGGCCTCCGACGGCACGCACACGGTCACGTCCCCGCCGATCCGTTACTTCGCGACGGGCACGGCGATGGTCGGCCCGACGGACAACACGATCGTGCCCTACGGTTCGTCGGTCGTGGTCCAGGCCACGGCGACGCCGCAGCCGACCGGCGGCAGCGCGTTCGTGAAGCGGGTGGAGTTCTTCGTCGACGGCGTGCGCATCGACAACGCCACCGACTCCACCTACCCGTACTCCTTCATCTACACGCCGCCGAGCACGACGCCGACCACGCACGTGATCGAGGCCCGCGCGTTCGACAACAACGACAACCTCGTCTCGCCCGCGGGCACCACGACGGCGATCCGCCGGATTCACACGGTGCCGCCGATCGGCGTGGCGCCGGACGTGCGGATCGCGAATCCGCCGAACGGCAGCAGCGTCCAGGCCGGCACGCCGGTCAACATCATCGCCAACGCGGTCTCGCCGGGCGGCTTCATCAAGAACGTCGAGTTCTACATCAATGGCATCCGCCTCAGCTCGACGCAGACGTTCCCCTTCACCGCGACGCTTACGCCGCAGGTCCCCGGCAAGTACGACATCGTGGCCATTGCGTTCGACGACAAGAGCAACGCGGTGGCGTCGACGCCGATCACGCTCAACGCCACGGGTGACTTCCCGACCGTGAGCATCGTCGATCCCGCGATGAGCGGCATGACCGTCATCCAGGGCTCCACGGTTCCGATCACGGTCCGCGCGTCCGGTGCCGAAGGTGGTGTCGCTTCCCTCAAGACGGTCGAGTTCCTGGTCAACGGCCAGCTCAACGACTCCCTGCCGAAGGCCGCTCCGGCCACCGGCACGGGCACGCCTCCGCCGCCCGTTCTCGCGCCCCCGTTCATCTTCAACTGGAAGAGCAACGTCGGCATCGGTACGCACCGCCTTTCGGCCCGCGTGACCGGCGTCAACAACATCGCCATCACCTCGGCCGAGATCACGGTGAACGTCGTCGCCAACCAGCCTCCGGTGGTCGGCATCACGTCGCCGAGCCCAGACTCGTCCAGCGCGGCGGGTCTCGCGACCACGATCGTCGCCTCGGCGTCGGATTCGGACGGCACGATCGAATCCGTCGAATTCTTCGCCAACGGCACGCGCATCGGCGTGGCGACCGCGAGTCCGTTCCAGCTGGTCTGGACCCCGGGCGTCGCCGGCACCTACAGCCTCACGGCCAAGGCCACCGACAACGGCGGCAAGGTCACGATCTCGGATCCCATTTCCATGATCGTCGACCTTCCAACGGTCGGCGGTCCCGCGCAGGCCAATGTCACGGCTACGGTCTTCCGCGGCGATTTCGGTTCGCTCACCGAGTCCGGCCGGTTCGCCCTCGCCGTCAACCGCAACAACCGCGGCACGTTCATCGCCTATGCGACGACCCCCGCCGGCGCGGCGTACTTCTGGAATGACATTCCGGTCAACCCGGACGGCACCTTCGCGGTCCGCAATGCGGCCAATGTGGTCGTCCTGAGCGGCCAGACTTCCGCCACGGGCGTTTCGGGCACCTTCGGCGACCGTACCTTCATCGGACCGATCACGCCCTCGACCGGCGCGTTCGCTCCGCTCCTGGTGAACGGCTCGATCTCCGGCGTCGCCGGCAGCCAGATGGTGGCGATCGTCGGCGGTGACAGCTCCGTCACGCTCTACGCCGCCTCCGGCACCAGCCGCGTGGTGGGTGGGGCGGTGCTCTCCTCGACCGGTGCCTATACGATCGCGGCCCCGACGGGTGGCACGTTCTCGGGCATGGTCGCGAACAGCGCCTCCATCGTCAGCGGCACGGTGACCGGCAATGTGGCGGGCAACTTCCTGCTCCGCCTCCAGCCGAGTCGCATCACCAACATTTCGACCCGGACCCTCGCGGGCATCGGGGATCGCACGCTCATGGCAGGCTTCGTGATCGCCGGATCGGGCTCCAAGCCGATGCTCGCCCGCGCGGTCGGTCCGACGCTGGCCAACTTCGGCGTCGCGTCACCGCTCGCCGATCCGAGCCTCGAAATCCTGTCGCGCCTCGGCCTGCCGGTCGCCGCGAACAACGACTGGGCCAATGCCGCGCCGCTCGCCGCGCTCGGCAACCAGGTCGGTGCCTTCGCGCTGACGCCCGGCAGCCGTGACGCGGCCGTGCAGACGACGCTGGTCCCCGGCACGTACACCGCGGTCGTCGGCGGCGGCACCGCCACGCCCGGCGCCGCGCTGATCGAGCTCTACGATGCCGACTTCGGCACGAACGTCACGTCGCGCATCACGAACCTGTCCACCCGTGGCCAGATCGGCGTCGGCGAAACGCTCATCGCCGGGTTCGCCGTCACGGGTGATGTCCGCAAGAAGGTGCTCATCCGCGCCGTCGGTCCGACCCTGGCCGGCTTCGGCCTCACCGGCCTGCTGGCCGATCCCCGGATCGATGTCATCGCCGGCGGTGCCGTCATCGCCAACAACAACGACTGGACCGAGTCCGCGTCCGTCAGCCAGGTCATGGCCACGTCTCCCGTGGTCGGCGCCTTCCCGCTGGACCCGAACAGCCGCGACGCCGCGCTCGTGCTGCAGCTCGCCCCCGGATCGTACACCGTGCAGGTGACGGGAGCCACCGGCACGACCGGAACGGTGCTGTTGGAGGTCTACGACGCGGATCGCTGATCCGACCCATACACACGACTTCAAGGCCGCGGGAGAAATCCCGCGGCCTTTTCGTTTCCTTCGATGTAGGCGGGGTGCCCTGACCCCGCGGGCAATGCGTTTCGAAACCGACCGGCGCGGGGTGAGGGCACCCCGCCTACAATTTCAACCGAATGGCGTCGGAAAAATCCCACCGCATCCACCGCCGTGGTCCCCCTTATGCCGCGACTATTGATTGGTCATTTTCGAATTCGCGCCTAGGGTCCGCCGGGTCATGAGCAGCGTTGCCAGTCCGGCGGTCAGTCCCAAGCCACACGCGTTTGCCCGGGTGTTCGCCTTGCTGACGCCGCATCTGGCGGAGCTGGACCGGTACCTGCACGGCCAGCTGGGCTCGTTCGAACCCGAGATCCGGACCATGGTCGACTACTGCATCGACACGTCCGGCAAGCGGATCCGTCCGGCGCTGACTTTCCTGAGCGGCTGGCGCGGCCAGGGCCAGGTCCAGGCCGATTTGGTGCGGGTGGCGGCGGTGGTCGAGCTCGTGCACCTGGCCACGCTGGTGCACGATGACATCATGGACGACGCCGACGTGCGCCGGAGCCGCCGGACCGCGGCCCGCGAATATGGTCCCACCGCGGCGGTGCTGCTTGGCGACGCCCTGTTTGCGCACGCGCTGCACCTGGCAACGCAGTTCCCCACCACGGAAGTCTGCGCGGCCGTCTCCGAGTCCACGCGCCGCGTCTGTGCCGGGGAGATCGTGCAGACGCTCCGGCGCCGCTCGACCAACATCACCCGCGCCGACTATCAGCGGATCGTCGACCTGAAGACAGCGGAGCTTTTCCGCGTCTCGTGCCATCTGGGGGCGCGGCTGGCCGGGTTTCCCGCGGCCTTTGTCGATGCCGCGAGCCATTTCGGTCGTCACCTGGGGATCGCGTATCAGATTTACGACGACCTGGTGGACTTCTTCGGCGAGGAGAAACGTATCGGCAAGACCCTGGGCACCGACCTGGCGAGCGGGAAACTGACGCTGCCACTCCTCGTTTTGCTCGAGCGCCTGCCCGCCGCCGAGGCCGCCGCGCTCACCAGCGAAGTGTCGGGTGAACGCCCGCCCCAGCTGGCCCTCCGCCTTCAGCAGATGAACGAGCTCGGCGTGTTCGAGGCGGTGGCCCAGGCGGTGAACGAAGAGGTCGACACCGCTACGTCGGCGCTGCGCGCCTGGTCGGCCGAGGCGCCGACGCCGCTGCTGCTGGGTCTCGGCGACGTTCTGCGCGAACAGGTCCAGTCGCTGCAGGCGAGGCGCTGATTGACGCGGGGGAGGGGTTTCCCGGAGGGAGAGCCTTCACGCCGAGACCCAAAGACGGGTCTCACTTTTGGCCGCGGCGTGACGCCACTTGTTGGGCGACGATGGGATCTCTTTCTCGTGCGATTCGATTTGCGCCCGGCCGTGGATTGGACTTCGGTTCGGACGTGTTCGAGGCGACCAAGATTCTCGGTAAGACACTCGTGGCTTCGCCCGAGCGACGCCAGGAGGCCGACGCCGACCTTGAGATCGTGCGGCAGGTGCAGGCCGGAGATGTCGCCGCCTTCGATCGACTGATCGTGAAGTATCGGGAGCGGGTCTACGGCGTGATCTATAATATGACCGCGAACCGGGAGGATGCCGCCGACCTGACGCAGGACACCTTCATCAAGGCGTTCCAGTCGATCCACCGCTTTGGCGGACAGTCGTCGTTCTTCACCTGGCTCTACCGGATCGGCATCAATTCGACCCTCACGTTCCTCCGCAAGTCGCGGCTGCGGGCCTTCTTCAGTCTGGAGCGGCTCGATGCCGATGAACCGGTTTCGAAGGAAGTAATTGCGGCCCTGACGGATAAAACGGGGGCGGAACGGGACACCTACGTGCGGGAGCTCCAAGAAAAATTGAACGACGCGCTGCAGAAGTTGTCTATCAAGCATCGAACCGTGGTCACTTTGTTTGAAATCGACGGCCTTAGCCATCAAGAGATTGCCGAAGTCATGGACTGTTCGGTGGGCACCGTCCGATCCCGCCTGCACTACGCGAAGCAGCTTTTGCAGTCGGAACTGCAGCCTTACATGCGCCGATGAAGCCTGAGAGTAATCGACCTGTAGCCATCGAAGATTTGTTGCGCCTGAAACGTGCGGAGCGTCCGCCGGCCGAATTCTGGGGCGAGTTTGATCGCCAGTTGCGCAGCAAGCAGCTTGCCGCCCTGGTGGCCAAGCGCCCGTGGTGGCAGCGGCTGCCGCGCCTGGTACCGACTTTGGCCCGTTATCGGATTGTGCTCGGTGGGACCGCGGTGGCGGCGATGGCCTTTGTCACGCTGCAGGAGGAGGCTCCGTCCACACCCGCCTTGATCGTCGAGTCCGTCGCGATGTCCGAGCCGGTCGTCGCGGCCCCGGTGGTCCTGGCCGGGGTTGG
Organism: Opitutaceae bacterium; assembly: GCA_016793535.1. Lineage (GTDB taxonomy): Bacteria > Verrucomicrobiota > Verrucomicrobiia > Opitutales > Opitutaceae > ER46. The sequence goes on along the minus strand of JAEUHA010000248.1, from coordinate 9,369 downwards.
AGTGTCCTATCCTGAGGTCGATGAGTTTGTGCCCGCCGTGAAGGCGACCGAGACGGTCGCGGTGGCGATCCCGGACGCGCCCCGCGTCGCCGAGGTGGCGGTGGACGCCCAAGTCGCCGCGCCGTTGATGCCAGACAATCTTTCGCGCCTGGTCGCGCTGGGTGGTGGCACGGTCGCAGTGTCCGATGCGGCCGCTCCGACGTCGGCGGTGCGTCCCGTCGCCGCCACGCTGGCATCGGTTCAGGTTGGAGATCAGGCTGTGATGAGCCGCCTGTTGGGCGGCACCCATGGTTTTGAGGCGCGGGCGATGCCGGCGCGTACGACGGTGGATCCGCTCCAGCAGATGACGCCGCCGGGTGAATCACGTCGGGCGCGACTCCTGACCGCGATGGTCTCGATGGCCGCGCTCGAGACGTCGGCTCGCACCACCGAACGGGCGGCGAACCGCCTCGCCGAGGAACGCGTCTTCGATCAGGATGGCCGTTTCGGTGCGCGGGGTGACCGCGTGCACATGAAGTTCTGATCCGGGCGCCCAACGCCTGACATTTTTTGGCCCCGCTTTTGGCGGGGCCTTTTGCTTTCCAGTCGGCCCGCCATACCCTGAGGCATGCGCGCGGAACGCGATTCGATGGGTGAGATGTCCGTCCCCGACGACGTCCTTTACGGGGCGAGCACCCAGCGGGCCGTGCTCAATTTTCCCATCAGCGGCCGTCCGCTGCCGGAGCCGTTCATCCGCAGCCTGGGCCTCGTCAAACTGGCGTGTGCCCGGGCCAATGAGGAACTCGGGCTGCTGCCCGCCGCCCGCAGCGGGTTGATCCAGGCGGCGGCGCGGGAGATCGTGGACGGGCGCTTGAACCGTCACTTTCCGATCGACGTCTTCCAGACCGGATCCGCCACCTCGACGAACGTGAACGCGAACGAGGTGATCGCGAACCGCGCCAGCCAGCTTGCGGGCGAGCCGCTCGGCTCGCAGCGGCCCGTTCATCCGAACGATGACGTGAATCTCGGCCAGTCGTCCAACGATGTCATTCCCACCGCGCTGCACGTCAGCGTCGCCGTGGCCCTCCACGCCCGGCTCGCCCCGGCCCTGCGGCGGCTCGCGGCGGAACTTTCCGGGCGCGCCGAGGCGTTTTCCGCCGTCGTGAAGATCGGCCGCACGCACCTGATGGACGCCACGCCCCTGACGCTCGGCCAGGAGTTCTCCGGCTACGCGGCGCAGGCGGCCAAGGCGGCCGACCGCGCGGACCGGGCCGTTGCCCGGCTGCGGGAGCTGGCGATCGGCGGCACCGCGGTCGGCACCGGCCTCAACACCTCGCCGGAGTTTGCGGCGCGGGTCTGCCGTATCCTTTCCGCGGAGACCGGACTCGAATTCGTGGAGGCCGCGAACCACTTCGAGGCGCAGGCGGCGCGCGATGACCTCGTCGAGGTGGCGGGAGCGCTGGCCGCGATTGCGGCGGCGCTCACCAAGATCGCGAACGATGTCCGACTGCTCGGTTCCGGGCCCCGGGCCGGCCTGGGCGAGCTGCGGCTGCCCGCGACCCAGCCCGGTTCCTCGATCATGCCGGGCAAGGTGAACCCGGTGATGAGCGAGATGCTCGTGCAGGTCGGCCTGGCGGTGCAGGGCCTGACCCAGACGGCGGTGCTCTGCGGCCGGGAGGGTCACCTCGAGCTCAATGCGACCCTGCCGCTGCTCGCCCATTGCCTGCACGAGGCAATCCACCTGCTGGCGAACGGCGTGACCGTGTTCACGACGCGCTGCGTCGCCGGGCTGGAGGCGGATGGCGCACGCTGCCGGGAACTGGTGGAGCGGTCGCTGATGCTCGTGACGGCGTTGAATCCGCTGATCGGATACGATGCGGCGGCCGCGGTGGCGAAGGAGGCGTTTGCCTCCGGCCGGACCTTGCGCGAGGTGGTGCTGGAGCGGAAGCTGCTCGACGCGGCGACGCTTGATCGGGTGCTTGATCCGGGACGGATGACGGGGCCGGGTTGAGCGGTTGCGAACGTACTTCTGGGAGCGCGGACGCCCTCGTCCGCCGGACTGACAGATGCGGACGGGGACGTCCGCGCTCCCAGGGGGGCCTGAATTTTCCATCGCACCCGGTGCCCTGGCGGCGCGAACATTTGGGCATGGCCGTCCACCAAGCCACCCTCCCGATCGCGACCCGCGGCTCCGGCACCTACGAGATCACGGAAGCGGTGGCGCGTGAACTCGGCCGCAGCGGCCTCCGGCGGGGCGTGGTGACGGTGTTCTGCCAGCACACGAGCTGCTCGCTGGTGATCATGGAGAACGCGGATCCGTCCGCGCGCCGCGACCTCGAGGCCTGGCTGGACCGGCTCGTGCCGGCCGACGATCCCCACTTCGAGCACACCCTCGAGGGACCGGACGACATGCCCAGCCACATCAAGATGGCGCTGACGCGGACGAGCGAGAGTGTGCCGTTCTCCGATGGCCGCATGCTGCTCGGCACGTGGCAGGGGATTTTTCTCTGGGAACACCGCCGCGCCGCCCATGCGCGGCAGGTGTGCGTGGCGGTGATGGGAGAGTAGGGGGATGAAGTTGAAAGTTGAGGGGGTGAGCGTTGAGAGACCGTTCACGGGGCAGGGTACGTTGAGATCAGACACAACTCCCGAGGCGAACCGTCTGGTCCGTCTCTCAACTCTCAACCCTCAACTCTCAACTGCCGCGCCGGGGCCGCGGCGCGGCTTCAGTTCTTCGCCGGCAGGCACGCCCCGCAGCCGTTCGCGAAGAAATCGTTGCCCTTGTTGTCCACCAGGATGAAGGCGGGGAAGTCCTGGACCTCGATCTTCCAGACGGCCTCCATGCCCAGTTCAGGATACTCCAGCAGCTCGACCTTCTTGATGTTCTCCTTGGCGAGGATCGCGGCGGGACCGCCGATGCTGCCGAGGTAGAAACCGCCGTGCTTCTTGCAGGCCTGCGTGACCTGCGCGCTGCGGTTGCCCTTGGCCAGCATCACCATCGAGGCGCCCTGGGCCTGGAAGAGATCGACGTAGCTGTCCATGCGCCCCGCGGTGGTGGGGCCAAACGAGCCCGACGCGTATCCGGTCGGCGTCTTGGCCGGACCGGCGTAGTACACCGGGTGATCCTTGAAATACTGCGGCAGCCCCTGGCCGGCATCGAGGCGTTCCTTCAGCTTGGCGTGAGCGATGTCGCGCGCGACGATGAGCGGGCCGCTGAGCGACACCCGGGTCGTGACGGGATACTTCGAGAGTTCCGCGAGGATGTCCGGCATCGGCCGGTTGAGATCGAGACGGACGATGTTGTCCTCCTTGAGCGCGCGACTCGCCGCCGGGATGAAGCGGCCCGGATTGCGCTCCATCTGCTCGAGGAAGATGCCGTCCTTCGTGATCTTCGCCTTGATGTTGCGGTCCGCACTGCACGAGACGCCCATCGCGACCGGGCAACTGGCGCCGTGACGGGGCAGGCGGATGACGCGCACGTCGAGCGCGAAGTATTTTCCGCCGAACTGCGCGCCGATCCCGGTGGAGCGCGCGATCTGCAGCACCTTCTCCTCCATGGCGAGGTCGCGGAAGGCCCGGCCGTGGGCGTTGCCGGTGGTGGGCAGCGCGTCGAGGTACTTGGCCGAGGCGAGTTTCAGCGTCTTCATGCACGCCTCGGCGCTGGTGCCGCCGACGACGAAGACGAGGTGATACGGCGGGCAGGCGGCGGTGCCGAGCAGCGGCAGCTTGTCGGTGACGAATTTCTCGAAGCTCTTCGGATTGAGCAGCGCCTTCGTCTCCTGGAAGAGAAACATCTTGTTGGCCGAGCCGCCGCCCTTCGCGACGAACAGCAGTTCGTACTTCGCGCCCTCGGTCGCCAGGATGTCGATTTGCGCCGGCAGGTTGGTGCCCGTGTTGACCTCGTTCCACATGTCGAGTGGCGCGGTCTGGGAGTAGCGCAGGTTCTCCTTCGTGAAACACTCGTACACGCCGCGTGAGATCCACTCCGCGTCGTTCGCCCCGGTCCAGACCTGCTGTCCTTTTTTGGCGAATACGGCCGCGGTGCCGGTGTCCTGGCACATCGGCAGGATGCCCTGCGCCGCGATCTCGGCGTTCTTCAGCAGCGTGAGCGCCACATAGCGGTCGTTGGCCGACGCCTCCGGATCGTCGAGGATTGCCGCCACCTGCTGCAGATGCGCCGGGCGCAGCAGGAACGAGGTGTCGTGAAACGCCTCGCGCGTCAGGTACGCGAGCGCCTCCGGGGCCACCTTCAGGATCTCGCGGCCCTCGAAGGTCGTCGTGCTCACGCCTTCCTGGGAAAGGAGGCGGTATTGCGTTTCATCGGCACCGAGCGGCAGCGGGTCCTGGTAGGTGAAGGCGGGAGTCGGCATGACGGGCAAACCTTGGGAAATTTTCCGCGCGAGTAAAGCGGCGGAGCGCATCGGTCCCCTTCGGGGTTAACCGGACCCAACAGGGCGGGACTCAGGTGTCCGGCTGGCCGCCCGCGATGGCGCGGATGATCCCGTGAAAACGCGGCAGGTCGGCCAGCGTGACCACCTCGCCGGGCTCCTTGTCCCAGCCGGAGGAGCCCGGCCAGACTCCGCGGCTCAGGAAATTCTCGTGCATGGCCTGCATGCTGGTCACCTGCAGGTAGTCCTTCTGCTCCTTTTCGTCCCGGACTCCGCTGACCTGGCTCGCCGGAATCGGGGCGATGCGACCGCTCGAGATGTAGGCGAGATCGTTCAGGGCGACGAATGGCCGGCAGTCGGCGAGGGTCGTGGCGGGCCGCGGGCTCTCCCCGCGCAGGTAGCGGAAATACTCGAGGTGGTTTTCCTGCAACGCGTCGAACGGTTCGAGCAGCGATTTCTCGATCCGGCCGTCGTTCCAGCGAATCTCGAGGCTGCCGCCGACCGTGTAACGCAGCGCGGCCTTGTCGCAGAGCACGATCTCGCAGTGTGAGCTCGGTCCGGCGCACGCATGCGACACGGCGAACCGCAGGGTCACCCCGCTCGCCGTGTCGGCTTCGACGAAGAACGTGTCCGCCCCTTCGATCGCGTGCGCCCGGTAGAGCTCCGCGCGCACCGCGGCGATCTGCGCCCAGCTGAACAGTTCCGGTCCGCCCATCCAAAACAGCAGGTTGTGGACGAAATGGGCCATCGCGTTGCCGAAGCACGAGTCGAGCACCGGATGCTCGCCGACAAACAGCCGGCCGGCCCAGTCGTTGCGCGCGAAGTAGCTCGCCGGACGCGGCCAGAGCGCGCCGAGGGTTGCCCCGCGGACCGCGCCGAACTCGCCGCCGAGCAGCCGCTCCTTCAGCGCCAGCCGTCGCTTCTCGATGATGAAATTGAAGCCCACGTGCGAGGCGTGGGACGCCCGCGCGTCCGCCTGGATCATCCGCTCCAGCTCCGCATAGTCCAGGGTGGGCGGCTTCTCGAGGTAGGTTGGGAGGCCGAGCGCCGTGGCCTCGGCGTGCATGTCCGCGTGCAACTGGATCGGCGTCGGGATCACCACCAGGTCGAGCTGCCGGTGGCACGCGTCGAGCATGGCGCGGTAGTCGCGGAAGACCTGCACGCCGCGCGCCGCAAAGCGCAGGTTCGCCTGCTCCCCGGCGTAGCGGTCCGGGTCCGGATCGCACGTGCAGACCAGCCGGGCATGGCCCCGCTCCTCGAGGCGCGCGATCGCCTGGTGGTGCGAGGCGGCGAAACCGCCCAAGCCGACGATGCCGATGCGGATGACGGGCTTCACATGATTTTGAACCGGGGCAGGTCCTGGCTGTCGACCAGACCGACGGGCCGGCGCCGGGCGTCCACGACAATGAGGTCGTCGATCTTGTGAGCCTCGAACAGCCGGAGCGCGTCCACCCCCAATGCCTCTTCAGAAATGACCTTCGGATGACGCGACATGAATCTTGCCACGGGCTGGCGCAGGAAATCGGGCCCGGTGAGCGCGCTGCGCCGGAAATCACCGTCGGTGAGAATGCCGGACAGGACGCCGCTCCGCTTCGTCACCAGTGCGATGCTGCCGCTCTTCGCCTTCGTCATGGCGAGGATCGCGTCCTGCGTCGTGACCGTGTCGACCGCGACCGGCAGCCGGTCCCCTGTGCGCATGATGTCCTTGACCCGCAACAGCAGCACGCGGCCGAGATTGCCGGCCGGGTGATACCGGGCGAAATCGTCGCGCGTCAGCCCGCGGGATTCCAGCAGCACCATCGCGAGGGCGTCGCCGAGCGCGAGGGCGGCCGTCGTGCTGGCGGTCGGAGCGAGTTTCAACGGACAGGCCTCCCGCGGTACCTGGTAGAAGAGCTTGAGGTCGGCGTTGCGCGCGAGGTCCGAAGCGGGAGTGCTCGTGAATGCCACGATCCGCACTCCGAATCGCCGCAACATCGGCACCAGCCGGAGGATTTCCTCGGACTGCCCGCTGTTGCTGAGGAGGAAGGCCAGATCGCCGTCATCGACCAGCCCGAGATCGCCGTGCAGGGCCTGGGTCGCGTCGAGGAAACAGGAGGAGACGCCGGTGCTGTTGAACGTGGCGGCGATCTTCTGGGCGATGGCCGCGTTCTTGCCCACGCCCGTGAAGATCAGTTTCCGGCCGGCTCCGCTGGCGGCATGCACGGCGCGGGCGGTGGCCACGAACTCCCGCCCCAGCGCCTTCGCCGTCGCCCGGAGGGCCGTCTCCTCAATGCGGATGCACGACCGCGCACGCGAGAGGACGGTTTTCGGTGGCAGCGACATTTAGAGTTTGAGTCGTCGGTCGGAGGTGCGGAATTTAGCCCGATCGTCTGTCCATTCAATTCCTTTTCCGCCGTGAGGGCTGTTCGCCGTACCTTTTTCGTCATCGCCGCGCTGCTCGGGCTGCTCGGTGGGACGGGCTGTGGTGATCGCGGACGCGAACCGCTGCCGGCGGAGACCGACGAGCCTTTCTACGTTCAGGGCAAGCAACTGATGAAGCAGGGGCGCAATCCCGAGGCGCTCACCGCGTTCCTGAAAGTGATCGACCGGCGCGGTGAACGCGGCGCCCCGGAGTCACATCTCGAGGCCGGACACATCTACCTGCTTCACACCAAGGATCCGGTCGAGGCGTATCATCACTTTCGCCGCTACCTGGTCCTGCTGCCGAATTCCAAGGAGGCGGCCAATGTGCGGGGCATGGTCGATGCCGCCAAACGTGAGTTTGCCCGCACGCTGCCGGTGCGTGCGCTCGAGGATCAGTCGGCCCGCCTTGAAATCCGGGAAACGCTGGAACGGCTGCAGCGCGAGAACGCCGAGCTGCGCGCGCAGATCGCCACTCTCCGGGGCGGCGGTGCCGCCGCGGTCTCCCGGTCCGCACCGATGATCACGCTGCCGGAAGACCGCATCGCCCCGCCGCCCGTGCCAACCGCGGGCGAACCGGCGGTGACCAGTGCGCCGCCCGCGCGCGCGCCCGCGCCCGTCGCCACGACCGCGCCGCCGGCGGCGACACCGCCGGCCAAGACGGCGGTGCCGCCCCGGCCCGCGACGCCCGCCGGGGTGCGCATGCACACGGTGCAGGCGAAGGAGACGATCTTCGGCATCTCCGTGCAGTATTACGGCAGCGGCCGGCACACCGGCGCGATCTACCAGGCCAACCGGGACACGATGCGCCACGCCACCGACCTGCGGCCGGGCATGGTGCTGCGCATCCCGCCGGTCGAGGGGGCCACGGGGGCGCGTCGCTGACGATCCCGGCCTGAACGCCGCCCTGGTTTTTCGGCATGCCGCGCACGTCCCAACGCACCTCGGTTTTCACGGAATCGCTCATCCGCGAGATGTCCCGCGTCGCGGCCCGCCACGGCGCGATCAATCTCGCCCAGGGTTTTCCCGATTGGGATCCGCCGGCCGCACTCGTGCAGGCGGCGAAGGAGGCGATGGACGCCCACCGGCACCAGTACGCCGTGACGTGGGGCTCGGCCGAACTGCGGGCGGCCCTGGGGGCGAAGCTCGCGCGGTTCATGGGCGTGCCGGTCGATGCCGACCGCGAACTCGTCGTCACGTGCGGTGCGACCGAGGCGATGATGGTCGCGATGATGACAGTCTGCGATCCGGGTGATCGGGTCGGATTGTTCTCACCTTTCTACGAGAACTATTCGGCGGACGCGATTCTGACCGGTGCCCAGCCGGTGCACGTGCCGCTGCATCCGCCGCATTACCGATTCGATCCCGCGGAACTGCGGGCGGCGTTCGCCGGCGGACTCAAGGCGTTCGTGCTGTGCAATCCGTCCAATCCGTGCGGCCGGGTCTTCACCCGCGACGAGTTGCAGCAGATCGCGGCGCTGGCCGAGGAGTTCGACGTGTGGATCCTGACCGACGAGGTCTACGAGCACATCGTGTACGCGCCGCACCGGCACACGTACTTCGCGACGCTGCCCGGCATGGCGCGGCGCACGCTGATGTGCTCCTCGCTGTCGAAGACGTTCTCGATCACCGGCTGGCGGCTCGGCTACGTGCACGCCGCCCCCGAAGTGATCGCGCAGGCGCGGAAGGTCCACGACTTCCTCACCGTCGGCGCGGCCGCGCCGCTGCAGCACGCGGTCGTCACCGCGCTGAACTTCCCCGCGAGCTATTACGACGGTCTCTGCGCCGAGTATGCGGAATCGCGCGACGTGCTGCTCAGCTACCTCGACCGTACGGGCCTGAGCTACACGCGGCCCGAGGGCGCGTACTTCGTCATGCTCGACATCTCGCCGTTCGGCTACGCGAGCGACGTCGAGTTCGCCCACTGGATGACGCGCGAGATCGGCGTCGCACCTGTGCCGGGCTCCAGCTTCTTCGCGAACGGCGAGAACCGTTACGTGCGGCTCAACTTCGCCAAGCGTCCCGCGACCCTGCACGCCGCCGGCGAGCGCCTGCTCAAGCTCCGGCGGTAGAGGGCAGGAGCGGCAGGTGATCAATCCTCCAAGCTTCTGGAGTTAACCGCGGATTACGCTGATCACGCGGATAAGGAAGCCATCCGCGCCATCGGCGGGATCCGCGGTCAAATGGCCTGGGCGGGTTTCGGCTAGAGATGCGAAAGCAACGTCCGCTTGGGCCAAAGCCGCTCCCACCCGGTCCCTCAATGCTTCTCGCCGTCCTGCGCCTTGACGCCGGCCATCATCAGCTTGTCCGTCCACGCGAGCGCGATGGCGGAGGCGACGAAGACGACGTGGATGATGACCTGCCACATCACGCCGGTGGTGTTCACCGCGGTGCCTTGGGCGGGATTGATCACCGTGATGAAGGTTTTCAGCAGGTGGATGGACGAAATGCTGATCAGCGCGGTGGCGAGCTTCACCTTGAGCACGCCGGCGTTCACGTGGCTCAGCCACTCGGGCTGGTCGGCGTGGTCGTCGAGGTGCAGCCGCGAGACGAACGTCTCGTAGCCGCCGATGATCACCATGATGAGCAGATTTGCGATCAT
>JAEUHA010000243.1 GCA_016793535.1 Opitutaceae bacterium | reverse complement strand
CGGTCCCCCCCTGGTTGCGGGGACGCCCCGGTCGGTAATTCCACAGTACTGGGGGTCCGGCGTTTACTTTTTCCAGCCGCTGAAACATGCACCGGCCTGACCCCATGGCCTCACGATTTGCATTTGATTCCCGCCGGCTTCACTTTCCCGCTTCACTTCCGCCATGAAATCGAGAAACACGCCTCCGACCCTCCTGTACGTTCTGATTTTTGCGCTGACGTGTGCCGGAACTGCCGGGCTTACCGTGTGGGCGGCCGAGACCGCGGCCCCGGAGGCCAGGGCGGGCAAGGGTTCGAAGGCGCGTGACGCCAAGAAAGCGGATGCCGCCGCCAGCACCGACGGCGCCAAGACGCCCCTTTCGATCAACGTCGACCGGCAGCCGATCAACCGCGATGCCCCCGACCGGGTGAGCTACGCGTCGATCGTGAAGCGCACGGCCGCGAGCGTGGTCTACGTGTACTCGACCAAGACCGTGCGCGGCCAGGACCTTACGCCGTTCCTCAACGACCCGATGCTGCGCCGCTTCTTCGACATTCCCGGGATGAACCCGCCCGAGGGCGACGAGGCGCCGCAGACGCCGCGCGGCAACAACCGCAACAAGAACACGCCGCGGGGCAACAACCGCAACCGCATGCCCGATCGCCAGCAGCAGGGCCTTGGCTCCGGCGTGATCTTCACCCCGGACGGCTATGTGCTGACGAACAACCATGTGATCGAGGACGCGGACGAGATCCGGGTCTCGATCGGCGACTCGAACAAGCGTTACGAGGCCAAGGTCGTCGGCCGCGATCCCGGCACCGACCTGGCGGTCCTGAAGATCGACGCCACCGGACTCTCGCCCGCGACGTTTGGTGACAGCGACCAGCTCGAGGTGGGCGACGTGGTCCTCGCGATCGGCAATCCCTTCGGCGTCGGTCAGTCGGTCAGCCGCGGCATCGTCAGCGCGCTCGGCCGCGGCGTCGGCATGGGGACCTTCGAGGACTTCATCCAGACCGACGCGGCGATCAACCCGGGCAATTCCGGTGGTGCCTTGGTGGATACGCAGGGCCGCCTCGTCGGCATCAACAGCGCGATTCTCAGCCGCAGCGGCGGCTTCGCCGGCGTCGGCTTCGCCATCCCCGTCAACCTCGTCCGCTCCGTCGCCGAGCAGCTCGTGCGCACCGGTCGGGTCGAGCGCGGTTTCCTCGGCGTCGGCCCGCAGGACCTGACCGAGGAGCTCTCGGCGCAGTTCGGGGCCGACAAGGGTGCCCTGATCAGCCAGGTGACCGACGACACTCCGGCCGCGCGGGCCGGACTCAAGGCCGGCGACGTCATCACCAAGGTGAACGGCACCGAGATCCGCGACGCCCGCCACCTGCTGCTGACGATCAGCCAGCTCGCCCCGGGCACCGAGATCACGATCAGCTACCTGCGCGACGGCAAGGCCCAGACCGCCGAGGTGAAGCTCGCCCGGCGCGACGAAGATGCGCTGGCCCGCAACGAGGGTGTACCCGCGCCGAAGGACGAGGGCATTCTCACCGGCGTGGCCGTGGGCGACATCACGCCGCAGATGCGCGACCGCCTGCAGATTCCGGTGCGGATCAAGGGTGCCATCATCACCAGCATCGACCCCGACACCCCGGCGGCGAAGCAGGGCCTGCGCGAAGGCGACATCATCCTCGAACTCGACCGCAAGCCCGTGGCCGATGCCGAGGAGGCGGTGAAGCTCAGCGAGGAGATCAAGGGCCCCAAGTTCCTCGTCCTCGTCTGGCGCAACGGCCGCACCCGCTATATCCCGATCGACGAGTCGAAGGAGTAGTTTCTTTGGTGCGGGGAATTTTTGCCCACGGAATACACGGATTACACGGAAGGATCGGAGTTCATCTGTGTGCTCCGTGTGTTCCGTGGGCACTCCTGTTCTGGGTCCGGCGGAGGGGGCCGGTTTGTTTGCAACAAACGCCTTTCGGCCGCGTCTTGCCGCCGCATGGCCGCCGGAGAAACGCCCCCGCCTGACGGACCTGCGCCCCGTCGCCGCCCGCGCCTGGCGCTGGTCGGCGCGCTGGCGCTGACGTTGCTCCATTTCCTCTGGCTCACGTCTCACCTGGAACCGGCGATCATGAGTCCGGATGCGAACGGTTACGTGGTGCAGGCGCGCCTGCTCGCGGACGAAGGCCGGACGTCATTCGCCACGGCCTCGCCCGTGCAGTATGTTGGCATGCACTGGCTGGAGACGGAAACCGGCACGTTTCACAGCCGTTATCCCGCAGGATTGCCGTTGATCATGGCCGGGGCGTGGAAGATCGGCGGGCTCAATGCCACCCTGCTCATCAATCCGTTGTTCGCGAGCGCGACCGTGCTGCTCGTGTTCTTTCTCGCGCGGCGCGTGGTCGAGGAACCCTACGCGCTGGTCGCGGCACTCGTGGTGGCCGTGCTGCCGACGTCCAACCAGCACGCCCTGGACGCCGATGCCCACATTGCGGCGACGTTCTTCCTGGTCGGCGGCGTGCTCGCGCTGCTGCGGTTTGCCGCGACCGGCGGACGGGGCGCGGCGCTGCTCGCGGGCATCCTGCTCGGCGTGATCCCGTCGATCCGTTATCCGGAGGCGATCGTCGGCGTGACGATCGGCGCGTGGCTGCTCTGGCGGATCCGGCCGGTCTGGCGCGTGTGGCCGGCCGTCCTCGGCGCGGCGCTGCCGCTGGGAGCATTGCTGGCGCACAACGCCGCGGCATACGGCGCGTTCTGGCGGACGGGCTATGCGCTCACCAACGAGCAGACCGGCTTCGGGCTGGGCTATTTTGCCGCGCACGCCCTGCCTTACCTGCAGGCACTGTCCGGTCAGGGCCTGACGCTGATGTTCGCGTTCGGTGTCGCCGGACTGGCGGCGATGGGCACGGATCCGCGCCGCCGGGCCGAAGGCGTGTTGTTCGCCGGGATCACGGTGCCGGTCGTGCTGCTCTACATGGCGTACTACTTTGGGGGCGGCGGCCCGGGGGCCGCCGGGGGCAACCTGCGGTTTCTGGTGCCCACGTTTCCGTTCTTCGCCGTGGCCGGGATCTGGCTGCTCGCGCGCGTGGCCGACCACCTCGGTCGCGCCGGTACGGCGGCCGTGGCGGCGGTGATTGCGGTGCAGGCGCTGATGGGCATCGGCGCCTCGGCGCAGGTGCTGACCCGCGCGAAAGCGTCCCTCGGGGCCGCCGCGCGTGCGCGTGCGGTGGCGGAACGGGAGATTCCCGCGGGCAGCGTGGTCATCGTCGATCGGCAGCTGGCGGAGAGCCTGGACGCGACCGGCCGCTGGCGGCTGGTCGAGGAGACGATGATTGCCGCCGGCTTCGGTGGACCCGGCCCCGGCTTTGGTCCACCCGGCGGTCCAGCCGGCCGAGGAGGACTCGCCGGCCGGGGCCCGGGGTTGCGGCCGCCGAACGGCGCGGGCGCGCGGGGCGGAGACGTGGCGGACGATGCGCCCAATCCCCAGCAACGCGGCAAGAACCGGGCGCAGCAGGAACGCTACGCCGGCCTGCGGCCCGAGGAACGGCGCGCGCGCGTGTGGGCGGACCTGGCGACATGGGCCGACGGGAAGCCGGTCTTCTGGTTCGCCCGGTCACTCGACGCGGTGGAGACGGCGCTGCCGGGTGGCGCTGACTACCGGAGCGTCGCGGAAGTGGAGGCGCCGACGATGTTCGGTCCCTTGGGTGGCGGTCCCGCGGGGATCAGTGGTCCGGGTCGTGGCCCGATGCCCGGCGGTCCGGGTGGACCGGGTTTCGCGGGCGGCGGCTCCGGAGGCCGGCGGGGCGGCAACGCGACCCAGCCAGCGGCCCGCCTCCGGGTGGTCCGCGTCGAGCTCGCGCCACAGCCCAAGTTGTGAGGGCAGGCGTTCGACCTCGGAACCTCCGGGCTCCTCTCACACCCGCAGAAAGATCTGCCGGCGATGCAGAAAGCGGGCGAGCCACACCACGAGGAGCAGACCCACGATCGCGATCACGAGGTTGCCCGCGTGGGCGCCCAGCGTGGCGTCGAAAAACGACTTCACGTCCCCCCCGGCGAGACGCTGTGCGAGGGTGCGGGGCCGCGCGATGTTCGCGGCGACGTAGAGGGTGATCGCGTTCATGCCGATCCACACGAACGGCTGGCACCAGCCGCGCCATTGGCGCACGTCCACGAGGTAGTAGAACGCCGCCAGCAAGAGCAGGCTCCAGCCGCCCGCCACGAGCACGAAGGAGGAGGTCCAGATTTTCTTGATGACGGGAAACTGCAGCCCCCACAGGTGTCCGGCCACGAGTGCCGCGACGCCTCCGCCCGCGAGCCACGCGATCTTTTGCGCGTCGCGCAGGTCGGTGCGCCGCAGCAGCAGGCCCGCAAAGACACCGAGCAGGCAGGTCGCAACGGCCGGCAGCGTGCTCAGGAAGCCCTCCGGGTCGTAGTAGGTGTCGTATTTGCGGCCGCCGAGATAGAGGTAGTCGAGGTGGTTGGTCAGGTTGAGGCCGGGTTCGTACCGCGCCGTGACGCGCTGCGTCGTCGCGTGGAACGCCGCCTCGACCTGCGCGGGCGTCGGCTTGTCGGTGCCGAGACGCGCGGGAAACGCCGCCTTGTCGAGCTGGAAGTCCCGGATCGGCACGAAGGTGAGCAGCGCCCAGTAACCGACCAGCAGCGCCACCGTGACCGCCGCGAGTGCCCGGGGCTTCAGGAAACAAAACAGCAGCCCGGTCGCCGTATACGCCAGGGCGATACGCTGGAGCACGCCGAGCAGCCGGATGTCGGGCCAGGCGGTCGTGACGCCACCGCTGTAGAATATCCCGAGCGCATAGAGGAGGGCGCCGCGCAGCAGGACGCGTTTCACCGCCCCGGCCCGACCCTCGCGCTCGACGAGCCGGGACAGGGAGAACACCACGGAGGCGCCCACGATGAAGACGAAGAGCGGGAAGATCAGGTCGTAGAACGCGAACCCGGCCCACGCCTTGTGTTCGAACTGCCCGGCGAGGGCCTGTACGGGCGCGGCGTCGGACATCCGCCCCAGCGACTGCATCACGACATCGGCGCCGAGAATCCAGAACATGTCGAAGCCGCGCAGGGCATCGAGTGAAACGAGGCGTTGGGCCGGCGCGGCCGGGGTTGGAGTGGACGGTGCAGCCGGCGAAGCGGGGGGATTCATGCGGGGGCGGGCCAAGCGTGCAACGAGTCCCGCGCGGGGGTCAACGGCGGCGGGGATGAATGCCTTTCGCTGTAGGCGGGGTGGCCGCCCCCCGCCGGGGGGGGGGGTGGGGGCGGGCTCCCCCGGGGGGGGGGGCCCCCCCCGACAGCCCCAGGCGTGGCCCCCCCCCCGGGGGGGGGGG
>JAEUHA010000204.1 GCA_016793535.1 Opitutaceae bacterium | reverse complement strand
GACGCGCAGATTGCCGTTCGGCGTGAGGATCGGGCCGAAGTTGTACTCGTGATAGCTGCCGGAGATCGGGATCTTCGCCACCGTGGCAAACAGGTCCGCGCGGCCGTCGCCGTCGGTGTCGGCCACGCGCGTCACTTCCTGACGCTGCGCGACGTAGTAACCGCCCGCGGCGGCGGGCACGATGCCGAGAGGCTCGTGCAGGCCGGCCGCGAAGCGCGTGAACCGCGGCCGGGGATTTTCGTCGTACGCGCCGTCGACCCACCAAATCTCGCCCCGCCGCGTCGTGACGAGCAGGCGCCGCCCGGCGACCGGGAGAATGCCGCTGACCTCGAGCACGAGGTCGTCCGGGACCGGCAGCGAGGTGCGTTTCCAATACGTGTCTTCGCGCGCCACGAGTTCATCCGACGGCTTGGCGAAGCGCTCGGCGGCCGAGGGATTGTGGATGCGCGACACGGCCTCGGCGCCGCGAGCGGCGGGGAGAGTCGCGAGCAAGAGGATCAGGGTGAGACGGGACATGGTGGGCAGGGTCATCCGGTTGGAGCGGGGCGGGAGGTCGTCACCTCACCAGACGAGGGTGTAGGTGATCGGCTTCTCCAGGGTTCCGCCGGTGACGGGAACGGCGAGTTGCTGCCTGGCGCCCACGGTGCGCACGACGGGCCGGTGCGGTGCCCCGGCGGGCCAGTCGAGGTACCACTCGCGGTCGCCGATCACCCAGCCACCGCCGGGCTGAGGAGTGATCGTGTCGGCCTCGGCCAGCAGGAGCCACGTCGACCACGAGGGCAGCCGGCCGGACAACGTCTGCGTGCGCAGCAGGCCCTTCCCCTCGGGCACCGCGGTGATGCGGTCGCGGAGCGTGAGCTCGGCGAGCGTGCCGAGGAAGACCGGCGTGCCGTCCGGCTCGAGCGTGTAGCCCTGCGACGACCACAGCGGCTCCGGCTGGTCGGGCCAGTCGCCGAGGGCGGCGTACTCGATCACGGCGAGCGCGGGTTTGCCGGAGAACGTGAGGGCGGGACCTTCGGGACGCGCCGTCTGGTCGGCTCCCCGGCCCTCCCACATGTCGGCCGCGTTGATGAAGGAGCCGCGCCATGCGCGCAGCACCGCGCCGGTTTCAAAGTCGTAGGCGAAGTGCGCGCCCGCGGGCGTGCCGATCGACGCGGCGTAGAGGCGCTTGCGGGGCGCGAACGGGACGAAGCCGCGCTGCACCACGGTGCGATCGTCGGGCTCGATCCGCACGCGCTTCGGGGCCGGGCCGGTGCGCGCCGGACGGTTCTCGCGCACCGTGACGGCGTGCGGCGCGATGCCCGGGCCCTCGGCCAGCCACTCGAGGCTGGGGCGCGCATTCGATGAATGGACGAGATCGAGGCGGAACGTCTGCCGGCCGGCGGCGAGCCGGACAATGCCCGGCTGGGACATGCGATCCAGCGGCTCGACCACCGACTGGCCGTTGATCTGCAGGCGGGCCAGGCCGCTCGACTCGAGGGCGAACCGGTAGTCGCCGGCCCGGGGCACCACGAGCGAACCGGTGAACACGAGCGCGAACCGGCCGCTCGTCTCCACCGCGCTCGCCGCCAGCCTGGCCGGCGTGCCGCTGCGCGTG
>JAEUHA010000111.1 GCA_016793535.1 Opitutaceae bacterium | reverse complement strand
TCTCGAGATCGTGCGCCAGGCCGGCGGCACCAACGCAGGCATCGCCATGCTCGTCGACCGCAGCTCCGGCTCGGCGCGCTTCGACGTCCCGGCGGTCTCGCTCCTCGAGCTCAGCTTCCCGACCTATCCCGCCAACGACCTCCCCGACTGGCTCGCAGCGATTCCGGTGGAAAAACCGGGGAGCTGACCGGGAAATCGGGAGCACGGCCGCCTCCGTCCGCCCACTCGCGGGACTCCAAAGCTCCGGTTACGTTTCCCGTCGGACTGCGGACGAGGGCGGCCGCGCTCCCGGGGATCAACGCGGCACGGTCACGACCACGAAACGAATCGCGCGGCCATCGAAGACCGCGAGTAGATTGCGACCGGGGGCGATCCGCTCGCGCGCCGCGCGCAGGTCGGTCACATCACCCCGGTTGATCTGCAGGATCACCATGCCGGCCTCGAGGCGATCGCGGTACGGGGAGTCGGCGGCGACCGCCGTGATCACGAGGCCGTTGATGCGTGGGTCGTTGATGCGAAACCGCCGGCGCGCCTCGAGGTTGAGCGGCTCCACGTCGACGCCGGCGAGCAGCTCGTTGGGATTCTCGACCACGGTGCCGAGCTTCACGTCGACCACCCGCTCGCGGCCATCCCGCACGATCTTCAACTTCACCGTGGACTCCGGCACAATCTGCGCAATCAGGAGCCGCAGCTCCTCCCATGAACTGATCGGCTGGCCGTTGATCGCGAGAATCGCGTCGGTGCGCTTGAGGCCGGCCTTTTCGGCGGGACTGTCCGGATCGATGTCGGTGATGACGACACCCCGCGTGTCCTTGGGCAACCCGAGCTGTTCCGCCACGTCGGCCGTCATGGTGTCGCTCGTGACGCCAAGGAATCCGCGCGCCACCGCACCGCTCTCGACCAGGCTGTTCATGATGAAGCCCGCCAGCTTCACGGGAATGGCGAAACCGATGCCGATGTTGCCGCGCGAGGGGGTGAGGATCGCGCTGTTGATCCCGAGGAGCCGCCCGCGCGCATCGATCAGTGCGCCGCCGGAATTGCCCATGTTGATCGCGGCATCGGTCTGGATGAAGTCCTCGTAGCCGGAGACGTTCTCGAGAAGTCCGAGCCGGCTCCGGCCCTTGGCGGAGACGATGCCCATCGTGACGGTCTGGCCGACCCCGAGGGGATTGCCGACCGCAAACACGACATCGCCCACGCGCACCTTGTCCGAATCGGCAAACGTCACGGTCGGCAGGTCACGTCCCTCGATCTTCAGCACCGCGATGTCCGTCTTCGGATCGCTGCCGATGACCTTCGCGATGAAGTCCCGGTCGTCGGAGAGCGTGACCTTCAATTCATCGGCGCCTTCGACGACGTGATTGTTCGTCAGGATGTAGCCGTCCTTGGTCACAATGACGCCGGAGCCGAGACCTTCCTGGCGGCTCTCGCGCTCCTGATCCGGGATGTTGCCGAAGAACTGCCGGAGGAGCGGATTGATCGCGATGCGTTCCTTGATGATCTTGGTCGAGTAGACGGACACGACCGCCTTCTGCGCCGGTTCGATGACGTCGGCGTAACTCATGACGAGACCCGGCCGGGCGCCTTCGCTCACCGGCGAGAGGTCGACCTTGATGTCGGGCTTGTCGGCCTTGGGCGCCGCCTTCTTTGGCTCCCGCGCAGCGGCGGCGTGAAGGGCGGTCGCCCCCGGCTGGGCCGCGAGCAGGGCGAGAAGCAGCAGACGCAGGAAGGGACGGTGATTCATGACCGGAGGGGAGAAAACATACCCGGTGCGGGCCGTTCTGCAACGAGGACGAGGTCGCGACACCTCGACGGGAAAGCAGCGGCCAGCCACTTGGGAGCAGCGTCGAGCCGGGAGGCCTAGAAGCCCTTGACGCGAAACAGACTCGTGACGCTCTCGTTGCTGTTGATGCGCTGGATCGCCTGGCCCAGGAGGGAGGCGATGCTCAGCACGGTCACCGGGATCCCGTGGCTGTTGATCGGCGTGGAGTTCGTCGTGATCAGTTCATCGATAACGCCGGTCTTGAGCCGGTCGATGGCCACCTCGTTGAGGATGCAGTGACTGACCGCGGCGCGCACGCTGCGGGCGCCGTGTTCGCGGAGGAGCCGGGCGGCGGCGGTGAGCGTGCCGGCGGTCTCGGTGATGTCGTCGACGAGCAGCACATCGCAGCCTGCGACCTCGCCGACCACGTTGATGGCTTCGACGTTGGTCGCGCTCTTGCGCTTCTTCGCCACCAGGCCGAGGCCGGCGCCGAGGACGTCCGCATAGGCCGCCGCCATCTTCATGCCGCCGACGTCAGGAGAGAAGACCACGAGCTTCTCGGGACGCGTCTTCTCCAGGTAATCGAAGAACACCGGCGACGCGTAGAGGTGGTCGACCGGGATGTCGAAGAACCCCTGGATCTGCTGCGAGTGCAGGTCCATCGTGAGAATGCGATTGGCGCCGGCGGCGACGATTAGGTTGGCCACGAGCTTGGCCGTAATCGGCACGCGCGGCTGGTCCTTCCGGTCCTGCCGGGCGTATCCATAAAATGGTAACACCGCGGTGATGCGCGCGGCCGAGGCGCGGCGCGCGGCATCGATCATGATCAGCAGCTCGACCAGGTTGTGATTGGTGGGCGGGCAGGTCGACTGGATGATGAACACATCCTGGCCGCGGATGTTCTCGTTGATCTTCACGAACGACTCGCCGTCCGGAAAACTGGTCACCGTCGCCTCGCCGAGCGGCTCACCGATCGACCGGCAGATTTCCTCCGCCAGGGATCGGTTCGAATTACCGGTGAAGATCTTAAGCCGCGACGTACTCATGGATTGGGGGGCGATGTTGGAGCGGCGGACCTCAGGAGGAAGACTTTTCTGCACCGGCCAGCTGTTCCTCGAGGGCCCCCACCCGCTTGAACAGCTCCGGCAGCCGCTGGGTCAGGATGGTTATCCGCCGTTCCAGCATCATCGGGATGGCCGGGTTGCCGTTGACCACGCTTCCCGCGGCGAGGTCGGCGTTGAGGCCGGCCCGGCCGCCCGCCTTTACGCCATTGCCGATGGTAATGTGCCCCGCCACCCCGGCCTGGCCGCCCAGCACGACATAATCGCCCAGCTTGGTGCTGCCAGAGATGCCGACCTGCGCGCAGAGGAGACAGTGGCGGCCGATGCTCACGTTGTGTCCCACCTGCACCAAGTTGTCGATTTTCGTGCCCTCGCCGATCGAGGTGCGGCTGAACCGGGCGCGATCGACGGTGCTGTTTGCGCCGATCTCGACGTCGTCGCCGATGACCACGGTGCCGACCTGCGGCACCTTCACGTGGCGGCCACCGCCAAACTCGTAGCCGAACCCGTCGGAGCCGATCACCACGCCGGGTTGCAGCTGCACCCGGCGGCCCAGGTGGCACTCGGTGGCGATGATCGCGCCGGGCATCAGCCAGGAATCCTCTCCGATCACCGCGTTGCGGCCGACGAAGACCTGCGCCTGCAGGTGGACCCGTTCGTGGATCACCGCCCCGGATTCGATCACGCAGAGCGGGCCGATGGTCGCGCTTGGGGCAACCCGCGCATCGGATGCGACCGAAGCGGACGGGTGGATGCCCGGCGCGGGTCGGGGCCAGAGGTCGCGCTCGATCCGGGCGCACACGCGGGCGAGAGCGACGGACGGGTTGTCGACGAGGAGGAACAGCTGGCCTGGCGCCGGTTCGCCCGGAAAGTCCGCCGGCAACAGGATCACGGACGCCCGCGCGCCAGCGACGTCGGCCTTGTATTTCTGATTGCCGAGAAACGCCAGATCGCCCGGTCCCGACTCGGCCAGCGCGGAGACGCGGCGAACGACGTCGGTCGTGGCGCCGCGCGTTCCCTTGGCCTGGACGATCGCGGCAATCTCGGCGGCAGTGAACGAAACCTCCATGCGCGGGAGCGTGAGGGATTCGAGGCGACGTGCAATTCAGCAAACGCCGGCCGCACGGCGGCGGGAAATAAAAAACCCCGCTCGGTGGAGCGGGGTTCGTGCGGAGCTGACTCCGAGAAGGTTTACTTCTTCGTGCCGCCGAGGCCCGGGACCGTGAGGGCCGGGGTGCCGGAGGAACCGGCGGCGGGGGCCGCGGCCGGAGCGGCGGGAGCCGTGGCGGCGCCAGCCGGACGGTCCTTGTTGACCTCCTTGAGCACGTCCTCGGTGATGTCGTACGAGGCGTCGGCGTAGATCAGATTGGAGATGCCGATGGCGGTCGGGCCGGCGCGGTCGAGCAGGACCGTGGCACCCTTGCGCTTCGCGACCTCGGTCGCGACCTTGCTGATTTCCTCGAGCATCAGCGCGCGGAACGTGTTCAAACGCTGGCCGAGGGAATTGCGCGTGTTCTGGATGAAGGTCTGCACCTCGCGCTGCTTGTTCTGGATCTGCTCGAGTTTCTTCTGCGCGGCGTCCTGGGCCTTCGTCTTCGCCTCGGCGGAGAGCGCGGGATTGTTGGACTGGTCGTTCAACGCCTTGTACTCCTCGACGAGCGCGTTCCCGTCCTTGTTCATCTTCTCGACTTCTTCCTGAGCCTTCTGGTCGTCGGCCTGGATCTTGGCGTTTTGCTCCACCGTCTTGTAGTGGGTGTCGTAGAGCTTCGCCATGTCGACGACGGCGATCTTGACGGCCGGCTGGGCGGACGCGCCGACCGCAAGGGCGGCGAAGACCGCGATCGCGACAAGGGAGTGGATGGGATTCTTCATGATTGGTAGTGGAGAATGGGGCCGAGAACCGAAACTGAATCAGAACCGGGTGCCAAAGGAAAAATTGAACTGATTGCCCTTTTTATTGAGGACGTCACCGGTGATCGGAATACCGAAGTCGAGACTCAGCGGCGCGCCGGCCACAAAGAGCCGGAGGCCGAAGCCGAAGTTGTCGTTGTACTTCGCGGCGTTGAAGTCGTAAGCCCCGCGGTTCACGAAGCCGGCATCGTAGAAGATCGCGAACCGGATCGGGCTCACGATGTCGAGCGAGTACTCGGCACTGAAGAAGCCGTAGGTCTTGCCGCCGATCGGCTCGTCGAAGTTGTCGCGGGGACTGACCTCGCGGAACTCGAAGCCGCGCAGCGTCGTCGGGCCGCCGAGGTACCACTTGTTGTAATACGGAACGTCGTTCGAATCGCCGAAGTTCTGCACCACGCCGCCGCGGAGCAGCAGCGCCAGCACCTGCGTCTGGGTCTCGAACACCGGGAAGAACTGCGACCCGCGGAACTCGACGCTGTAGTTGTTATTGATCTTGCTGCCGCCCAGCGGACCACCGGAGAACCGCGTGTTCACTTCGACGCGGTTGCCGGACGTCGTGTTGATGATCTTGTCGCGCGTGTCGCGCACGAGCTGGAAGCCGATGCTCGAGGAGGCGTTGCTGCCGGCGAGCGCCTGGATGATCGCCGACGCCGACGGCGACACGTCCTGAATGTCGAAGATTTCGTAGGTGTATGACAGCTT
>JAEUHA010000038.1 GCA_016793535.1 Opitutaceae bacterium | reverse complement strand
TTGATCGCGTTCTACGACGAGGTCCTCATGCCCGCCCTGCTCATGGCGGGTGAGGACCGGCAGCACAACGCGCTCCCGGAGGCGCGCCAGCTTCTGGTCATCCAGGCGACGCGTGAACTCGTCGCCGAACTCGTTCGCCGGGATCCCGCCTGCTCGCTCCCGGCGCCAACGTCCGACACCCCCGCGGCGGAAGGAACGGCCGCGACGGGAATCTGGCTCATCCCCGCCCGCGACGGAGGCGACGAGATCGCGGCCCTCGCCCTGAATCATCTGTTGCTTCGCCGCCGTATCGATTCCTTGGTTACGCCGGTCGCCTCGACGCGGCCCGAGTCGCTCGCCGCCCTGCGCCACGCCGGTGCCCTCGCGACCGTGGTGTCCGCCCTGCCTCCGTCCGCCCTCAGCGGCGTCCGCTCGCTCGTCCGCCGGTTGCGGCATCATGCACCGGACCGCTCGCACTTCGCGGGCGTATGGCAGCGGAACTCGACGCGGGAGGAACTGATGACGCGCCTTCGGGGGGACGAACCAGCCGATCTTTTCACCACCTTGGAGGCGGCGGTCGAGCGCCTCGAGCGCGTGAACCGGGCCGTTGACCCAACGCCGGAATCGGCCGCCTCCGGACTGCCGGGGCCCATCGTCCTGTCGACGGCCCCGTCGGAAAAAATTGCCGCGAAATAATCCGGACGACACCGGCCTGGGCGTGTGTTAGTTTCCCGCCATGCGCCTGAGTCATGCCGCGATGTATGCCCGCCTGCTGGAGAGCGACGCCTCCTGCAACGGCCGCTTCTTCACCGGCGTGCTGACGACCGGAATCTACTGCCTGCCGGCATGTCGCGCCCGAAAACCCAAACCCGAGAACGTCCGGTTTTTTCCCACCTGCGAAGCCGCGCGCGCGGCCGGACTGCGACCATGCCGCAAGTGCCACCCGGACGATTTTGCCCGCGGCGCCGATCCCGTGCTGGCCGACATCGAGACCCTGGTGGCCGCGATCCGCTCGGCGCCGCAGGATTTCCCCGACGTGCAGGCCGTGGTGCGGCGGTCGGGCTTCGGCACCACCCGGCTCTTCGAGCTCGTCCGCCAGCATTTTCAGACCACCCCGGCCGAGTTGCTCCTCCGCGCCCGGATCGACGCCGCCAAGCGCCGGCTCGTGGCCGGCAATGAAGGACTCGCTCGCCTCGCCGGTGAGGCCGGCTTCGAGTCGCTGTCCGTTTTTCATGTTCACTTTCGCCGGCTCACCGGGCTCACGCCCGCGGAGTATCGCGCCCTGCGCGGGAGCCAGTCGTTCACGCTCAAGCTGCCCGCGGAATACCCGCTCGCCTATCTGCGGCGGGCGCTCACGCGTGATCCCCAGAGCCTGACCGAGCGCAGCGACGGCGACCATTTCACCCTCGGGCTACGCAGCGGGGAAACGCCCGCGATGATCGAACTCACACTCCTGCCAGGCGCGTTGGCCGTGAAAGCCACCGGCATTTCCGCGCTGGCCGCGCACGGCACCGTCGTCTCGCTGCTCGGACTCGACCAGGACGCCGCCGCCTTCTCGCGGCTGGCCCGCCGTCTCGGGCTGGCGCGGCTCGTGGCGGGGCGAACCGGTCTCCGCGTCGTGCAAACGCCCTCGCTGTTCGACGGGCTCCTCTGGTCGATCCTGGGCCAGCAGATCAACTTCGCCTTCGCCTGCGTCCTCAAGCGGCGCCTGGTGGAACGGGCCGGCACCCCGCTCGCCGACGGTCTCTACGCGCCCCCCACGCCCTCCGCCGTGGCGGCCCTGGCTCCGGCGGACCTCGCCCCGCTGCAATTTTCCCGCGCCAAGGCCGAGTATCTCCTCTCCACCGCCCGGCTGGTCAGCGAGGGCCGCCTCGATCTCGAAGCCCTGCGCGCGCACTCCGCGACGCGCGTCGAGCGGACGCTGCTGGCGGTCCGCGGACTCGGTCCGTGGTCGGTGAACTATCTGATGATGCGCGCGCTCGGCTGGCCCGACTGCGTGCCCTGGGGCGACACCGGCGTCACGAGCGGATTGCAGGCATTGTTGAAACTCGAGACGCGCCCTGACCTCGGCGCCACGCGCCGCCTGATGTCGGTCTTCGCGCCGTACCGCAGCCTCGCGACCGCCCATCTCTGGCAATTCAACCGCCCGCTGCCCACGTAAACACCCGCCCAGGACGTTCCTCATGCACCTCCAAGCCCTCACGCTCTCCACGCCCGTTGGTCCTTTTTCCTGCGCGCTCGACGCCACCGGCGCCGTGGCCGCCACTGCCTTCGGCGACGTGTCGGTCCTGCACGGCCGACTGGCCTCATGCCAGCTCGTCGCTGACCAAAGCTCCGAGGGCGGTGCGCGGGTACGCGCGCAGGTGCGGGAGTATTTCGCGGGCACGCGAACGAACTTCGACCTGCCGCTCAGCCCGCGCGGAACCGATTTTCAGCGCCGGGTCTGGTCGTTGCTCGAGGCGATTCCACTCGGCGAAACGCGCACGTACCGCGGCATCGCTGCTGCGATGGGCAACCCAGGCGCCGCCCGTGCAGTGGGCCGCGCGAACGCCACCAACCCCGTCTGCCTTCTCGTCCCCTGCCATCGCGTCATCGGGGCGGACGGATCGCTGACCGGGTTCGCGTTCGGGCAAGCCATCAAGCGCTGGCTGCTCGATCACGAGCGGGCGATGGCCGCAGCAGGAGTGGGTGCCAGTCGATCGCCGTACGGGCAGATGCACGTGCCGGCCGCGTGAAACGTCCCCGGGAGTGCGGGCGGAAGGCCGAAACGGAAGGAGGATCCAGCCAATCGCTGCGGGCTGCGCTTCGGCGCGCCGCAGCGCTTACGAAGGCAGCGGGGCCGATCCACGGCCACCCTTATCAGAAACGGCCCTAGCCCGCCGTTGCCGCGTGATGGAGGGCGACGACGAAGCGCTTGAGCTTCGTCTCGTCTTTCACGCCCGGAGCGGCTTCGACGCCGCTATTAACGTCGACGAAGCGGGCACCGCTCGCCTTCAGCGCGGCGCCGACATTCTCCGGGTTCAAGCCGCCCGCGAGAATCCAGACGTTGTCCGGATGCGCCGCCTGCTGGCGGGCAAAGCCCGCCCAGTCGCCGGTCTGCCCGGAGCCGCCGAATCCGCTGACCTGATACGTATCGAAGAGGATGAACTTCGCCGCCGCCCGCACGGCCGCAGGAACTTCCACGCCCGGCGGAAGCTTGGGCGCGAGCCAGAGCCGCTCGCGGCCCACGAGTCGGGACCAGGCGCTCAGGGTCGGCGCAGGCACCTCGAGCCGGTGATGGATCTGGAAATACTCGAAGCCCGCGTCCCGCAGCGCGGCCAGGTCCTCGGTCGACGGCTCGACCGAGACCGCCACCTTGCGCCGGGGTGGCAGACGCGGCGCCATGGCGCGGAACTGTTCCCGCGTCAGATGCCGCGGCGACTGCGGATGGAAAATGAACCCGAGGCAATCCGCGCCACAGCGATCCGCGAACTCGGCGTCGACGAGCGACGTCAGCCCGCACACTTTGAAGCGAATTCCATCGATCATGGGATGCAGCGACCCGCGGCGCGCCCGGGTGGGTCAGCCTTTGAGTCGCTTCACCAGCGCGTCGACGAGCGCGTCGAGGCTGGGAGTCTTGGCGACGAAATCGACCGGCAGGCCGAGCTTCTTCATCGTTTCACTGGTCTGCGGTCCGATGCTCCCGGCGAGCGGGCGGGTCGCGTTCTTCGCCAGCACGAGGGCGGCGGCCTGGTCGACAAACGACTGCACCGCCGACGAACTCGCGAACAGGATGGCGTCGGCGCCCCGGGCGCGAAACTCCGCCGCCGCCGGGTCGCCGCTCAGGTCCGTCTTCTCCGTCTTGTAGACCTGGAGCTGGTCGATGATCGCCCGGGCGTCCTCGAGGCGCTGCACCAGGTCCGGACGGTTGAGATTGCCCGTGATGAGGAGGATCTTCGCGCTGTCGAGACTGCCCGTCGCGATCAGGTCGTCGGCCAGCGCATCGGCGGTGGCGACCTTGGGCATGCACTCGACCTTGATGTGCTGGTCGGTGATTGCCTTCGCCGTCGCGTCACCGACCGCGGCGAAGCGCAGGAGGCCCAGCGAACGCACGTCGTCGTAGATGCGATAGAACTCGTCGAAAAAATACCGCACGCCGTTGGCGCTCGTGAACACGATCCAGTCGTATCCGCCCAGCTCGGACAGGACGTCGTGCAGCACGTGCTTGTCGATCTCCTTGGAGACCGTGATCAGCGGCAGCTCGATCACCTCAGCCCCGAGCGTCGTCAGTTTCGCGGTGAGCTCCGGTGACTGTTCGCGGGCCCGGGTGACGGCGATCCGACGGCCGGCCAGGGGGGAAGGGAGGCTCATGAAAGAAGTCCGAGTTCGCGCAGGACCGTCGCAGCCGTTTCCACCGGCGCGGCAAAATGGCCGCTGGTCAGGCTGACGCGGCGGATGCCGGTTTTCTCGTGGAAGAGGTAAAGCGCGTCGCCCGCGGCATGGGCCGCAAACGCCGTGTGACAGCCGCCGCCGAGCGCCGACTGAAAGGCGCGTTCGAGCGTGACGGCGCGGGCGGTCGCGGCATCAAACACCGCGCCGAATTTCGCCGCGTCGGCCTCTCGGCACTGGATCGCAATCGCGCCCTGGCCCACGGCGGGAACCATCTGGTCGAAATCCAGCGGGGCGAATTCCACTCCCGGCCACGTCTCAATGCCGAGTCGCTTCATGCCGGCGGCGGCGAGCACGGTGCCGTCGGCGACGTGCTGTTCACCGATCTTGCGCAACCGCGTATCGACGTTGCCGCGGATCTCGCTGAAGGCGACCTCGGGAAACATCAGTTTCACCTGCAGCCGCCGCCGCGGCGAGCCGGTGGCCAGTGTCGCCGGCGCATCGACTCCGGCCCGCAGCACGAGCACGTCGCGGGTATCCGCCCGCGGCATGTAGCCGCCGATGGCGAGCCCAGCCGGCATGTCGCCGGGCAGGTCTTTCGTGCTGTGTACGGCCACATCGGCTTCGCCGCGCAGGAGCGCCGCCTCGAGTTCGCTGGTGAAGAGCCCCTTGCCCCCGCGCTGTTCGAGCGACCACTCGGTCTGCCGGTCGCCGGTCGTGACGATCCGCAGCAATTCCGTCTCAACGCCGAGGTGGTTCCGGAGGTGCGCCGCGACCATTTCGGTCTGCGCGAGGGCGAGCGGACTCTTGCGGGTGGCGAGGACGAGTTTCGTCATAGTAGCGAGTAGTCAGTAGCGAGTAGCGAGTAGAGCACCGCGCGACGCATGCTCGCTACTCGCTACCCGCTACTCGCTACTTCGGGGTCAGGAGTACGAGGCCTGGACGCCCTTGATGTTCTTCTTGGTCATCCAGGGCATCATCGAGCGAAGGTACGCACCGGTCTTCTCGATCTTGTGCTTCTCGCCCGCCTTGAGCAGCGCGTTGTACTTCTTCAGGCCGCCCTTGTATTCCTTGACCCACTCCTTGGTGAACTGGCCGGTCTGGATCTCTTTCAGGATCTTCTTCATCTCGGCCTTGGTCTTCTTGTTCACGACGCGTGGGCCGCGGGTGATGTCGCCATACTTGGCGGTCTCGGAGATCGAGAAGCGCATGCCGGCAATGCCGCTCTCGTACATCAGATCGCAGATGAGCTTCAGCTCGTGGAGACACTCAAAGTACGCCATCTCCGGCTGGTAACCCGCCTCGACCAGCGTCTCGAAGCCGGCCTGCACGAGGGCGCTCGCGCCGCCGCACAACACGGCCTGCTCGCCGAACAGATCCGTCTCGGTCTCCTCCTTGAAGGAAGTCTTCAGCACTCCGGCGCGGGTGGAACCGATGCCCTTGGCCCACGCGAGGGCGGTCTTGAGCGCGGACTTCGACCGGTCCTGCGCGACGGCGACCAGCGCCGGCATGCCTTTGCCCTCGGCGTAGAGCCGGCGCACCATGTGGCCGGGGCCCTTCGGGGCGACCATGATGCAATCGATGTCCTTGTGCAGCTTGATCAGGCCGAAGTGGACGGAAAGACCGTGCGAGAACAGGAGCGTCTTGCCCTTCGCGAGGTTCGGGAGGATGTCGCTCGCATAGACGTCCGCCTGCTTCATGTCGGGAAGGCCGACCATGATGACGTCGGCGCGGCGCACGGCCTCAGCCGTGTCTACGACCTCGAAGCCGTGTTGTTCCGCGACGGCCTTGGATTTCGAGCCGGGGTAAAGGCCGATGATGACCTTGCAACCACTGTCCTTCAGGTTGAGCGCATGGGCGTGGCCCTGCGAACCGTAGCCGAGGACGGCGAGCGTTTTGTTGGCGAACACGCCGAGATCGGCGTCGTTGTCGGTGTAGACTTTGGCGGGCATGGGTGAAAAGTTGAGAGTTGAGGGCTGAGAGTTGAGAGTCGAGAAAAGTGGAGTCGTTTGAATCGCCGGGTTGGTCTCTCAACCCTCAACTCTCATCTCTCAACCGGGATGACGGCTCGCGTCACCGCTTGAGCGCCAGTCGCCCGGTGCGGGCAAGTTCGATGATGCCGAAGGGTTCGAGCAACCCGAGCAGGGCGGAAACCTTTTCGTCATCGCCCGTCGCCTCCATGATGAGCGAGTCAGACGCGAGGTTGACGATCTTGGCGCGGAAGATGTCCTTGATCTGAAGAATCTCAGGCCGCGTCTTGGCATCGGCGCGCACCTTCACGAGGATAAGTTCACGCGCGACGGCCTGGCCTTCCTTGAAGTCGATCACCTCGACCACGTTGATCAACTTCCGCAGCTGCTTCACGCAAAGGTCGAGCTGGCCTTCGTCTCCCTTCAGCACCGCGGTGATGCGGGACAGGGAGGCATCGTGCGTCGGAGCGACGTTGAGCGAATCGATGTTGAAGCCGCGGCCGGAAAACATCCCGGCAACGCGCGCCAGAACGCCGAACTTGTTCTCAACGAGGACGGAGATCGTGTGTCGCATGAAGGTTGGAGGTGAAAAGGAGGGAAAAGCGGATACTATTAACGGCCAGCAGGCCAGCCCCGACCAGTCGGAGCTGGTGGACGCTGAGGGACTCGAACCCCCGACACCCTCGGTGTAAGCGAGGTGCTCTAACCAACTGAGCTAAGCGTCCAAACCGAAGGGAGAAAAAAGCCGTTCGCGGCAGACAATGACAAGGAATTATTCCGGGCGGACGCGATCCGGCTGGTTCCCCTTCTGGTGCGTTCTTACCGGGGCGGAACGTACCTCCACCCCGCGTTCCATCACGCCGCCGCGGATGCTTTACGGCGCAACAGACCTTCACGCACCATCAGCTCGGCATTCTGCAGCGCGTTGAGCGCGGCCCCCTTCCAGAGGTTGTCACCGCTGACCCAGAGGGCGAGGCCGTTGTCGAGGGCGGTGTCGATCCGGATGCGGCCGACGCCGCACTTCACCTTCCGGGAGAAATCGAGCGGCGTGGGGTACGCCTGCTTCGCCGGTTCGTCCACGAGCTCGGCGCCCGGGAAGGCGGCGATCGCGGCGCGGGCCGCTTCGACGCTCA
Organism: Opitutaceae bacterium; assembly: GCA_016793535.1. Classification (GTDB taxonomy): domain Bacteria; phylum Verrucomicrobiota; class Verrucomicrobiia; order Opitutales; family Opitutaceae; genus ER46. Next base: position 11,871 of record JAEUHA010000038.1, on the reverse strand, counting down.
CCGGACGCTCGAACTCGGCGTTCACGGCGACCGAGTGGGCCCGGACGACCGGTACGCGGACCGTCGTCGCCGATACCTTGAGCTGGGGCAGGCCCATGATCTTGCGGCTCTCCTGCATCATCTTCGTCTCCTCGCCGGTGTAGCCGTTCGAGCCGAAGGAATCGACCTGCGGGATCACGTTAAACGCAATCTGGTAGGCGTAGACCTTCTTGGCCAAAGGAGCCCCTTTCACGTACGACTGGATCTGGTCCTCGAGCTCGCGCACCGCCTCGGCACCGGTACCGGACACCGACTGGTACGTGCTGGCAAAGTAGCGCTTCAGGCCAAACGCCTGGTGGAGCGGCCAGAGGGCCATCAGCGTGACGGCCGTCGAGCAATTCGGATTGGCGATGATGCCCTTGTGCTGGCGCAGGCCCTGCGGATTGATCTCGGGAATGACGAGCGGCACATCGGGGTCCATGCGATAGGCCGAGCTCTTGTCGATCACGAGGCAGCCCGCCTTGACGGCATCAGGAGCGAGGGCCCGCGTGGCCGTCCCACCGGCCGCGAAGAACGCGACATCGAGGTCGGCAAACACACCCGGCTTGGCCTCTTCCACCGTGTACATTTTTCCCGCGCACGTGATGACCTTGCCCGCCGACCGCGCCGAGGCGAAGAGCCGGAGCGCGGCCATGGGGAACTTGCGATCGTGCAGGAGCTGCAGGAGCTCTTGACCGACGGCGCCCGTGGCGCCGACGATACCGACATTGATGGATGCGTTGTTCACGAGTTTGTCTCCAGTGGAGCAGGTCAGCCAAACGTGCGCCCGGCTGGGCATCAAGCCCGGAGAACGCCTATTGGCGGTGCGAATCAGCACAGCAACCCTCCAGTTTTTCCGTCTGGGTGCGCTGGTCAAAAGCTACGCGATTTCCACGTCCAAACGCCCGCCCTCCAACATCAAGAACTCTCTCGGCACGCCGCGCGGCTTGCACGAGATCGCCGAGCGCATCGGCGCCGGCCAGCCTCCCGGCATGGTGTTCAAGGCCCGGGTGCCCACGGGACGACACTTCAACGAGGTGCTCGAGCGTGAACCCGACAACGACAACCTCATCACGTCCCGCATCCTGTGGCTGCGGGGCCTGGAAACGGGCGTCAACCGTGGCGGCGAGGTCGATACGCACGACCGCTACGTCTACATCCACGGGACCAATCACGATGCCCGCATTGGCGAACCCCTGAGCTCCGGCTGCGTGCTGATGCGCAACCTCGATATCGTCGAGCTCTTCGAACAGGTCCGCGCAGGCGATCAGGTCTGGATCACGGACTGAAACGCTCCCCGGGAGCGCGGACGCCCTCGTCCGCCCATCGCTCGATGCGGACGAGGTCGTCCGCGTTCCCGGAACCTTCAGTTCGTCGCCATCGCGACGCGGGCGCCGCCGCCGCCGTTGAGCACTTTCACGCGGTCACCATCCATGAAGAGACCGGTGGAAACTTCCTGCGTGACCGAGACGGTGCTGCCGTCATCGAGCCGGATCGTGATCTCCTGCGCCCGCTTCCGCGTCGCAACCTCCTCGACCGCCTGTCCGACCACCGCGCCGGCCACTGCACCGGTCGCCTGCACCACGGCCCCGCCGACGCCGCGTCCACCGCTGGCCGCCGCACCGCCGATGATCCCGCCGCCGTACATGCCGAGGTTGGATTTCTGCCCCTCGATGTTCACTTCCCGCACACTCGTAACCGTGCCCATTTCGGCCCGTTGCAGGACATTGGCCTGACCGATCGGAATCGTGCGGCGCGAGGACGGAAACGTGCAACCCGCCAGCACCACCGACAATCCACCGAGTACGAGCACCAAGGGCAGCTTCGAATTCATGGGAATAAGGGACAGGTTGTTGCGACCACCGATACGACGCGAAAGTTTCCTTCGAGTTACCGGTTTCGACCCAGCAAAAGCCGCAACGAATTCAGACACACGACGAGCGTGCTGCCCTCGTGGGCGGCCACACCCACGGCCAGGGGAACCGCGCCCACCGCGGTTGCCACCACCATCACGACCACGACCCCCAGCGAGAGCGCGAGATTCTGCCGGATGACGACCTGGGCCCGGCGACTTAAGCGCAACGCTGCCAGGAAGTTCTCGATCCGGTCATGCATCAGGATCACCTCGGCCTGCTCGAGGGCGGCGTCACTGCCTCGCGCCCCCATGGCGACGCTGACGTCCGCGGCCGCCAGCGACGGCGCGTCGTTTACCCCGTCACCGACCATGGCCACCTTCACCCCGCCGGTCCGCAGTGCCTGGATTGCCGCCACCTTGTCTTCCGGCGAAAGCCCGGCCCGCACCTCATCAAGCCCGAGTTCCTTCGCCACTGCCTCGGCCGTGTGGCGGCGGTCGCCCGTCAGCATGACCGTGCGGATGCCGGCCTGTTTCAACTGCGCCAGGACATCGCGCGATTCGGCGCGAATCTGATCCTTGAGCAGGATTCGCCCGACCAGATCGCGGGCCACGACCCACACCTCGCTGAGTTCGGCAGATGCCGGCGGGAGCTTCTTCGCCCATTCCGCCAGCGGACCGCGTTCGAGCAGTTCGCGCCGGCCCAGCAGCAACGAGGTGCCTTCGATGCGGCCGCGCACGCCCTGTCCGGTAATGGACTGGAACTCGTCCACCACGAGCTCCGCCACGCCCACGCTCCGCGCGTGCCGCACGATGGCGCGCGCAATCGGATGATTCGACTTGGCCTCCAGCGCGTACGCCAGCTGCAGCACCTCCCGATCACGTCCCGGCGGGTAGCTCTCGCAGGCCAGCACCGCCAGTTCGCCCGTGGTCAGGGTGCCGGTCTTGTCGAGCGCCACCACCTTGATCTCGGCGAGCTTTTCAATCGCCGCGCCGCCGCGGAACAGAACGCCATGACGCGCTCCCCACGCGATCGCCGCCAGGATCGCCGAGGGAATCGAGAGCACGAGCGCGCAGGGACTGGCGACGACCATGAGCGTCATGGCCCGGTAGAACGCCGACCGGGTTTCCGGCGTGTTCGTAAAGGCGGGCAGCCCAAAGCCGAGCCACCACACGAGGAACATGAGCGTCGATCCGCCGATGACCGCGTAGGTGTAACCCGTGCCGAACCGATCCGTGAAGCGCTCGCTCGGCGCCTTCAGTTTCTGTGCGGTCTGAATCAGCCGGATGATCTTCTGCAGCGTGCTTTCCGCGGGGAGCCGGGCGACGTCGAATTCGACCACGCCCCACAGGTTCATCGTCCCGCTGAAGACCTGATCGCCCTTGTTCTTCTCCACCGGCACCGCCTCGCCCGTCAGCGCCGATTCATCGCTGGCACTCTTGCCGCTCACGACGACACCGTCGGCGGCAAACGACTGCCCCGGCTTCACCCGCAGGCGTTGCCGCAGCTGGAGTTCCTCGATCGGTACCTCCTTTTCGCTGCCGTCCGCGAGCACGACGGTGGCGCTCTTGGGCGCCGACTTGAGCAGCGCGCTGACCTCGCGCTGCGTTCGATCCAAGGCAAAGGCCTCCATCGCTCCGGAGGCCGAAAAGAGGAACAGGAGCAGCACCGCCTCGCCCCACGCGCCGATCACCATCGCCCCGAGGGCGACCGCCAGCATGAGAAAGTGAATGTCCACCTCGCGCTTCCGGAGGTTGTGCCAGGTGTCCTTCGCGGCGTCCCACCCGCCGGTCACGATGCCGACGAAATACAGACCCTTCGCCAGCCAGGGCAGGTCCGGCACGAACGTGGCCGCGATCATTCCGGCCACCCCGGCCAGCGCGCAGAGGCCTGCCAGCCAGGACAAGGTGCGCCACTCATCGGGGGAAGCCGGCTCCTCCTCCCGCATTTCCGGCCAGGGCAGCTCCCGCCACTGCAGCATCGACTCCGCCGTGGTACACCGGTCGCGGCCGACGACCACAGCCCCACCCTCCGTTCGCACCGAATAGCCCGCGGGAGGTTTCGACAACGCGTGCGCCGCCAACTCCGCCTCGATCGTCGAGAGCGTCTCGGCCAGCTTTTCTTCCAGGCCCGCGAGATCGACTTGTCCGATGGTGGCCACGGCGACGGTCTGGGCTGCCGGGTCGATGCGGACGGCGTTGACGCCCGGCTCAGCGCGCAGGAAGGCGACGAGTTCGTCGACCCAGTGTCCGTCATTTTTCGCAGGTGCGTGCATCCAAGGGTAGTTTCGCGTGCGAACCTGCGTTCGGCAAACGCATTCCCCGGCGAAGGGTCTACAGTTGAATCCACGAATGGAAAAATGGACGCGGGGTGGCCACCCCGCGCTCAAGCACCACGAGCCCAGGGTGCGGAGTGAGGGCACCCCGCCTACATCGTGATCGACGTGGGCGGCCCTCGCCTTGCATCCGGTCAGATGTTTCCTTGCACGTGAGGGACGTGGGCCCTTGGGTGACGCTTTCATCCGGAAACATGATCGGCCTTCGCGACGACAGTGGCTCCGCGCCTCCGCCCGTCTGCCACGCACCCGCCCTCGCCGCGAAGATCTTCGCCGAAGGCGGTTGGTTGCAGGAAGGCCTCCGGCTCGAACATCGGCCGCAGCAGGAGACAATGGCGCGGGCCGTCGCCGCCGCCTTGCGGGATGACCAGCCGCTGTTGTTCGAAGCCGGTACCGGCGTGGGCAAGTCCCTCGCCTACCTCGCTCCTGGAATCATCCACGCCGTCGATCAATCGCGGCAGCTGATCGTCTCCACTCACACGATCTCGCTCCAGGAACAGCTCGAAAGCAGCGATCTGCCGAAGTGCCGGCGGCTGTTCCGATCGACACCGGAGCTCGCCCGCTACGCCGAGTTCAAGTCCGCGGTTCTGGTCGGCAAGGGCAACTACCTCTGCACGACGCGGCTCGGGCACGCGCTCGCCGATCGGGCGACGCTCCTGGCCGACGCCGACTACGATGAGCTGCAGCGGATTGCCGCGTGGGCCGACACGACGGAATCCGGGCTGCGTCACGACCTGAAACCGCCGCCGCGACCCGAGGTTTGGGATACGGTCAACGCCGACTCGTCCTCGTGTTCCCGCAAACACTGCGACTGTGAGAAGTGTTTCTACCAGCGCGCCCGGGCCCGGATCCGATCCGCCAACGTGATCATCGTGAACCACGCGCTGCTCTTCGCGTTGATCAACGCAGGCGGGGCCCAGGCGGACGGTGCGACCACGGACGCCCGCGGGGTATTGTTTCCGGATGACTTCGTGGTCCTCGACGAAGCGCATACGGTGCCGGACGTCGCGACGGAGAATTTCGGACTCGCGCTGTCGAGTTACGGCGTCGACCGCACGCTGAAATACCTCTTCAACCCCCGCACCAAGCGTGGGCTCTTCCGCAAACTCGGCGGCCCGGAAGCGCAGCAACTCGTGGTCGACGCGCTCGAGGCGTCCCGGCAGTTCTTCGACCAGCTCAGCGTGACCCTGCTGGCGCAGCGCCCAATCGTGCGCGTCCGCGACGAGGGCGCGGCGGAACCGGTGCTCGACGGACCGCTCGGCGCCTTACACCGCTTGGTGGGAAAGCTGGCGGACAAACTCGAGGACGGCCGCGAGCGCGACGAGGTGCTCGAGCAGCGGCAACGGATCAAGGCCCTGCAGGCCGCGATCACGGAATGGCTCACGCTCGGCGACAAGGGGCACGTTTACTGGGCTGAACGCAGCGGGAGAAAACAGACGATCGTCACGCTGCGCAGCGCGCCGATCGATATCGCCCCGGCCCTCCGCCGGCACCTGTTCGGCTGCGGCACGAGCGTCGTCTGCACGAGCGCCACGCTGGCAATGGGCGGCCAGATTGCCCCGTTCGCCGAACGGCTGGGCGCCGATGAGGCGCGCGCGGTGCTGGTGCAGTCGCCCTTTGATTTCGCCCGCCACATGCGGGTGTACGTGGCCAGCGACGTCCCCCTCCCGGCCGCCCAGGATGCGAAACTCGCGCTCGACGTGCTCGCCGACTACATCGGCTTCTGCACGACACGCGTCCGCGGCGGGTCGCTGGTCTTGTTCACGAGCTATACCGACATGCGGGCCGTGGCCGCCACACTCGAGCCCGTCTTTGCCGCGGCGGGGCGTCCGTTCCTGATGCAGGGCGCCGACCTATCCCGCACCGAGCTCACCCGCGAAATGCGCGAACGGGGCAATTTGGTTTTGTTCGGCACGGACAGCTTCTGGACCGGCGTGGACGTGCCGGGCGACGCGCTCGAGCAGGTGATCATTACGCGCCTCCCCTTCGATCCTCCGACGCATCCGATCACCGAGGCCCGTTGCGACCATATCCGGGACCGGGGCGGCAACCCGTTCAATGAACTCACACTGCCCGACGCGCTGATCAAGTTCCGCCAGGGCATCGGCCGGCTGATTCGCACCGCGCAGGACCGCGGGCTGGTCACGTTGCTCGACGCCCGGGTGCTAGCGAAGACGTACGGTCGCCTTTTCATCGACTGCCTGCCGCAGTCCAATTACACGATCCTGACCCGGGAAACGCGGACCGAGAAATTTCGTCCTTTCGCCTGAACCGGCGTACCCGTAGCCTTCCGCCCATTCCCATGCTTTCGATCCGCGCTGCCGCGCTAACCGATATCGGTCGAGTACGCCGAGAAAACGAAGACCGACTTCTGATCGATGAGGCCGCGCTGCTGTTTGGCGTCGCTGACGGCGTGGGTGGGCTCCCGGGAGGGGCCGAGGCCGCCCAGTTGGCGGTCGAGTCCGTCTCCGCCGCCGCGCGGGCCGACCTCGCCAACGGTCATCTCGACCTGAGGGCGGCGGTTCAACTTGCCAACCGCAAGGTGCTCGAGCTCGGGCAGCAGATCAGTCCGTCGATGGGCATCGGAACCACCCTCACGGTGGGTTGCATCCGGGATAACACCCTGATCATCGCACATGTCGGCGATTCCCGCTGTTACGGTTCCCGCTCGGGGGTCTTCGCCCGGCTGACCGAGGATCATTCCGTGGAGAACGAGGCCCGCCTGCGTCGCGCCCGCGGCGAAGTGATCTATTATCACGAGGCGAACCGGAACGCTCTGACCCGCTGCATCGGTCAGCCGACCCCTCCCGAAGTCGACCTCATCACGCGGCCGCTCCAAGCGGGAGACCGGTACATTTTCTGCAGCGATGGCGTGACGCGCATGCTCCCGGATTCGGAACTCGGTGTGCTGTTGATGAAGTTCCCGGATCCGAGGACGGCGATCGAGGACATCGTCAATCTCGCGGTTCGACGCGGCGGCCCGGACAACGCGACCGCCGTGGCAGTGTTCATCGACTCGGTCTGACGCGTGTCGTCCCGGATCGCACAATTCCAGGCGCTGGTCGACCGCCAGCCGGCGAACGAGATGTTTCGCTTCAGCCTCGCCCAGGCGTTGGTGGCCGGGGGGCGGGGCGAGGAAGCCGTGCCGCACTTCGAAGCCTGCGTCGCGAAGAAGTCAGATTGGATGATGGCGCGGATCCTCCTCGGCAAACTGCTGCTCGAGCTCGGCCGCAAAGCGGAGGCCCGCCCCCTGCTCGAAGACGCCCTCCGCCTCGCCGTCGATCAGCAGCATGAAGACCCCGAGCGGGAGCTGCGGCTGATCCTGAGCGAACTCACGGGCTGAAACGGTCCGCGCGCAAGCCATGCAAGCAAGATGCTCGCGCCATCTTCGCGAAAGAATGGTGCCAGAGGCCGGGATTGAACCGGCGACCAAAGGCTTATGAGTCCTCTGCTCTACCACTGAGCTACTCTGGCGACCTTGGAGCGCGAAACGTGGCGGTTTGCCGGGGAAAATCCAATCTTTTTTAGCGACCCGCCGCGGCACTTCCCGGCGGCTGGTCCACCAGCAGGCGCGGCTGCACTTCCAGGCTGCCGGAATTGAAGGGAGGAAACAGGATCAGCAGCGCCCGTTCGTTCCGGCCGAGCGTGACGGTGGCCGCATATGACTGGTAGGTCCTGCCCTTGAACGTCGTCGTGAGCGTCACTGCCGCCGACCGGCCAATCGCCAGCGTCGGATTGAGTCCGGCCTTCACCGTCACTTTCTCGGCGCCCACGGTCCCCGCGAGCGCCAGGCCGCTGAGATTGATGATCGCCAGTCCCCCGGGCCCGTGCCGGCCGGCGCCGTCGTCGAGCACGGCGATCTGATAGCGCAGTTTCGTTCCAGCCGACGCCTTGGCGTCGAGCGGGGAGAACAACAACAACGCATCCCGGATCGTTGGCGGGATCACCGCCTCGGCCACGACGTCGCCCGTTGTGGCATCGACGAAGCGCAGCGGCCCCGCGCCGCGGAACTCCTGCCGCACCGATCGGGCCGTGGGTTGAAACACCACTTTCACCGGCGCCGTGTTGGCACGCGGAATGAAGCTCAGGTCGCGGATCGGTTGGACGGAGAAAACCGAGAACTGTACGGCCACCGCGACCGCCGGTTCGGCCGCGGACGCACCAAGGACCGCGAATATCGAGGCGGTCACGCCGCAAACCCAGCGCAGGAAATCCGACCGCAGCTGCATACGAAATACACTCTCGGCTGTGGGAGCGGCTTTATGCCGCGACCCGTCGACCATGGCCCCAACGTCGCGGCGCGAAACCGCACCTACCGGGGGAAGACATCTCCCCTTTGCCGGAGCGTGGCTCATATGTCGGCCCGCGTGAGCCAGCGGAACGACACCACCTTGAACCGCCGCCCGAACGCCTTGTTGAGCTGCTGCGTCTGCGTCGTGCCGCTCGCCGGATCCGCGGGATCGATCAGCACATCGAACGCCGCGGCGTCCGTCTCCGGCGGGTTCGCGGCCGGATCGGCAAAATACTCCGGCAGCCGCTGCACGATCGCTTCCGCCCAGGCCCGGCCTTCGACGGCATTGGTCGCGGGATTCACGGCCTCCCCGTAAGTGCGAATCACAAACGTGTCGGAGCGTGGGAAGAGAACCGGGGCGAGCGACGTCATCACGTCCGCCTGCGTCAGCCACTGCGAACTGAACTCCGGGATCGCCGCATTGATACCCGCATCCTCGATCGCGGCCTCGAGCAGGCTGCGCGGCGCGCCCACGTTGCCGTTGGCGTCAACGCCGGCGAAGAGGAGCGAGGGCGCCAGAAATTCCTCGAGGCTCCGGAACGGCCCGCCCTCGGGATCGGGCGCCTGGTGCTTCACGGCCAGGAGCTCAACGCTCCGCCCGGCGAGGGCCGAGACCTCGCTTCCACTCAGCGTGCGCATGCCGCGCCGAAACAGCTCCGTGCGCGCGAGGGAGATCGTATTCGGATCGTTGTCGGCCTTGTCCTTCTCCGCCTTGTACGTCTCCTGCGCCGACTGCGGAAAGCGGAAGAACTGGGCATCGGCCGACTGAACCGACGCCTGCAGCGCGTCGTCGGCCGTGCCGGTGGTCTCGTCGGTGTCCAAATAGGTGAACGACTGCGGCGCCGGAAAGCGCACGCCGCGCAGCACCGCCACCCACGCCGCCCGGTGCGGAGAGTTCACGTTGAAGGCCCCACTCTGCAGGAAGTACTTCGACGAGGCCGACGACGGCGCGGGTCCCGGAATGACGTTGCCGTTGGCATCGACCACCGTCGGCGGATTCACCAGGTCACGAATGTCGGTGATCGTCACCTTGCTCTGATCCGGCTTGCGCAGCGGCTTGAGCAGCGGGTTCGGCAGGATGAGGTCACCGGTCGCCGTGGCGTCCGGCACCACGCCGCTCACCAGGCCGGAAAAGAAGAAGCGGTCGAAGATCGAACCCAGCGGGACATTGTTCAGCTGCTCGGCGGCGCCCCAGGAGTTGCCGATCATGAAAGGGCGGCGGCCGGGGATCCGGAAGTGCTGCAGTGCCCCGAGCGAGAGGAGCGGCGCACGCGGCAGCTCGAACAGCGGCACGTCTTCGTTATAAGACCACGAGTCCGAGGCGCGGTCGAGCAGCCGGTCGGGCTTCGAGATGGCGAGGGAAAACGTGTTCTCGTAGAGTTCCGGACTGTTGCCGACACTGCCGACGATGAATGCTTCCGGCGGCACCGTCCGCCGCCGCACGTCACGCCCGTCGGTCGTCAGCCACGCGCTGGGCGTGGCGGGCACGTCGAGGCTTTCGGTCAGGCGGAACTCGTAGCCGAACTGGTAGGTGCCGGACTTGATTTCCCTCGAGGTCGTCGAGAAAGCGGACACGAAACTCGGCGAAACAAAGCGGCCCAGTCGCACGTCACCCGTCGCGCGCACCGCCCAGAGCGTGATCTCAAGCTGATCGTTGCCGATCACATCAAGGTGGCAGAGATCGTCGCCATCCACGACCGGAGCCGAAGGGATGGCCCGCTGCACGCCTTGGTTAGGACCCGCATCACCGAAATTACGGGAGTAGAAACGGGAGGCGAAACCCGTCGCGGGCGCCGGCGACGCCGCGTTGAGGTCTTCGAGTGAGCGCCACGTGTAAACCCGGCCTGGGAGCCACGACTGCCGGTCTTCCGCCGGACTCCCGGTCGGCACGTTCGCCGCATCCCACGGCAAGTTTATCTGGAGCGGATTATCCATGACCGCCGGCCCGGGAGAATTCGCCGGCGGCTGCAGCACGAAGCTGCCTACCGGACCGAGTCGCGCCGGCATGTCGTTCATCACGGTCACCTGTTCCGGCAATCCGCGCACCTCAACCCGCAGTTCCTCTGGTACGAGCGCACTCGTGTACGGATTCCAGAGCGACAGCATCCAGCCTGCTCGGACTTCCAACGGGCGGACGCCGGCCGAGCCGCCCTCCGTCCTAACGTTAAAGGTGATGAAGAACTGGCTCAGCACCGGCCCCACCTGATGGGATCCACCGTCGGCGATGAGGTGCGGCGTCATGATATACCGCCTCCGAATCGGATCCGTCCCATACGCCGGCGTTATCGGCGGCGCCAGCGACGGCGGCGCATTGGGATCGGGCACGAGCGGCTCCATGTAGGTCGCGTAGTCGGTCCAGGCCGCGAACGCCGTGCCAAGGGCGGCCGGGTTGAGCGACAAATCCTGCCGCAGGCCGCCGTTCTTCGTGTTGGCCAGCACGGCGTAGTTGTTCGGCGACCACGTGTGCAGGTTTTGCCGCAGCCGCGCGAGGCCGACCTGCGCGTTCGCAGTGGTGCGCAGGAAGGCGAGCTGGCTGAAGGCGTTCACCTTCTGGTTGGCGACGAGCGCCGCGTTGTTGGCATCGGCGGGCTCGAAGATAGGCGCGCCCGAAGCGCCTTCCGCCGCGCCGGCGCCCAGCGGCACCTGCTGGCGGATGCGGCGGCGCAGGTCGGCCGAATCATACGGCGCGAACGTGGCCGCGCCGTGCGGATCCGGCTGCGCGACGGGCGCCTTCACGCCCTGGTCCCCCACCCACCACGCATAGCGTCCGATGGTGGTCGCCGCGGCCGGCGGCGCCCCGGGAATTCCGGTCGCCGTGATGTCCGTGAGCGGCGCGACCACGTAGTCGGCGTTGCGGGTCGCACTGCCGGTGGCGTTGCGCCCGATCAGGTCGACGGTGCGGGTGCCGGGGGCGTCGGGCTTGACGGCGAGCGGGGCGGCGATCCGGCTGCCGGGGGCCGCCGCGGGATCGGTGTCCTCCTGCGTGAGTTCATTGCCGCTCACGAGCCAGGTGAGCGGGACGGACGGCGTGCTGGTTGCGGACGCATCGGAATTCCAGATGCCCGTGTAATGGCGGGTGCCGTCGACGCCCCCGAAGTTGGCCGCGGTGGCCGACACGCGCGTATCCGGTCCGGCATAACGCTGCAACTGGCCCACGGCCACGTTGAGGGCGAGCAGAGCATTCTCGCGGGCCTGCGCCTGCCGCTGGGTGTTGCCGGCCACCGCGCCCTCGATCCGCGCGAACACCGCGAGCCCGAGCAGCAGCAGCACGATGAACGCGAGCAGCGTGATGACGATCAGCAGGGCGAACCCGCCGGCGCGCGACGCGCGAGGCGAGAGGCGAGAGGCAAGAGGCGAGAGGATTCCTGGGAGCG
>JAEUHA010000020.1 GCA_016793535.1 Opitutaceae bacterium | reverse complement strand
AGTCTGGCCTTTCCCCTCTACGCCGCCGGCATGTGCCTCGAGGCGGCGTTCAACGGCTCGGGCGACACCTGGACGCCGACCCGGCTGAACTTCTTCTGCTTCTGGCTGGGCCAGGTACCGCTGGCCTGGATCCTCGCCCAGCCCGTCGGCCTCGGTCCCACCGGCGTGTACATCGCCGTCCCCATCTCGTTCACCGTGCTCACGCTGTGGAGCGCAGTGTTGTTCAGGCGCGGACGTTGGAAGCTTCAGCGCGTGTGAAGGAAGTCAGGGGTCAGGGCGTTCGCCGTTGCAGCGGCAGTAACGGCGAACGCCCTGACCCCTTACGCGTACCGCCTGCGAGGTTGCCGCACGTCCGCAACTTGCCCAGCCTGCCCGGATGAAACCAGCGTCCAAGCTCCGGCGCCGCCTGCTCATCGTCGCGGGACTGATCGCACTCTACACGGTCGTCGGCTTCTTCCTGGCCCCGGTCATCGTGAAGTCGCAGCTCGAAAAGCGCCTTTCGGCCGAGCTTGGCCGGCGCGTCACGGTGGAGAAGGTCCGGACGAACCCGTACGCGATCTCACTCACGCTGGAAAACTTCGCGATCCGCGAGCGGGACGGCGCGTCGAAATTCGTCGACTGGCGCCGGCTGTACGTCGATGTCGACGTCTGGACCTCGATCTGGAGCGCGTGGTCGCTGGGTGAAATCGACCTCGAAGGCTTCGATGCCCGCATCGCGGTGAACGCGGACTCGTCCCTCAACTTCGCCGACATCCTGACGAAGCTCGACCGGCCCGCCGCCACGCCGGCACCGTCTCCGGCCGCCGCGAAACCCGGCCGCCCGGTGCGCGTGGGCCGGCTGCACGTGGCCAACGCCCGTATCGATTTTTCTGATGCGGCGGCCCGGCGCCCCTTCGCCACGACCCTGGGACCGGTGACGTTCACCCTGACGAATTTCCACACCACCAGCGAGACCGGCGCGCCGCACCACTTCGAGGCGGTCACGGAAGCCGGCGAAAAGTTCACCTGGACCGGCACGCTGCACGCCACGCCGCCCCGGTCGCGCGGGGAATTCAGCCTCGAGCAGATCGTGCTCGCGAAATACATGCCCTACTACCCGCACCAGGTGAACGCCGAGATCGCCGGCGGCACGCTGTCGGTCCGGGGCCGCTACGAGGCCGGCCTCGAGGCCGGCAAGACCGTGCTGCGGCTGCTCGACGGCGCCGTGCAAGTTCGCGGATTGAAGGTGCTCGAAAGCCCCCGCGGCGAAGCCGCGCTCGAACTCGCCGCCCTCGACGTCAACGGCATCCAGGCCGACGCCATGAGCCAGCAGGCCAAGATCGCCAGCGTCACGCTGAACGGCGGACTGGCCCGTCTAAGGCGGGAAAAGGACGGCACGCTCAACGTCCAGACGATGCTGCAACCCGATCCCGCCGCGCCCCGGCGGGCGACCGCGCCCGCCACGCCCGGTCCCACCGCGCCGCCGGCGCCCGGGCCCGCGATCAAGCCCGACGTCACCGTGGGCGAACTCGCCCTCAAGGATTTTCGCGTCGAGGTCGCGGACCTGGCCGCGCCCCAACCCGCCAAGCTCGCGGTCAGCGGCCTGGAATTCTCCCTCCGCGACATCACGCTGGCCGAGGGCGCGAAAATGCCGCTGCAGTTCGCGGCCAGCTGGGCGCCCGGCGGGACCGTCCGCCTGGCAGGCCTCGTCGGTATCGCGCCGGCCGTCTCCGCCCAGCTCGAGCTCGACGTCGCCGGTTTGGACCTGCTGCCGCTGAATCCCTATCTTGAGACGTTCGCGAACGTCGACCTGACCCAGGGTGTCCTCACGACAAAGCTGAAGCTCGGCGCCGAGCTGCGCACTGGCCAGCCGCTCACGGCCACGGTGGCCGGCGACGTCACGGTGGAAAAATTCGCGCTGGTCGACGGCACCCACTCCGAGGAACTGGCCGGTTTTCAATCGCTCGCCCTGCGCGGCCTCCGGGCCGCCACCGCGCCCGAGCTCAGCGTGGGCCTGGATGAAGTGAACATCGCGGGTCCCTACGCCCGCGTCGTGGTCAATGCCGACAAGTCCCTCAACCTCGCCACCGTCGCACGGCTCACCGCGGCCCCCGCCGGCACCACTGCACCTGTACCGGCCACGGCGCCCGGCGCCTCCGCCGCAGGCCCCGCCGCACCGCCACCCAAGATCGATGTCGCCAAGGTCGTCATCACCGGCGGCGACTACCGATTCACCGATCGCTCGATCGAGCCGCACGTGACGATGGCGATGTCCGACTTCACGGGCACCGTGGCGGGCCTCTCCTCGGCCAATCTCGCCAAGGCCGATCTCGACCTCAAGGCGGTCATCAACGGCGCCGGCCCGGTTGCGATCACCGGCAAGGTCGATCCGCTCGGCGCCAAGCCCTCGTTCGATCTCAAGGTCGATTTCAGGAACGTGGATCTGGTCCCGCTCAGTCCGTACAGCGGCAAGTACGCCGGCTATGAGCTCGCGCGCGGCAAGCTGGTCCTCGACGTGAAATTCCTCATGGACGGCAAGAAGATCGACGCCGCGAACGTAATCACGCTGAACCAGTTCACCTTCGGCGGCAAAGTCGCGAGCCCCGAGGCCACGACCCTCCCGGTCCGGCTAGGCGTGGCGCTGTTGAAGGACCTCGAGGGCAAGATCGTCATCGACGTGCCGGTGCAGGGCAGCACCGACGATCCCAGCTTCGGCATCGGCCGCGTGGTGTGGCGCGTGATCGGCAATCTCCTCACCAAGGCCGCCGTATCCCCTTTCTCACTCCTCGGCGCCGCATTCGGCGGAGGCGGCGAGGAACTCGCGTTCCAGGAGTTTCCCTCGGGCTCGGACGAGCTGTTGGACACGGAGCGGAAGAAACTGGAGACGATGGTCAAGGCGCTGACGAATCGTCCGGGCCTGAACCTCGACCTGCAGGGTTCATACGACGCGGACGCCGACGCCTACGCCCTCAAGCGCGTGAAGCTCGCGGGCATCGTGCGTCGGGCGATCTGGCAGGCCAAGCAGCAACAGGACCCGAACCTGCCGCCGCCGGACAAACTCGTCATCGCGCCCGAGGAACACGCCGCGATGCTGAAGAAGCTCTACGACGAGAAATTTCCCCCGGGACCCGAGTTCGGCGCCCCGCTGCCGAAACCACCGGTCGTCGTCGCGCCGCCTCCACCGCCGCCCACCGGTCTGCTGCGCCGGATGGTGAACGCCGTCACGGGCCAGGCGAAACGCGACACCGCGGTCGCCGCCCAGGAAAAAGCCCGCGTCGACGCGGAGCAGGCCCAGGCCGCCGCTGCGGCCGAGGCAAGCGGACTGCCCGTCGAGGAAATGACCGGCCGGCTCGCGGAAGCGACGCCCGTCGACGCGAACGACCTGCGGGCCCTCGCGCAGGCGCGGGCGCAACGGGTGCGCGACTACTTCACCAACGAAGGAAAGATTGCCGCCGACCGGATCTTCCTCGCCAAGGACACCGCCGATGCCGCCAGTCAATCCAAGGGACCGCGCGTGTTCCTGAGCCTGCAGTAGTGCCGCCCGGCCCTGGTTGTAGGCGGGGTGCCCCCACCCCGCGTCAGTACGGTTCAAAATTCCTCGCCCGCGGGGTGAGGGCACCCCGCCTACAGGTGAGGGCTATTTTCCCTTCCGCTCCCGGTTGCGCGGATGAAATTTCGCGTGGTGATCCAGCAGCCGCTGCGGTTCAACCGCCGTGTAGATCTGGGTCGTCGAGATGCTGGCATGGCCGAGCATCTCCTGGATCGCGCGCAGGTCGGCGCCGCCGGCCAGCAGGTGCGTTGCGAACGAGTGCCGCAGCGCGTGCGGCTTGACCGGCTTGGTGATGCCGGCACGGCGGGCGTGCGCCTTGACGATCATCCAGAGTGCGACGCGTGACAGCGCGCGGCCGTGGTGATTGAGGAAGAACTGGCTGCCGGTGTGCGGCCGCACCAGATGCGGGCGGCCCGAGACCAGATACACCTCGAGCGCATCCCGCGCCCGGGCGCCGATCGGCACGAAGCGCTCCTTGGACCCTTTGCCGAACACGCGCAGGAAACCCTGCTGCAGGTCCACCTGCTGCAGCATGAGGGACGCCAGTTCCGAGGCGCGGAGTCCGCTCGAGTAGAACAGCTCCAGGAGCGCGCGATCCCGCAGCGCGCGTGGACCGCCTCCGGATGGCGCGGCGACGAGCCGGGTCACCTCCGCCTCCGTCAACGTGTGCGGGATGCGCCGCGCGGGTTTCGGACCCGTGAGGAGGGCGGTGAAATCGTCGTCGCGCTGTTTCTCCCGCACGAGGAAACGCGCCATCGAGCGCAACGCGGACAGTTTGCGCGCCAGGCTGGCGACGGTGTAGTCCGCGGCCGAAAGCGAGTGGATCCACGCCGCCGCGTGATCACCGGTGACGGACCGCCAGTTCGCCACGCCGCGCCGCGCAAAGAATGCCGCCGCCTGGTCGAGATCGCGCCGGTAGCCGGCACTGGTGTTCTTCGCCAGGCCGCGCTCCAGCCCGATGAAACCGAGGAAGGCCTCGATGTCGTTGGCAAACGCGACGGGCGCGCGGCTGGAGTCGTCCCGCATGGCAAAAAAAAGACGCCGCAGAAAAGCGGCGTCGAGTGCGGAGTAGGCGGACGGAGCGAAATCCGAGCCGGCCCTCAGTACGAGCGGCGGCGCGGCGGCGGCGTGTAGTTCGGATTCGTCTCCTTCATCCGGAACGTGATTCGCGCCTTCTCGAGATCGTAGGGGCTCATCTCCATCTTCACCGTGTCGCCCGCGGCGATCTTGATGAAGTTCTTCCGGAGCTTGCCGGAAATATGGGCGAGGACGACGTGGCCGTTGGCCAGTTGCACCTTGAACATCGTGCCCGGGAGCACGGCGACGACCTTACCTTCGACTTCGATCGCGTTGTTGTCCGATGACATGGTCAAACGCGGAGTGGGTTCACGGCAAGGCAGGTCATGGTGTCGGTCATCAAAACCACCTTGTAAGGCAGATTGGGCCGGCCTTAGTCAAGGTTTCCCTCCTCTGCTGGTGAACATCTCCGGTCCCTCCACGCCCCCACCGTGCCCGTTCGAGAAACGGTTTCCCTCCCAACTGGTGCGGGACGACGCGTTTTTCATGAGCCTGGCGTACAACCAGGCGATCGACGGCTGGCGGCAGGACGAGGTGCCGATCGGGGCGGTGATCGAGCTCGGCGGGGAAATCGTCGCCTCGGCGCACAACACGGTCGAAAGCGCCCGCGATCCGACGGCCCACGCCGAGATGCTCGCGATCACGCAGGCCGCGGCAAAGCTTGGCGACTGGCGGCTGGAAGGGGCGACCGTGTACGTGACCAAGGAGCCCTGTCCCATGTGCTCCGGCGCAATGCTGATGTCGCGCGTCCGCCGGGTGTGCTTCGCCGTGCCGGATCCGAAAATGGGCTGCCTGGGTGGGGCGACCAACCTCAACGACCTGCCCCGGGTGAATCATCACGTCGAACTCACCGCCGGCGGCGTGCTCGAAAACGAATGCCGCGAACTGCTGCAGGCGTTCTTCAAGCTCAAGCGCGCGGATTCGCCCTGACCCGACCCACCACAGGACATCGCCGTCGCTTCCGGCAGGGCGCCCCTCCCTCCTTTCCACGAGCTCCCGGGGTCTGCCAGGAGCTCAGCAGACCAGGCCGCTCACGGATCAAACGGACAGCGTGAAGACGTACCCATCTGATCCTGATCATCCTGCCATCCTGTCTTTGATTGGACAGGATGACAGGATACGCAGGAGGGGTGAATCAGGCGGGCTCAGGCTGCACCGGACGACCTAACTCCGCAAGATGGCGCGTTTTTCCACCTCTCATCTTTCAACCTTCAACGGCACGAGCCCGGCTCAGCGCACCTCGTAGATCTCCACCAGCGCAACGCCCTCGGTGCCTTCGGGCGCAGCGACCGTCGCGGTGTAGGCACCCGGGGGCAGCGTGACGAGCATCGCCGCATCCGTCGCGACGGCCGACAGCGCGAACGCGCCCGAGCCGCGCGCAGCCGCCCGGATCTCCGCCGCGTTGGGCGCCAGCGCCCAGCGGGTATTCGCAAGCCAGGTCTCGCCGTCGCGCACCAGGGTCAGCCGGAGACCACGCACGGCTTCGCCCACCGCGAAGCCACCCAGCGTCGGCCCGATCCCGCGGATCACCACGTTCATGGCCGACTCTCCCCGCACCACAAAGCCGGCGGTGAGTTCCTCCCGGCCCGACGCCACGCGCGCCCGTGCCGACAGATTCGCCAGCACGCCTCCTCCCGCCGTCGTGTCGTAGACCTCGATGAGCAGGTTGCCGCGGCCCGTCCCGCGCGCCGGCGTCGCGGCCACCATGTACGCGCCCGGCGGCAAAGTCTGCACGAGCGCCGCGTCCGAGCTACCGCGCACGAGCGGAAACGCGCCCACCTGCGCGGCGGTCGCAGCCAGGCCCGCGCCCTCCCAGTCGTCGTTGCCCGCGAGCACTGCCCCCGTTTCCCGCAGCAGGTCAATGCGCGGGTCCTCGAGAAAACCCGTCACACCAAAGGCGCCCAGTCCCGGCCCGATGCCGCGCGCGAGCACGGTTGTGGCCGCCCCCCGCAGCGCCAGGCCGGCGATCAGCGTGTCCTCACCCGGCCCAGCGCCGGCCCGGACGGAGAGATTCACGAGTTCACCCGGCGGAGCCGCCACCACCTGGAGCGTCGCCGGGCTGCTGGTAACGCGCCCCAGGGCATTGCTCACCGTGACCGCGTAACGGCCCGCCTGCGCCGCGGCAACTGCCGGGAGCCGCAGCGCCGGACGCGTCGCGCCAAGTAGAGGCACGCCGTCATGCGTCCACTGATACGCGAGGGCGCCGCCGGACGCGACCACCTGGAACACGGCCGTCCCGCCGGCCGAGACACGCAGGTCCCAGGGACGGTGCACGACGACCGGCGACGCGGATGCCGCGGACGCCAATGGGTCGGCGAGGACGAGGGCCGCGATCACCGGACGCTCCGCTCCGTCGCCAGGCCGCACCGTAGGACGTCCGCCCGCCACGAGCGACGTGGAGCCGCCGCCGTCGAGGTTCACGGCGCCCATGCAGCCCAGGCCGCGCATCCACGCGGCGAACTCGGCGAGCGTCATGCCGGGCGCTCCGGCCGGATTGTCACCCTCCACTACGACCAGAAGCACGAGGCCCGCCGCGGTATGGCCGATGCCCGAGCGCGCCCGGCGCGACGTATTGTTGACGTCGATCAGCTCCTCGGCGTCGGTCAGCCGTACGACGCCGTCCTTCACGAGCATCGGCGAGCCGCCGACGCCAAGCTCCATCACCCACGGTGTCCCGCCAGCGGGAAAAGTCGCCGTGGGCACCGGCTGCGGCGCGCCGTTCAAACGATTCGGACTCGGATCGGGGTAAGCGTAGATCAGGGCGTTGCCGCTGCCGACGTGGTAGATCCAGTCGCTGGCCGGGCGGCCCGCCGGACTGAGGCCGAACGCGGCCCGCGTCGGGTAGTAGGTCGTGGCGGCGCCCGCCAGGGTCCGCGTGAGCGCCTTGATATTGGGGGACAGCACGACGCCGTCGCGCTGCACCAGGCTGAAGGACTGGTTCCCGCCGAAATAGCCGGCGTTCATCACCGCAAAGGCACCGGGTTCCTGCGCGGCAAACTGCGTCGGGGTGCGCGCGCTGGCGGCGAGCACGGGCCGCAGTGTCACCGCGGGGGAACCGGGGTCCCACGCGAGGCAGAACGAGCGGACCACCGGCGTCGCCCCGGCCGGACTCTCGTAGACGAAAAGCTGCAGACCCTCGGCGGGGAAGCCCGCCATGTACTCCGTCGCAAGCCGCCAGCCGGCCGGCAGCGTCACGAGCGGCGCCGCCGGTTGAGCGTATACCGCCGTCACCAGGGCGGCTGCCACCGCCACGCCGCGAAGAACGCCGGCGGCGAAGCGGAAGAACGAACGTGCCAGGGGGCTCACGGGGCGAGGAAGGAACCAGGACCGCACGGCCCTGCAATCTCTCACTGGAATGTTTCCGCCCGGACCGCCAGGCGGCACCGCCGACTGCGCCACCTCCACTGCAGCCCATTCCCCCCGCATGACCGCTCTCGTTGGTCTCGGTTCTCACTCCGGAGCGAAATCATGCCGTTGAGGTCAGGACGGGGGGCACGGATTGCGCTGGCTGCGAGCGCAACGGTGGCCTCGCTGGGCGCCGGCGCTCGCACGGAATCCATCCGCATGCCCTCGGAAGATTTGATCCGGCTCAGCACCGCCGGCGTCTCGCCGGCGACTCACCACTCGAACCGCGCGGACAACGTGTAGTTGATCGGCACCGGATAGGAGAAAAGCGTCGGCGTGGCGACGCGCGCCGGCGAGGAAACGTCGCCGTTGCGCGGGCGCTGCGTCGTGCCACCCGTGGCGCTGCCGCCGTTCTGAAAGTAGCGCACATCGTCGTCGTTGAACAGATTGTCGACCCGAAGATTGAAGGAGATCCGGCGCTCGCGGGCCAGGCGCCAGGTGTACGCGACGGTGGCGGTACCGACGGAGTACGCCTCGTTGTACACGGGGGTGTACGCGTCGACCGAGGGATCATCGATCGCCACCGCCGGATTGGTCGGGCTGGCGATGGTGTCGCCCCCGCGATAGCCGATCACCTGTTTGGCGCGATAGTTCACGCCGACCCCAAGCCGCACCCCGTTGAGCCAGCCGGCGCGAAACGTGTAATCGGTGAACAGGTTTGCGGTGACGCGGGCCGAGCCGCGGATGAGCTGCGGCTTGGTCACGAGGTTGGCGAGGAAGGTGGTCTGGATGTCGTTCCACGCGTTGGCGGCGGCGTTGGCGTTGGGCGAGGCGACCGTGGCGGGCACCGTGGTGTCGGCGCGCGCGACGTTGTTGGCGTCGATCAGCACGCCGGTGTCGGCGAGGATCTGCCGGAAGTCAGGCTCGCGGGCCTTCCAGTACGCGATGCTGAGCGGATAGGCGTCATCCTGCAGCGGCTCGGCGACGGACACGTTGGCGAGGAGCCGCCACTGGCGCGTGAGGTTGGCCGTGGTGTCGAGCTCGATCCCGGACGACTTCCGCCGAATCGTGTCACGCAGCACGATCGGCAGGTCCGCGAAGCCGCGGATGTTGCGGCCGTTGGCGCTCTGGTCGCCGATCGGGTTGGCCTGGAAGATGGCATTGAAGTTTCCCTGCGAGCCGGCGGGCGTGGTGATGACGGCGTTGTTTTCCTTCGAGGTGTAATAGTTGAGGCTGGAGGAGAGCCGGCCGCCGAGGAGCGTGAAGCGCAGGCCGACGTCGATACCCTTGGAAATCGACGGCGGCAGGAGCGAGCCGTCATAGCCCACGTTGCCTCCGGGCGGATTGAAGGTCTCGGCGTAGTTGGCGGAAAGACCGAGCCACCGCGTCACGTTGAGGACGCCCCCGACCGAGTAGGTGCCGACGGCGCCGTCGATGTCGGGCGGATTGTAGTCGTCGCGAAAGCGGTCGTTGGCGTACTGCGGCAGCCGGAAGCCGTTGCCGTCCCGCGGGCGCACATCAGGCGAGACGGTTCCACCGACGGGAGCACCGGCGGCGCTGCGCGCCACGACGGCGGGCAGCGTGTAGTAGTCGGCCGGGGCGGCGGGACGCCAGAGGACGTCGAAGGCATTCCAGCCCTCCGGGTAGTCGCCGGCGGCGCGGGTCACCCGGCCGGAGTTGTTGTATTCGTCTCTACGATACGCCGTGACGAGGTTGAGCCGGCCGTCGAGCAGCCGGGCCTGCATCGCGACGCTGCCATAGGTGAAATTGTTGTTGCGGCGGGCGATCGAGTCAGGGCGCGTGGTGTCGAGGACCATGACCGGCGTCAGCGTGCGGACCGTGCCGGTGACCGGATCAACCGTGCGGACCGCGCCCGGAAACTCGGGCAGCGAGCGGTCGGGCTGGTCCCAGTACTGGCGGAAACGGATCGAATGACGCCCGACCCAGAGCCGGCTGTCGGACTCGAACGGCAGCGTGAGCTGCCAGGCGCGGAGGTTCTGTTCGGAGCGGTTGATGCCGCCGAGGAGGTTGAACTTGAACCGCGCAAAGCGCGTATCGAGCAGGTAGGCGGCGGCGAGGCGGCCGTTGAGGTTTTCGGAGCTGCGGATGTTGTCGTAACGCTGGGCGGCCTCGAAGTACGGCTGCAGGAAATTCGGGTTGGGGGCGCCGGTGGGGAGCGAGCGGTTGATGTCGATGAGCACGTCGGAGACGCTCCGATTGTAGGTGGTGTCGCCGAAGCGCGCCTCCTTGTTGTAGTCGCCGGCCACCTCGAGGAAGAGCGACTTGCCGACCTGGTGGTTGAGGTAGAGGGCGAAATCCCGGTAACCCTGTTTCAGCGTGGGGCGGTTGTCGAAGCGATGGGTGAACGTGCGGTCCGGCACGCGGAACCGCGACCCGGCGATGGCGCGCGCGAAACGATCCTCGGGCAGGTTGAGCTGGTAGAGGAGCGCCTGGCCCGCGGTGTTGACGCCGGTGCCCACGATCGGCCGGCCGCCGATGAACGTGCCTGCGGCGTTGGCCGCGACGGTGGTGGGCGAGTTCTGGAAGTTGATGATGTCGGCCGTGCCGAAGGCGGAGCTGAAAACCCAGTTGTCGGCGCCGTACTGGCTCACGCCGGCCGCGTTGCGGGTCGCGGTGGGGATCGACGTGGTCGGCACGGTCGCATACGTCGTCGTGCCGTCCCAGCCGCTGATGCGGTCGTTGAGATTGGTGAACGCGCTGCGCTGCTCCATCCGGCCGTACTCGGCTTCGGCCCGGACCTGGGTGGTGCGCGCGACGCGATAGGTCGCGGTCAGGAAGGCGCTCTGCTTCTTGAGGTAGTCGTCGTCGCGCCAGCCGGCGGAGTCCTGCCAGAGCGTGTTGAGGCGGACGGCGAGCCGGTCGTTGGAGACGTTGAAATCCGACGTGACGCGGTAGTTCGCCCAGGAACCGACGCGCGCCTCGAGCTGCCGGATGGGTTTGCCGAAGACCGCCTGCTTCGTCACGGAGTTGGCCGCGCCGCCGATCGAGCCCGTGCCGAAGAGGATGGAGTTCGGCCCGCGGGCGAAGTCGAAGCGGTCGAGGTTGTAGCTGTCGAAGACGATGCCGAACGGGAAGAAATTCCGCTGGCGCGAAAGCCCGCTGACCCCGCGGACGCTGAAGCTGCCGACGGAGGCGAAGATGGCGTTGGCGCCGGCGTCGACGTTTTGCGTCGCGCCGACCGTCCACTCGGCGGCCTGGTTGAGGTCGTCGAGCCCGAGCGCGTCGATGAATTCACGCGTGAGCACGGAGTACGCAACCGGCGTGTCCTTGAGGTCGGCCGCCAGCCGGCCGCCGGCGAGCGAGCTCGCGGCGACGAAGCCGACGTCGCGATCGGTGCTGACCGTGAACGGCGAGAGCGTGAGCACCTCGGATGCAGCCGGCGCCGGCTTGAGGCCGGGGGCGACCGGCGCGACTTGCGCGACGGCAAGGCATGGCGCCGCGAGCAGCGCAAAGTGCAGGCGGAAGATCGAGGAGACGCGGGGCAGGGTCGGGGTGGTCACAGGGGAAAGGGCGGGGCCGACGATGGCGCGGCGGCGTTTTCCGGATCGATTTCAATTCCTGCGTTAGAGTAACACTCCGGCGTGCAATCCCCCACCCCTGCGCCGCCGCCCGGCGCAACCCTCCGAGAAATCGCCCGCCTGAGCGGCGTCAGCCAGATGACGGTGTCGCGCGCCCTGCGGAACCAGCCGCGCGTCGCGGAGAAGACGCGCCGCCGCGTCGTCGCGGTGGCGGAGCGGCTCGGTTACCGGCCCGACCCGGAGATCGTGAAGCTCATGCACTACGTCCGTTCCCGGAAACGCGGCGCGTTGCAGGGCGTGATCTGCGCGCTCTGGAACTGGCAGGGTGCGACGCTGCCGCTTTACTTCCACGATCTCGCGGCGGGCGCGGCCGAACGCGCGCGCGAGTCCGGGTACGTTTTTCACCGCGAGCGGATCACCGGTGCGCTCGGCGGGACGCGGTGGCAGCGAAAACTGCTCAACCGCGGTGTGCAGGGCGTGCTGTTCCTGCCGCAGAGCCCACCGACCGATTTCACGGCGCTGCTCGACTGGCGCGACTTCTCGCTCGTGGCCGCGAGCCTGTCGGTGCTCGGGCCGGAGATGAACCGGGTCGCACCGAACCACGGGGCGAACACCATGCGCCTCTGCCGCGAACTCACCGCGCTCGGCTATCGGCGGATCGGGCTCGTCGTCGACGTGGAGCAGGACTGGCGCACCAACCGCGGTTTCTCCGCCGCGGCCCTGTCGTTTGGCTGGCACGAGGCGCGCGAGCGCGTGGCGCCGCTCGTGTGGCAGGGCGAACTCGCGGCGGCGCTGCGTCCGTGGTTCCGACGCGAGCGGCCCGATCTCATCCTCACGACGTCGGAGGAAAAAGTGCACGCCTGCGCGCAGGTGCTCGGATTGCCCGTACCGGGGCCGGTCGGCTTCGCCAGCACCAACATCCGGCCGGAGGCCGGCGCCCCGAATCCCATCGCGGGCATCGACGAGACGCCCCGCGCCATCGGCGCCGCGGCCGTGGACCTGCTGGCCAGCCTGATCGTCCGCCGCGAGCGCGGTCTTGCGCGCCAGCCGACCGAGACGCTCCTCACGGGCCGTTGGCACCCCGGCGCCTCGTGCCCGCCCCGCGGCTGAGCCATGATGAGCCGGCGCGCCGTCCGTCGGTGCGAGGATAGAGAGACGCAGCCGGCCAGCATTTGGGTTATCCGCCGGAAGAAATTTTCTCCCGGCGGGGTTTTCGTGGAAATACCGCTCGACACTCCCTCCGGGCAAACGGATGCATCTTGGCGCATCGCCCCATGCCCCCGTCTGAACAAGCCCGCTGGTTTGCCGAGGAAGTGCAGCCCCATGAGCCTGCCCTGCGCGCCTATTTGCAGGCGCGTTTTCCGACGCTCGGGGACCACGACGATCTCGTGCAGGAGACCTACACGAACCTCCTCCGGGCCCAGGCCAACGGCGGCGTGCGCTATCCGAAAGCCTTTCTCTTCACCGCCGCCCGCAACGCCGCCTTCGATCTCTTCCGCCGCCGCGGCGCGAGGCCGACCGAGCCGGTGACGGACCTGCTGGAGCTCACGGTCCTGGAAGACCGGCCGGGAGTGGCCGAGCAGATCGACCAGAGCTACGAACTCGAAGTGCTCGCCGACGCCGTGCGCGCGCTGCCCGACCGCTGTCGCCAGGTCATCATGCTCCGTTATCTGGACGGCCTCGCCTACAAGGAAATCGCGGTGCAGCTCGGCATCTCGGCCGAAACCGTGAAGGTGCACATGGCGGCCGGCATGCGACGCTGCGCCGCGTTCTTCGTGGCGCGCGGTCTGCTCAAGTCCGCAGCCCCAGCGTCGGCTCAGCCCGGGGAGGCCTCCGCATGAATTCCTCTGACGATGGCATCGACGAGGTCGCGTCCGAATGGCTCACCCGCCGCGCGGAGGGCCTTTCGCCCGCCCAGGAGCGCGAATTCGAACAGTGGTGCCGGGAAGATCCGCGCCACTCCGCCGCCGTCGCCCGGCTCCAGGCCGCATGCGCGTTACTGGAGAAAATGCCGCAAATCCGCGCCGAGTTGCAGCCCGTGGTGGAGTTTCCGGTGCGGCCGCGTGCAATCGCCCCGCCCAAGCGGTTCCCCGTGCTGCGCTTGCTCACGGGCCTCGCCGCCGCCGTGGCGCTGGCCTCGTTCGGCTGGTGGCAGTGGCTCCGTCCGGCGCCCACCGCACAGATCCACGCCACCTCGAGTGGCGGGTACGAGCGCGTCGTGCTGGCCGACCGCTCGGTCATCGAGCTCAACGCCGACTCCGCTGTCCGTCTCGACTTCGCGCCGCGCGAACGCCGCGTCACCCTGCTGCGCGGTGAGGCCCACTTCACCGTGGCGCCCGATGCCACGCGACCGTTCGTCGTTTCCGCCGCGGGCGTCGCCGTCCGCGCGGTCGGCACCGCGTTCAACGTGCGGCTCGCCTCCGCGGCCGTCGAAGTCCTGGTGACCGAAGGCAAGGTCGTCGTTTCCGAACCCGGCGCGGCGCGTCCCGCGGATCCCGTCCCCACCCTTCTCGCCGCCAACGAGCGCACGCGGATCGCCCTCGCGCCCCCGCCGAAGTCGCCCGCCGCCGGGCCGGCCGCGGCGCCCGTCGTCGAAGCCATCGCTCCCGAAGCGATTCGCGAGGCCCTCTCGTGGCAGGAGCGAAAGCTTGCGTTTGCCGAGACGCCGCTGCGCGAGGTCATCGCGCAGTTCAACCGTCGCAACCGGCTCCAGCTCGTGCTGGGCGACGACGCGCTCGGGGCGCGGCCGGTGGGCGGGACCTTTGCCGCCGACAACGTCGAGGGATTCATCCGCCTGCTCGAAAGCAGCGGCTCGATCACGATCGACCGCCGCGATGAAAAGACGGTAGTGCTGCGCGCGGCGCGTTGAAGCCTTCGCCACGAGCGGCGAAAATCATGCGAACGCGGATAACCCGTTTTCTCCGGCTCTGCGTCTCAGGGGCGCTCTTACCGCTCCTCATGTTCAAACCCTACCTGCCCGCCAATCTCGCCGCCGCTGTCGCTGTCGTCCATACGCTGGGAGTCCTCACTCCAGTCGAGGCCGCGCAGAAAACCAGGAAGCATTTCGACATCGGTCCCGGGGACGCCGCCCAAACCCTCCGGCGGTTTGCCGAGGAATCAGGCCACCAGGTCGTTTTCCTGGTCGACACGGTCCGTGGCATCCGCACGAACCCCCTCCGGGGCGAGTTTTCCGTCCGCGAGGCACTGACTCTCCTGGTGGCCAACACCGCCCTCGAGGTGGTGGAGGATCTCGAAACCGGGGCCTTGATGGTGCGCCGCACGCTCGAGACCAAGACGCACGCCGCGCCGGCCGAGGCCGCGCCGGCACCCAAACCGTCTGGTCCGGTCCGGCGGCGCAACCCCGTGGCGGTGGTTTCCGGCTGGCTCGCCCTGGTACTCGGCACCGCGCCGGTGGCGACGGCGGCCGGGAGCGCTGCCCCCGCCACCGGTGCAATCGAGGGCCGGGTGCTCAACGCCACGAACGGCGAGTATCTGGAAAAGGCCCGCGTCACCCTCGAGGGCACCACGCTCGAGACCTTCACGCAGTCCGACGGAACGTACCGCTTTTCCCAAGTGCCGGCGGGCAGCGTGCAGTTGCGCGCATTCTACACCGGCCTTTCCGTGCGGAGCGACCTCGTCAACATCCCGGCCGGGCAGACGGTGCAGCACGACATCGTCCTCAGCGGGTTCAAGCGCACGCCCGAGGCCGGCAATCCGGTCGTGACGCTCGACCAGGTGGTGGTTTCCACGTCGAAGCAGATGGACGGGGCGGCGATCGCGATCAACGAGCAGCGCTTCGCGTCGAACATCATCAACGTCGTTTCGGCCGACGAATTCGGCTTCGTGGCCGAAGGTAATGTCGGCGACTTCCTGAAATTCCTCCCGGGCGTGACCATCGATTACGGCGGGGGCGACGCGCGCAGCATTTCGCTGAGTGGCGCGCCGTCCAACAATGTGCCCGTGACCATTGGCGGCTTCAATCTCGCGAGCGCCGCCTCGTCCGGCACCTCGCGCACCGTCGAGCTCGAACAGGTGTCCATCAACAATCTGGCGCGCGTGGAAATCGTGCACTCGCCGACCCCGGAGTCCTCCGGCTCGGCGCTCGCCGGCTCGGTGAACATGGTTCCCCGCAGCGCCTTCGAACGCTCCAAGCCTTCGTTCACCACGAGTGTTTTTCTGATGATGAAAGACAACGCGAAGGACTTCAAAAAGACGCCCGGTCCCCGCACCCGGCCGACGCGCAAGATCCAGCCAGGTTTTGATTTCACCTACATCGTGCCGGTGAACAAACGGTTCGGCTTCACCCTTTCCGGCGGCAGCAGCACGCAATACACGAGCGAAGACTTTATTCAGAACACGTGGCGCGGTCTGGGCGGCACGACCACCGGGCTCACCGCCACCACGAACAACAACCAGTATCCGGATAGCACCCCGGATAAGCCGTACCTCACCGACGTGTTGATCCAGGATTCCGCGAAGTTCAGCAAACGGTCCTCCCTCGGAGCGACCCTCGACTACCGGCTTACGCCGCGCGACCGGGTTTCCTTTTCGTTTCAGTATGCGTACTTCGACGCCGAGCTCAGCAATCGCATGCTGACGTTCTTCGTCAACCGGGTGGCCCCGGAGGATTTTTCGACAACCTTCACCCATGGCGAGACTGGTCGCGGCGTGATG
>JAEUHA010000002.1 GCA_016793535.1 Opitutaceae bacterium | reverse complement strand
GGGTCCGCCGCGAGGTTGCGCACGCAGTCGGGGTCCTGGCGCAGGTCGTAGAGCTCCTCCCCCGGGCGCAGGCCGAAGTTGAGCGGCCAGAACGGATCCGCCGGATTCCGCCGGCGCGCGGCGAGGATGAGGGTCTTGGTCGGGCCGCCATCGGTGTCGAGGTATCCGGTTTCCGGATTCCCCGCCGGCCAGCGGGCCGGTTCGAAGTTGTGCAGGTAGAGGAAGCCGTCGCGGATCATGGCGCGAATCGGATAACCCACGTCATTGGGCCGGCCCGCGTCGTTGCGTTCCTTGCCCAGCAGCACGTGATCGCGCGCGGCCACGACGCGACCGGCCTGCGGGCTGGCGAAGATCTCGCGCCAGCTGCGGCCGGTGAACGCGGCCATGCCGGTCGAGGCGGGCGCGACGCCGGCCACGTCGAGCAGCGTCGGCGCGATGTCCGTGAAATCGACGAAGTCGTCGATCACGCGGCCGGGCTTCACGATGCCGGCGGGCCAGCGGACGGCGAGCGGGACGTGGTTCGAGGCGTCGTAGGCGTGGCCCTTGACGCGGGGAAACGGCATGCCGTGGTCCGAGGTGACGATGACGAGCGTGTTCTCCCGCAGTCCGCGCCGCTCGAGTTCAGCGAGCATCCGGCCCAGATGGCGGTCGACGTGCTCCACCTCGTAGCCGTAGTCGAGCATGTCGTGCCGGACCGTGTCATTGTCCGGCCAATACGCCGGCACGCGCGTGACATCGGAGAGCTTGCGTCCGCCCTTGTTGACGCCGACCTGGAATTCGTACGCCCGGTGCGGCTCGGTCGCGCCGTACCAGAAGCACCAGGGGGCGTCCTTCGGCGCGGCGTCGAGGAAGGCGGCGAAGTTGGCCGCGTAGTCGTTGTTCGAGATCGCCTTCGCCGGCGGCGGGGCGGTGCGCTGGTTGAACGGCCGCCCGGCGATCTGGCGCGGTTTGCCCGCGGCGTCGTTGGCGATGCCCGGTCCCCAGCCCTTGCCCGTGATGCCGACGAACCAGCCCTTTTCCGTCAGCGCCTCGGGCCAGCTTTTGAACTTCGCCGGAAAGTACGGCATGTGGTTGCCCGCCTCCTCGAGCTGCCAGCCGTGCCGGCCGGTGAGCAGGATCGCGCGCGACGGCGCGCATTTCGCGATCGGCGTGTAGGCGTTGCGGAACAGCAGGCCTTCGCGCGCGACGCGGTCGAAGTTCGGCGTGCTGACCCACGACGTGCCGTACGCGCCGGCGTGCAAGCCCCAGTCGTCGGCGATGGCGAAGAGGATGTTGGGCAGACTGGACTCGGCCGCGGCCGCCAGGGTACAGCCGGCCGAAAAGATGCCCAGGAGGGCGCGGAGCAGCACGGATCGCTTCAGCATGGGGAGAACAAAGGGGGCCACGACGAGACAGAATCTGGGGTGAGGTCGGTCGACGCGAGCGGGCGTCGGATCGTCAGCGTCTAACGGCAGGGCCGAACGTCAACCGTCCAAACCTGACAACAGGAAAATCGGGAAGCCCGGGACGGATTGAGGTCTGTCCCTTCCCGCACTTCCCGTCCTTCGCGTTCAAAAAATTGGGTCCGGCGCCTCGTCGTCACTTCCGCCGCATGACGCGCACCTTGTGGGCCTCGCTGTCACCGATGTACACCGCGCCGTCGGCATCGACAAAGATGCCGTGCAACCGCGCCATGGCGCATTGCAGCGGGTCGCCGTCCCCGCCGTTACCCTTCTTGCCGGTGCCGGCCATCAGTTCCAGCGTGCCGGTGCGGGCGTTGAACATCCGGACGGTGTGGCTCTCGGTATCCGCAAGCCACACGTTGCCGTCGCGGTCGATCGCGATGCCCTTCGGGCCGCTGAGCGTCGCCTCCTTCGCGGGGCCGCCGTTGCCGGTGAAGCCCGGTTTGCCCGTCCCCGCCACGTGGTGAATCGTGCCCGCCTTCAGGTCGAAACGGAACACCTGGTTCCCCTCGCGCGTCGCGAGCCAGAGGTTGCCGGCGCGGTCGAAGTCGAGCGAGCGCGGGCCGCGGAGCGGCGTGCCGGCGATCGGGGCGCCATCGGGTGTGACACCGGGTTTGCCGGTGCCGGCGAAGGTCGTGATGATCCCGGTGCGCAGGTTCACGCGGCGGATGACGTGGTTGCCGATGTCGCAGATGTAGAGGTCGCCCTCGGGGCCGAACTGGATGCTGTGCGGATTGTTGAGCGCGGCCGCGGACGCCGGTCCGCCGTCGCCGCTGTAACCCTTGGTCCGGTTGCCGGCGAATGTCGTGATGATTCCCGTCTTCGCGTCGATGCGCCGGATGGCCTGGTTGACCATGTCGGCGATGAAGATGTTGCCCGCGGCGTCGAACCGGATCTCGTGCGGCTTGTTGAACGTCGCCTGGAGCGCCGGCCCGCCATCGCCCGTGTAGCCGACCTGGCCGGTGCCGGCGACGGTGCTGAT
>JAEUHA010000636.1 GCA_016793535.1 Opitutaceae bacterium | reverse complement strand
CGGTCCGGAAACCTCTACGGTTTCGCCGGCACCACGGTCACGCGGCTCGCGCGTTTCGCGGGCAGGTATTCTTTCGCCAGTGCCGTCAGCTCGGCGCTCGTGATCGACTCGTTGTCGGCGTAGCGCGAGCGACTCCAGTCGAGCACCTCCGGACGCTCCTGGGCGCGGGACAGCACGGCGGCGAGCCAATACTGGTTGGTGCGCGCCGACTCGCGCAGGGTCGTCAGCACGGGCTTCTTCGCGCGTTCGAGTTCGTCCTCGGTCACGCCCTTTTCCGCGAGTTCGTTGCCGAGGGTCGTGATGATGTCAGCCACCTGGGCGGCCCGGTCGGGTGCGACGGTCACCATCGACTGCAGGTAGCCGTAGCCGGGAAACACATCGCTGGCGGCGCTGCCAACGCCCGGACTGTAGGCTTCGCCGAGTTCCTCGCGAACCTTGACGCGCAGCCGGTCCTTCAGGACTTCGGCGAGCAGGTTGAGCCGGCGGCCGCGCTTGATGTCGAAGCTGTCCGTGGTCGGCCAGTACACCGCCACCGTGCCTTTCGGGATCTCGGTCTTGATCTCGAAGTGACGCTGAAACGGCTCGGCGGGAAACTTCACGGTCCGGGCCTCGCTCAGTGCGGGCTTGGCCTTGCGCGGCGGCAGGGCGCCCAGCGTGCGCGCGACGGCGGCGATGGCCGCGTCGATCTCGATGTCGCCCACGATGGCCACTTCGATGGCACCGTCCTTCAACTCGGGCAGCACCCACGCTTTCACCTCGTCGAGTGAGCGCTGCGCCATCGTCTCCTGGCGGGGCAGGCCGAAGCGCGGGTCGCCGCTGGCGAGCAGCGGGGCGATTTCGAGGTTGAACGGTCCGTTGGCCGTGTGCGCGAAACTCAGGTAGGCGTCATCGAGTGCCTTCTTTGCCTGGCGCGCGGCTTCCGGCCGGAAGCCGGGATCGGTGATCCGTGCGGTCACAAGCTGCAACTGCAGCAGGAGATCCTCGCGATTGGTGGCGCCGTTGACGACGAAGGCGTCCTGGCCGGCGCCGAAGCCGGCGCCGACATTCTTTCCGGCGAGGATCCGGCGCAGGTCATCGGCGCTGTGGCGGCCGAGTCCGCCCTCGTTGTAGGTCTGGCTCAGGTAGGAGCCGAGACCGGGCCGGTCGCGGGGCTCGGTGAGCTGGCCGTTGCCGATGCGGACCGTCATCCGGATGCGGTTGGCCTCGAAATCCGTGCGCTTGAGGTTCAGCCGCACGCCGTTCTCGAACGTCAGCAGCGTGACGTCGAGGTCGGCGACGTGTTCGCGTTTCGCGACGCGGCCCGGGGCGCCGAAATCCGCATACGCCCACGCCGAGTCGTCCAGTTTCGCGGGCGCGGCCACCGCGACGGCGCGGCTCTTCTCGTAGGCGGCGGTGATGGCGACCGCGGCGGCATCGCCGGCGGGCAGCTTGGCGTTGCCGGTCACGAGCACGAGCCGATGTCCGGGACTCCACGCCTCGCGGAGGGCCGCGTGGCAGGCCTCGACCGTGATCTTTTCGAGGGCGGGTCCGTAGAGGGCGAGGTCGTCCGCGGGCGTCGTCCAGACCTCGCGGTCGAGCAGGCTCGATGCGATCTCGCCGGCGATGTCGCCGGAGCGGCGGGTCGCGGCGGTTTTCACCGCCTGCTCGAGACTGTTGCGGTAGTTGGCGAGCACTTCCTGGAGTTCGGGGCGCTGGAAGCCGTGCTCGAGGGCGCGCCGCAGCTCCTGGTCGGCGACCGCGAGGGCGTCGGCCCACTGGTCGGCGCGACACGACAGCGCCATCGACGTCTGCCGGTAGAACGCGAGCGACTCGCCCGCCCAGCTGCTGCCGCTGCGGAACGGGGCGTTTTCCTTCTTGGCGAGGATCGAGAGCCGGCGGCTGAGGATCGCGTGCGCGATCTGGCGGGGCAGGTACTTGATGCGGTTCGCGGCGGTGTCGGGTTCGCGCGCGTAGGGCGTGATGGTCGCGATCGTGACGTCGGTATCGGACGCCTCCGACTCGTAGTGGTGAAATGCGTTCACGCCTTCGAACGCGTGCACGCGGCCGAGGTCGGGCTGCGGCCGGGCGGGGGCGCGGGGTTCGAGGCTGCGGAAGGCGGATTCGATCTGTTTCACGACCGCCGGCACGTCGATGTCGCCGACGATCACGACCGACATCAGCTCCGGCCGGTACCAGGCTTCATAGAAGTCGGTGAACTTCTCGCGGCCGGACTCCTTGAGAATGGTCTCGGGTCCGATGAGATCGCGGCGGGCGAACATCGTGCCTTGCAGCATGAAATTCCGGGTGGCGAGGCTGGTGCGGTAGCCGACGGAGTCGCGCGTGCGCTTTTCGCTCAGGATGATCCCGCGCTCACGGTCGATCTCCTCGATCTTGAGCAGCAGGCCGTCGGCGTAATCGCGAAACACCTTTAGGCCTTCCGCGAGCGTCGCCTCCTTGGTGTCGGGTAGTTCGAGCAGGTAGAGTGTGCGGGTGAACGACGTGCTGGCGTTGGTGTCGCCGCCGAAGTTCATGCCCATGCGCTGGAAAAACTCGATCAGCGACGAGGGCGGGAAGTGCTTGCTCCCGTTGAACGCCATGTGCTCGAG
The DNA here is from genome assembly GCA_016793535.1 of Opitutaceae bacterium. GTDB lineage: Bacteria > Verrucomicrobiota > Verrucomicrobiia > Opitutales > Opitutaceae > ER46. The sequence goes on along the minus strand of JAEUHA010000636.1, from coordinate 11,010 downwards.
AAAGTGGGCGAGACCCTGCTGGTCGTCGCGTTCGTGGACGGCGCCGGCTTCGACCAGCAGCCGGAGCGATGCGCGTTCCTTGGGCTCGCGGTTGGCGCGGACGACGTAGCGCAGTCCGTTCGGCAGCGTGCCGAACGTCGCGGTCGGGTCCATTTTGAGGTCGCTCGACTCGTGGGGAAACGGAATCGGCGCAGCGAAGGCCGGAACCAGGAACGTAAGCGCAAGCCAGAAGGGAAGGATGCGGCGCATGGGATGGAGTCGGGCAAGAAGACTGGAAATGCGCAAAAGGAAAGCGGGTGGGGCGAAGCGACGCCGCGGAACCGCCGGCGGGGCGGGGTGGTGCCACCGGTTTTGTTTCGTCCTCGCCGCGCCGGGGCCCATAACCGTCGGGCTCCCGATGCTCTGGCTTTACCGCATCCTCTTCGCTCCCGTGCTCCTTATTCTGGCGCCGGCGTATCTTCTGCGGATGTGGAAGCGCGGAGGGTACGGGGAAAATTTCGGACAACGGTTTGGCGGCGGCGCGCCGCTGCCGGCGAAGTCGTCCGGCCGGCGCCGCGTGTGGCTTCAGGCGGTCAGTGTCGGCGAGATGCTCGCCATCGGTCCGCTGCTCGAGGGACTGCAGCGCGAAGGCCTGGAAGTGTACCTCACCACGACCACGAGCACGGGCTACAAGCTGGCGCGGGAACGATATGGCGCCCTGACGCTGGGTGTCGGCTACTACCCGCTCGATGCCTGGCCGTGCGTGGTGCGCGCCTGGCGGCGCATCGATCCCGACCTCATCCTCCTCACCGAGGGCGAGCGGTGGCCGGAACTCTTGCATCAGGCGAAGCGTCGCGGCGTGCGGGTGCTGAGTGTGAACGCGCGGCTGTCGGATCGGAGTCTGGCCCGGCTCCGACGGTTCCGGGCGGGCGCGCACCTCATGCTCGACGGCATCGCGCGGCTGCTGCCGGGTTCCGCCGACGATGCCAGCCGGTTTGCCGAGCTGGGCTACCCGCGCGAGCGGATGACCACCACCGGCAATCTCAAACTGGATGTGCAGATCGTCCCGTTGACCGAGGCCGAGCGCGCGGCGTTGCGGCGGGAGCTCGGTTTGCCTTCCGGACTGGTGCTGCTGGGGTCCTCGACCTGGCCCGGGGAAGAGGCCGCGTTGGTAGCCGCCTGGCAGCGCGTCCGGGCGGGCGGGGTATCTTGTGCGTTGCTGCTGGTGCCGCGGCATGCGGAACGCCGGGCGGAGATCGAGCGCGAGCTCGCGGCGACCGGCCTGCGTTATCACTTTCGTTCGCGCGGGGCGGCGGCGGGGGAGGTTGACATCGCAGTCGGCGACACGACGGGCGAGCTGCGCAAATTTACCCAGCTCGCCGACCTCGTTTTTGTGGGCAAGAGCCTGGCCCCGCATACGGAAGGCCAGACACCGGTCGAGGCCGCTGCGCTGGAGAAGCCCATCCTGTTCGGTCCGGGCATGGGCAACTTCCGGCCGATCGCCCGCGACCTGCTGGCCCGGGGCGCGGCGGTGGAAGTGCCGACCCCGGAGGTGCTGGCCGCGCGAGCGGTCGACTTGCTCAGCGATCCGGCGGCGCGGGCGCGCCTGGCGGCGGCGGCCGCGCAATGGCGGCGCGAGAATGTGGGCGCGGTGACGCGGACCCTGAACGTGATTCGCGAGGAGTTGGGGAGTTTGCGGTAGAGGGATCGTTTGCCGTCTTTGGGGCGGTTTCACCCCGCGAACCAACGTCCCTTCGAGTGACGGGACCCGGCCCAAAGCCGACCTTTCGATCCTCCCTCCCGACTCATCCTGCCGGCCATTTTCCGAGGGAAAAGTGCCGTGATTCGTTCATCCGGAGCGGGTTTCCACTTCAGGAAATACTGACGAAATTCGGGGTTGCACCGCTTGGGTCGAGTTCTACGTTGGCCGTTTTTATAGACTGATGCAGTCGCACGGCCCCAAGCGCGTCTACACTCCCCATTCTCTCGAATTCTGGTTCGGCAAGCTCGAGGAAGACTGGTCCGGGGCATTCAGTGCGTCGCAACTGGAGCAGGGGCGTCAGATTTACGTGGGTGGCGAGGTGCGGGAACTCGAGTTGACGGACAAAGACGCGATCGTGCATCGCCGGGTGGAGAAGAAGGACGAGTATGCGGTCATCGAGTGGACCGCCGAGGGTTTGAGTGTTCGTTCCTCCTCCACCGATCGTGACCTCGCGCATGCCCTGGCGGTGGCCGGGCTGCACGAGATCGAGGAATTGGTGGCGGATGAAATTTCACCCCTGCCCGGCGACCCGCCGAAGTCCGCCGCGCTTACGGCGCCGTCCGCCGCGCCGGTCGCGGTACCGGCGGGCCAGAATGGCACGGTTCGGTCACCGGCAGGATTTGGCGGCGGGGCAGCCCGGGCGGCTGCGGCTTCGAATGGCCACACGAATGGCAACGGTCACACCAACGGGACCTCGACCCCGGTGGCACCGGCCAACGGGGCCACGGGATCCCGCACGCTGGTGTTGGTGTTCAAGACCAAGACGGCCGGGCTTACCTTCCAGGCGGTCTGGCTGGAGGCCGACAAGAAGACGAAGCATCCCGCGCTTGGGCCGGATGCTCATGCGAACGGCACCCATGTCTCGTCGAGCGAGCGGGCGAAGCTGATCGGCCTCGCGGCCTATGCCCGCAAGGCGCACTTCCATTACCATCAGGAGTCCGGCGTCTACACCATGGAGTCACTGGTGGAGATTCCGAATTTCCTGAAGACCGTCCTGCCGGCGTGGCGCAAGCTCTTCACCGTCGAACTCGACGACAAGTCCGCGAACCTGCTCAAGGGCACGCGCACGGTCGAGATTGAGGCCGTGGCGGAACGTGTGGCGGGGGCGGGCGGGGGTTCCGGCCACGCCGGGCTGAACTTGCGGTGGATCTTCCGGGCGGGCGAACGGATGCTGACCGATTCCGAGGTTAATGCGCTGCTCAAGCGCGGCGGTCAGCCTGTGATCCTGCCGAACCTCGGCATCGTGGCCTTGCCGCAGGATCGCTGGGACAGTTATGCGGCGTGGCAAAAGAACGTCGAGGAGACCCAGGGTCCGGTGGCGGACAGCGGCGTGGCGCTTTCCCCGTACCTGATCTTCTCCCTCTTCAGCGACGCGCGCCTCAAGCTGACCCTTTCGCCCGAGATCGAGGCCTGGCGGCAGCAGGTGCTCGCGCCGCCGCCCGAGCCCCCGGCGCTGCCCGAGTTGCTCCGTCCGTACCAGCGGCGCGGCGTCGAGTGGATGCACCACTTGTGCGAGGTGGGGTGTCATGGGCTGCTCGCGGACGAAATGGGCCTGGGCAAGACGCTGCAGGTGTTGTCGCTGCTTGCGGCGCGTCCCCTGGCGGAGAAACCGAGTCTGATCGTCTGCCCGGCGAGCGTTGTGCCCGTCTGGCGGGAGGAGATCGCGAAATTCTTCCCGCACCTGGCCGTGGACGTGTTGAAGACCGGCCACGATTTCGCCCAGCACCGGAGTCCGGTGGTGTGGCTTGCCAGCTACACCCAGCTCCGGAAACACCGCGCGCTGCTCGATGGCACCGAGTTCGGTTATGCGGTGCTGGATGAGGGGCAGTTCATCAAGAATCCCGATGCGAAGATCACGCAGACCTGCTTTGCGATTCGCGCGGCGCACCGGGTGGTATTGACGGGCACGCCGCTGGAAAACCGGCAGCTCGATCTGTGGAGCATCTTCCGCTTCCTGCTGCCCGGTCTGCTCGGCTCGCGCTCGGCGTTCGAGTCGGCGCTGAACGCGGACCGCGAGGGCACGCTCACCCGGCTGCGGGCCCAGCTCGCGCCCTTCATTCTCCGGCGGACGAAGAAGGAAGTGGCGACGGAACTGCCGCCGAAGCTCGAGATGGACCTGATTTGTCCGCTCACCGACGTGCAGCGGGCGGAATACGCGCGGATCTGCACGGAGGGCCTGGAGCGGCTCGGCGACGACGTCGGCGCGGCGATGCGGGAAAAATCATTTGGTTTCCTCGCCCTGCTCACCCGCCTGCGGCAGACCTGCTGCGATCCGGACATGCTGCCCTGGCTCAAGGCGCCGCTCGCCGAGTCCGGCAAGATCAACCTCCTCATCGAGAAACTCACCGAGATCGTCGGCAGCGGGCACAAGGTCGTGATCTTCTCGCAGTTCGTCATGCTGCTCGATCGCGTGCGCGAGGCCCTGATCAAGCACTTCCCGGAGCTGCCGCGGTTCGAGCTGACGGGCATGACGCTCGACCGGCTGAAGCCCGTGCAATCGTTCCAGAACGCGTCGGGTGCGGCCGCCATGCTCGTGTCGCTCAAGGCGGCCGGCACCGGCATCACGCTGCACGCGGCGGACTACGTTTTCCTGCTCGATCCCTGGTGGAACCCGGCCGTCGAGGCGCAGGCCGTCGACCGCGTGCACCGTATCGGCCAGACCAATACCGTCTTCGTCTATCGGATGATCACCTCGGGCACGATCGAGGAGCGGATCCAGGCGCTGAAGGCGTCGAAGAAGGACCTGTTCGACAAGCTGATCGGCGGCCTCGGCGGCGACTTCGACCTCAGCCAGCATTTCACTTCGCTCAAGAGCCTGGTGTCGCTCACGTCGCTCTCGGAGGCGGAGGAGGTCCAGGAGCCGTATACGATCGATTGAGGGCGGAGGGGGCCGGTCAGAATACGCCCCATCCGAACGTCTGATCCAGCGCGAGCACCCAGAGCGCGGCGACGTAGACCCACACCGCGGCCAGCACGCCGCGGCCGATCCGGCGGCGGCGCGGGTCGGTGGAATCGAGCCATGACGTCCCGGGAGCGCGGTCGTCCCCGGCCGCATTTCCTCCGTCCGCCTCCCGTTGCTCCGATTTTCGTCCCCGTCGTGCGCCCATGCCCCGCACCGTGAGACGTTCTCCGTTCCTGGGCAAGCGCCTGCCGGCGCAGCGATGGCGGGTGCGGTTCATAATTTCGCGACTCGGGCTTGTTTCTCCCTCGCCGTGGCCCAACTCTCCGGGGCCGTGAGTGTGACATCCGATTTCCGAGGTCTGCGGTTCGCTGTTCCGCCGCGATGAAGGCGGTCACGGATCCGGCCGGCGTCCTGATGCGCCGCCTGCTTTTTCTGCTGCGTTGGCGGGTGTGGGTGCAGGAGCGTCTCCAGCCGAGCGAGTGGCAGGTCACGCTGCTGTGGGCGGCGATCGCCGGCTTTCTCGGGGCGCTTTCGTCGCTGCTGTTCACCACGCTGACGGAGCGGGTGCACGATTGGTTCGGCAATTCCCGGCTCGGCGTGGTGGATTCGATGGCGAGCCTGCCCTGGTGGGCGGTGCTGGCGGTGCCGACGCTCGGCGGTGCGGCGGCGGGGGGCATCCTGATGTTTGGCCAGCGGCTGACGCGGGTGCAGAGTTCGACCGACTACATGGAGGCGATCGTGATCGGCAACGGCCACGTGCCGATGCGCGCGAGCCTGGTGAAATCGCTCGCGGCCGTGTTCTCCATCGGCTCCGGTGGATCGATCGGCCGCGAGGGCCCGATGGTGCAGCTCGCGGCGGTGGTGGCGTCGCGGATCGGTCGCTGGCGCGGGTTCACGCCGCCGAAGCTCCGGCTGCTGGTCGCGTGCGGTGCGGCGGCGGGAATCGCCTCGGCCTACAATGCCCCGATTGCCGGTTCGTTCTTCGTGGCGGAGATCATCCTGGGCACGATCGCGATGGAGAGCCTCGGCCCGCTCGTGGTGTCCGCGGTGGCGGCGACGCTGACCGTCCATGTGCTCACGTCCGCGCACGTGCTCTACAAGGTGCCGGCGTTCGGCGAGGTTTCGCCGTGGGAGATGGGGCCGTATATCGTGCTCGGGTTCATCGCGGGCATGCTCGCGCCGCTGTTCCTGTCGACGCTGCGGGGGGCGGAGCGGTTCTTCGTTTCCCTCAATCTCCCCATCGTGCTGCGCCTCGCGCTCGGCGGCCTCATGGTGGGCGGGATCGCGGTGCAGGTGCCCCAGGTTTGCGGCAACGGTTACTCCGTCGTGGTCGAGATTCTCAACGGCAAGATCGGCTGGCTGCTCGTGCCCGGACTCTTCGCCTGCAAGTGGCTCGCGACGATGGCGTCCTTCGGTTCCGGCGCGCCCGGCGGCGTGTTCACCCCGTCGTTGTTCATGGGCGCGTGCGCGGGGTTGCTCTTCGGCACGGCGGTGAACCATGTCTGGCCCGCGGGCGCGCAGGATCCCCTGACGTTTGCGCTCGTGGGCATGGGGGCGTTTCTCGCGGCGGCGAGCCGGGCGCCGGTGATGGCGGTGATTCTGCTCTTCGAAATGACGCTGAGCTACAACATCATCCTTCCGCTCTTGCTGTGCAGCGTCATCGCGTACCACACCGCGAAGAGCATCGCGGGGTCGTCGCTTTATAGTGAGGCGCTGAAGCGCAAGGCGGCGTCGGTTCCGGATCCCGCGCTCGGGACCGGCCGGGTGGCGGATCTCATGCGGACCAATCCTCCCACGCTGGCGCCGACGGCCTCGTTTGCGGAGATCGCCCGGATGTTCCTGAACGTGCGGGTCAACAATCTCTACGTCGTCGACGAGTCCGGGAAATTCGCCGGTGTCGTCGCGCTGCACGACATCAAGCCCTACCTCGGTGAGCCGGATCTCGCCGAACTGGTCCTGGCCCGTGACATCCTGCGCGAGGATTTCCCGCGGGTGTCGCCGGATCAGACGCTCAACGAGGCGCTGGGCAGTTTCATGGGCCTGGTCGCAGAGCGGCTTCCGGTGGTCGACGCCGACGGCCTGCTGCGGGGCAGTCTGGCCAAGAGTGACCTGCTGCTGGCCCTGGTCGAGAAGCGCAAGACGCCCGCAACCGCTTGAAACGCCGCGGACACCCCGCAGAGTGCGGGTTGTCTGTGTGACAAATCCGTGACATGCCGCCTGCCGGCTGGTGTGGGCCGGGCCGCCGCCACAGGATTTCAACGCCATCATGCCTGTTTCCCGCTCCAAGCGCCGCAGTTCCGTTCCTCCCTCCGATATTCCGAAGTCCAAACCACGCGGCGAGGGCGAGAAGTCCGTCTTTGGCAACCGCGAGCAGAGCTGGCTCGCGTTCAATCGCCGCGTGCTCGATCAGGCGCGGAATCCTGACAACCCCCTGCTCGAGCGGGTGAAGTTCCTCGCGATCGTCAGTTCCAATCTCGACGAGTTCTTCGAAATCCGCGTCGCGGGCCTCATGCAGCAGGCCGATTCGGAATCGAGCGGCCTCAGCATCGACGGCCTCACCCCCCGCGAGCAGCTCCGTCGCGTGTTGAAGGAAGTGAGCACCCTGGTGCACGACCAGTACGCCTGCTGGCACAAGGAACTCGTACCGGCGCTCGATCGCGCAGGCATTCAGTTCCGCAGTGGCGCCCAGCTCACGGCGGCGGAGAAGACCTGGTTGCAGGAGTACTTCCAGACCCAGGTGCTGCCGGTGCTCACGCCGCTCGCGGTGGACCAGGCGCATCCATTCCCGCTGCTCGCGAACAAGACGCTGAATGTCCTGGTGTCCCTCGATAATCCCGAGACGCCGGGACAGGACAAGCTGATGATCATCCTTCCGGTGCCGCGCAGCCTGCCGCGCATCGTGCACATCGAGCCGGCCGCACCGGGACCGCGGCGGCACATTTTCCTGAGCGAGATCATCAAGCTCTGTGGCGGACAACTCTTTCCCGGGTACGTGGTGGAGAACGCCAACGCCTTTCGGGTCACGCGCAACAGCGACCTCTACATCGACGAGGAGGAGGCGGAGAATCTGTTGAAGAAGATCGAGGAGGAGCTGCGAAACCTGCGGCGCGGGGCCGCGGTGCGGCTCGAGATCGAGGACGGCGTCGACACCGAGATGCTCGGCGTGCTCTGCGGCCACCTCGGCCTCGAGTCCGACTATGCGATCCGGCTCAAGGGGCCGCTGAATCTGCTGCGGCTGATGAGCCTGTACGAGATGATCGACCGGCCGGATCTGAAGTATCCGCCGTACGTGCCGGCTGACCCCACGACGCTGACGGGGCACAAGACGATCTTCGATCTTATCCGTGAGCGCGATGTGCTCCTGCATCATCCCTACGAGTCGTTCGCGCCTGTGGTCGAGTTTGTCCAGCAGGCGGCCCGCGACCCCGAGGTGCTCGCGATCAAGCAGACGCTCTATCGCACCAGCGGCGATTCTCCGGTCGTACGCGCGCTGATCGATGCGTCCGTGGCCGGCAAGCAGGTCACGGCGTTGGTCGAGCTCATGGCGCGTTTCGACGAGGCCAACAACATCAAGTGGGCGCGCGAGCTCGAGGAGGCGGGCGTGCACGTCGTGTACGGGCTCGTGGGCCACAAGACGCACTGCAAGTGCTGTCTCGTCGTCCGGCGGGAGGGCACCGTGCTTCGCCGCTATCTTCACCTCGGCACGGGCAACTACAACCCGAAGACGGCGCGCCTCTATACCGACATCAGCCTGCTCACCTGCCGTGACCACCTGGCGGCGGAGGTGGCGCAACTGTTCAACACCCTGACCGGCCTCGGCCGCACGCCGGAGTTCAAGCATCTGCTGGTTGCGCCCTTCAATCTCCACAGCCGCACCCAGGAACTCATCAACGCCGAGGCGGCCAACGCTGCTGCGGGCCGGCCCGCCCGGATCATTGCGAAGATGAACAAGCTCGTCGATCCCGTGACGATCGAGAACCTGTACGCGGCCTCACAGGCGGGCGTGAAGATCGACCTGATCGTCCGCGCGACGTGCTGCCTGCTGCCGGGAGTGAAGGGGCTCAGCGAAAACATCCGGCTGCGCAACATCGTGGGCCGCTTCCTCGAGCATGCCCGTATCTTCTATTTCGAGAACGCGGGCCAGCCACTCGTCTATTGCGGCAGTGCCGACTGGATGTCGCGCAACTTTTTCCGCCGGGTCGAGGCATTGTTTCCCGTGGAGGATCCGGAATTGCGCCGGCGCCTGATCGAGGATCTGCTGCCGATCGAATTGCGCGACAACGAGGACGCGCGCGAGCTCCAGCCCGACGGCACCTACGCGCCGGTGCCCCGCGCCGCCGGCGAGGAGCCGTTCCGGGCGCAGAAGTATTTCATGGCCGCTGCCGGGCTGCGCGCGGGTTCGGCGGGATCCGTGGCACCGATGGCAGCGGTTGCCGTCGTGCCACCGCCCGCCGCGTGAGCGGTGGGGAGTTGAACGGCAGACCGAAGCGGTGGGAGCGGGTTTATCCCGCGAGGGTCGGGGCGTGAAGCCCCTCCCACGGAGCGGCGCCCCGCGCTACCACGTATCCGCGCGCCGGCCCGCCTGCGGTTCTCCGCGCGGCAGCGGCAGGTCGAGCTGCTGCATGACGCTGTCGAAGAGCAGCCGCCGTTGTTCCGGCGAGAGTCCGGGCTCGAACACCGCCGTGCGGTAGTCGCTGAACGAACGGGCATTTTCCTGCCGGGTCGCCACCCGCATCGAGGCGTAGAGCGCTCGGTCGATTGAATCGGGTTTCGTGAGCTGGAGAGACTGGCCGATTTCCTGGCGGATGGACTCCCGTTCGTTCAGCAGGTCGGCGATCGCCCGGCCATAATCGTCGGCCACGGCGGAGATCTTTGCGCGGGTCTCCTCGATCTGCGCCATCGCGCCGCCGGATCCTCCCTTTCCCGTCGGACCGCCGGGACCTCCCGGACCGCCGGGTCCGCCGCGGGCGCCGCGGGTCGGTACGACCACGAACTTCAGGCCGTCGCCTTCAAACCGGTACGATGCCTGCATCGGCAGGTTGCGCGCGGCGGTCAGGATTTCATCGACCCTGGCCGAGGCGTCGTGCTGCGCGGCCGAGTGCCGGCGCATCATCACCGCGACCCGGGCGTCGAGGTGCGGCGGGAGCGGCGAACGCTCGACGGCGGCTTCGGGCGCGGCGCTCAGGCCGCGGCGGATCTCCTCCGCCAGCGCCTCGAGCTCGGCGATCCGGCCGGCCTGTTTCTCCGCCAGCGACTTGATCGGCGTGCCGACGATGAAGCCGAACGTCGAGCCGTCCGACGAATGCACCGCATCGTAGAGTTCCTTCTTCAACGCCGACCGCTTGGTCTGGTACGAGGCGAGGCGCGCGCCGAGGTCCGCCGGCAGGTCCTCGGGAAAGAGCACGCGCGCGGGCTCGGGCGGAAAGAAGACATACGGGTTCGCGGCGGCGGCCGCGGCCGGATTCTCCGCGGCGAACATCAGGTCGAGCGCGATCTCGCGCAGCATGCCGCGCTGCGCCGTCAGCAGGTTGGGTTGATAGAACGCGTACGCCCGCATGACCTGGGCAATCTCGACGGGGGAGAATCCGCGGCGCTGGCGGTCGCTGAGGTGCCATTGCCGGAAGGCGTTCCAATTGAAATCGGATGTGATCAGGTCACGGCGCAGTTGTTCGGCGGTCTTTTCCAGCTCCGTGATCTGCGGCGTCTGGCGCTTCGCGAGCGCGGCGAGTCCCGCCGCCTGGGCTTCGGGCTCGAGCGTGCGCAGCCGGTCCAGTTCGGTGCGCAGCTCGTTCTGCAGCTTCAGCCGCGCCGCCTTGTAGGCGTCGAGCCGGGTCCGCATTTTTTCGCTCAGCGTCCGGGTGACGATGCGCGTGCCGAGCGCCGGATAGAAGTAGTCGCCGACGTAGGCGGCCAGTTCGGGCGGCGCGGGAAACCGCACGCTTTGCGCCGAACCCCGCGGGACCGGGCGGTCGAGCGGCGGCGGCAGGGGAGGAAAGTACACGGGCACCAGCTCGATCGGCCGCGGCGCCGGCATGCTCTCCATGCCGGTGGTGCTGCGCGAAAAGCCGTCGTTGCTGCTCTGGGAACGCAGTCCCGTCGTCAGGGTCGTCACGGCCAGCAGCGCCGCGAGGGGGCGCCACAGCGGTGGCTGGACACGGACGTGCGAGGCGGCGGGGAACACGCGGGAAAACTAGGTCAGGCCGGACGAAAAAGGCGAGTCGCATGACGCGCGGCACCGGTTCAGCCGGCGGCCGGGAGGAGCGGCTTTACGCTGCGGCCGAATGCGGGGCCGACGCATCGGTCGCGGCCTAAAGCCGCTCCCACTCAACCGGCCCCTCTGCGCCCGCGGCTACTGGATGATCCGGTC
>JAEUHA010000609.1 GCA_016793535.1 Opitutaceae bacterium | reverse complement strand
GAGGGCTTGAAATCGGCCGTGCGCGGGGTGGGGGCACCCCGCCGACAAGGAATCAAGGACTTCGCGGGCGAAACAAACAGCCCCGATCTCGGAAGGAGACCGGGGCCGTCGTCAGTCACAACCACAACCTAACCGAGAAGGAGCTTACTGGCCGGCGGGCTTTTCGGTCTCCGTCTCATCGACGACCACGAAGTTCGTGCCGCCGCGGGAGAAGACGCGCAGGAGGGTCTTTTTGCTTTCGGCCTTGAGGCTCAGGTCGACGGCGTCCTGGGCGGACGTGACCGGCTGCCGGTTGATTTCGAGGATCACGTCGCCGGCGCGGAGTCCAGCCTTGGCGGCGGCGGAGTCGGCTTCGACGTTCGTGATGACCGCGCCCTTGAGCCGGGCCGGAAGATTGAGCTGGCTGCGCACCTGGGGCGAGAGGTCGTCGACCGAGACGCCGTTGAGCACGCCCTCGTCGTTCTGGGCGAGGTCACCCGGTTCGGTGTGGCGGTTGCCGCGGCCGTCGCGGCCCCGGGCGACGTTGCTCGAGGGGCGCTCGGACGCGGTGACGGAGAGCGTGTCGGTCTTGCCGTCGCGGACGACCTCGAGGTCGAATTTCGTGCCGGGAGCGATGGCGCCGATGGAGAACGTGAGGCGGTTGGCGTCCTCGATCGGCTGGCCGTTGACCGCCGTGATGACGTCACCGTTCTTGAGTCCGGCCTTGGCGGCCGGGCTGTTGGGCTGGACGTCGGCGACGACCGCCCCGCGCCGGGCCTCGAGGCCGAGTGTTTCGGCGAGCATCGGCGTGAGGTCCTGGGCGCCGACGCCGAGGTAACCGCGCACGACCTTGCCGTGCTTCACCAGGCCGTCGACGACCTGGCTGACGAGATTGGCGGGCACGGCGAGCCCGACGCCCTGGAAGCCGCCGCTGCGGCTGAGGATCGCGGTGTTGATGCCGACGAGGCGGCCCTGGACGTCGACCAGCGCGCCACCGGAATTGCCCGGGTTGATGGCGGCATCGGTCTGGATGAAGTCCTCATAGTCGAGTCCGAGCCCCGGCCGCCGGCCCTTGGCGCTGACGATGCCGGTTGTAACCGTTTCGCCGATACCGAAGGGATTGCCGATCGCGAGCACGCGGTCGCCCACCTCGATATGGGTGGAGTCGGCGAACGTGATCGCCGGCAGGTCCCGGGCGTTGACCTTGATCACGGCGATGTCGGTCTGCGGGTCGCGGCCCACGACCTTGGCCTTCAGTTCGCGGCCGTCGTCGAGCGCGACGATGACCTCGTCGGCGCCCTGGATGACGTGATTGTTCGTGGCGATGTAGCCGTCGGTGCTGAGGATCACGCCCGAACCGAGTCCGCTCTGCGGCGGCATCTGGATCTCGGGCACACGGCCGCCGAAGAACTGGCGGAACGCCGGATTGTCGAGCCCGGGAAACTGATTCGGATTACCGGCGACGCGTTTCGCTTTGGTCGAAGTCGTGATCTTCACGACACTCGGGGCGACCTGCTTGACGACGGCGGAGAAACTTCCGGTCTCGAGGGGCCCGCGGTTGACGGGCTGGCTGTCGCGCTTGACGTCGACCGCGGGCTTCGAGCCGGTTTGGGCAGATTGCGCGCCGGCGGCGAACGCACCCGCGAGGGCGAGCGCACCTGCGACCCACAGGGTCTTCCGGCGGTTAAAGGGGATTGAAGTGGTTTGGTTCATGGTGATGGGAAGATGAACCCAAGATGCCACACCCGGTTGTCGGGACCCTTTCGTGAGCATTACAGAACTGTAAGGTGGGGACGGGGAACTGGCCGTCGGAGCGGCTTCACGCTGCGACCTGGCGTGAGGTCGACCTTCCGGTCGCGGCGTAAAGCCGTGCCAACGGTCCGAACGGGCCCCGGTCCTGCACTCGGACTCGCCTTGATTTGGGCCGGCGGGCTGTTTTCGTGGTTTCCCCACCATGATCAAGGCACTCGCTTTTCTCGTCACGCTGACCTTCACCGCCGCTGGCTTTGCGGCGGCCGCCAATCCCGCCGAGGAGGTTTTCCAGCGGTACTGGGGTGCCTATTCGAAGAAGGACTTTGCGCGGGCGGCGTCGGACATCCTGCCCAGCGACCTGGACGACACGAAATCGGCGCTGCTGCCCGTGCTGCTCGGGGCCCAGGCGAGCAAGGAAAAGGAGATCCAGGAAATGGTGAACACGTTCTTCGGCCGGACCGTGGGCAAGGCGCGCGAGTCCGTTTCGCCCCAGGACGTTTACGCCGGCCTGCAGCGGCTCGTCACGTCGGGCAACCCGCAGTTCTTCGAACTGCTCAAGGACGCGAAGGTCTCGATCATTTTCGTGCGCACGCTCGATGCGGACAACGCCGAGATCCACTACCAGGTGACGATTGGCAGCGAGTCGGACACGGACGTGGAGGCGTTGACGCGAAAGAACGGCCGCTGGTGGGTGCGGATCAACGAGGACCCGAAGCAGGTCGCCGCGCAGATCAAGGCGATGATCGAGAAGAAGCCGGGTAGCTGACCGATTGCCCGCAGAGTTCAGTCTCTCTGCCATCACCGGACGACTTGGTTTTGCCCACGGAACACACGGAGCACACGGAAGTGTGGCGGGCTTCCGTGTGCTCCGTGTGTTCCGTGGGCCACCTCTCTCTGCCCTCAGCTGGGGAGAGCCGCGACCGGTGCCCCGGGTTAAGCTCATCGAGTTCGCGGGCGTGAGCCCGGCCTCGGGGCAGCAAAAAGGGCGGGCTTGAGACCCGCCCTGCGCAAACTGATCTGAAGCCGGCTTACCGCATCCGGGCGAACGTCGCCTGGAGCAGCGCGAGGTCGGCGGCGTTCTTGGTGCGTTCCTTCGCCTTCACCACCAGTTCCGCTTCGAGGGCGTTCTTGGTCTTGCGGGTCTTGTTCTCGTAGAAGACGCCGAACGATCCCGGCCAGGCCTGCTGGGCGAGTTTGAACGCCGCGACCTCGTCGGAGGTGTCGTGCCGCTTTTCGTCCTCGGGAGTGCCGTCGTGCTTCTTCTCGTCGATCAACGACCACGTGCCACCCTTGCGCGGCACGGCGGCGTCGAAGGCGCCCTCGAAGAACTCGACGCACTCCGAGAGGATTTCGACCACCGAGAAACCGTCGTGCTTCGCGGCGCGCAGCATCATATCGACCATGTGGTTCACCTGCGTGGCATGGCTGCGGGCGACAAAGGTCGCGCCGCTGTTGATGAGCGTGCGCATCGGGTTGATCGGCTGGTCGATCGCGCCGGTCGGGTCGGTCTTGGTCTTGAAACCGAGCGGCGACGTCGGCGACGTCTGCTTCTTGGTCAGGCCGTAAACCGAGTTGTCCATGATGACGTACGTCATCCGGATGTTCTTGCGGGCGGTGTGGACGAGGTGGTTGCCGCCGATCGAGAAGCCGTCGCCGTCGCCGCCGAAGACGAAGACGTGCAGGTCGTCATTGCCGAGGCTGATGCCGGCGGCGAACGGCAGGGCGCGACCGTGGATGAAGTGACCGCCGTGGGTGTTGACGAAATACGGGAAGCGCGACGAACAGCCGATGCCGGCGAACGTCACGATCTTCTCGTGGGGATACTGCAGCTTCTCGAGCACGCGGTAGAACGACGCGAGCACGGCGAAGTCGCCGCAGCCGGGACACCACGTCGGATGGTCGGCGGTCAGCGCTTTCTTGGTGAGGGGAGCTCCAGCAGGGGGAGGAGGAGTGGCAACAGCGGAAGACATGGGAAATAGGGGCTAGAGATGAGAGGCGGGAGGTGAGGGGCGCGGGGTGTAAGGCGGAAGCGAAGGTTTTTCCGATCGCCGATGGCCCGTTGTCCTGCGCCGGCAACGCGTTCAGCCATTGGCCAGCACGCTCTTGCGGGCGGTGCCGGCGGAGGCTTCGAGAGCGGTGCTTTCGATGTGTTTGCCGATACCGGCGACCAGCTCGCTGACCTTGAAGGTGAGGCCGTCGGTCTTGGTCACGCTGACGATGCTCGGATTCGCATAGCGGGCGCGCAGCATCATCGTGAGCTGGCCGAAGCCGTAGAGGCCTTCGTCGTTCAGCTCGGCGACCACGATCTTGTGGTAGCGGGCGAAGGTTTGCTCGAGCCCGTTCGGGAGCGGATGGATATGCCGCAGGTGCAGGTGGCCGGCCTTGACGCCGGCGTTCCGGATGCGGGTCAGGGCTTCGCGGCCCGGGCCCCAGCTCGAGCCCCACGTGACCAGCAGCACTTCACCGGCGCTGTCGCCGGCGTGTTCCGGGGCCGGCAGAGACGCGGCGAGCGCCTTGATCTTCTCGCGGCGCTTCGCGGTCATCTGCATGTGCAGCTTCGGGCTGCCGGTCGGGTGACCCAATTCATCGTGCTCGAGGCCGGTAACGGTCGGGTACTTGCCGGAGCCGATCTTGGCTCCCGGCGGCGCGTGCCGCGTCAGGCGGTCGCGCGGGTAAGGTTTGAAGTCGGCGCCGCGGTCGGAGAGGTCCGGCTTGGCGTCGACCATGAGCTTCGGCAGGTCCGGCTCGTCGAAGGCCTCGATGCGGCTCGACAGACCCATGTCGGTGAGGATGAAGACCGGGGTCGAATATTCGCGGGCGATGCGGGCGGCCTCGATCGCGATGTAGAAGCAGTCCTCGACGTTCTTCGGCGCGAGCACCACGCGCGGCGTGTCACCGTGGCTGCCGTAGATGGCCTGCATGAGGTCGCTCTGCTCGACGTTCGTCGGCATGCCGGTCGAGGGACCGCCACGCTGCACGTTGACGACGATCAGGGGCATTTCCGCCATGACCGCCCAGCCGAGGGCTTCCATCTTCAACGAAAGACCGGGACCGGCGCTGCCCGTGATGGCGAGCTGGCCCGTGTAGGAAAAGCCCAGGGCCGTCGAAACCGCCGCGATCTCGTCCTCGCACTGGACGAAGATGCCGCCGTACTTCGGCAGCTCGGCGCGCAGCGTTTCCATGATCGAGGACCAGGGCGTGATCGGATAGCCGGCGCCATGACGCACGCCGCCGGTGATCAGGCCGTAGGCGAGGGCGATGTTGCCGTCCATCGTCACCTGCGGCCGGCCATTCGTCGCCACCGCGCGATCGATGGCCTCGAACCGGAAGAAGAGGTCGCGGAGATTGTTCTGCGGCCAGGCGTAGCCGGCGTCGAACGCGAGCATCGCGTTGCGCACGACGTCCTCGTTCTTGCCGCCGAAACGCTCTTTGATGAGCGCGGCCAGTTTCGCGACGTCGAGGTCGAAGACGCGCGCGATCAGGCCGAGGACGAAGATGTTCTTGCCCTTGTCCTTCGACGTGCCGCCGACCGCCTCGACCGTGGCCGACGTGATCGGCACGGCGACGTTGGTGAAACGGTTGTCGTCGGCGGCCGGTTTGACGTGGTCGCTGTCGTACAGCAGCACGCCGCCCGGGCGCAGGGACCCGATATGCGCGTCGTAGCTGTGCTGATAGAAGGCGACCAGCATGTCCGCGCGGTCGCCGGCCGACAGGATGTCGCCGGTGCCCATGCGAACCTGGAAGATCGACGGTCCGCCCGAGATCGTGGACGGAATCGTCATGTACGTCATGATGTCCTGGTCGCTGCGACCGGCCAGGCGGGCGAGGAAGCCGCCCACGGACTGAATGCCGTCCTGGGAATTGCCAGCGAGGCGGATGACGACGTCGTGAATGGAACGGGGAGCGCCGGAAGGAACCGTGGCGCCACCCGGGGTTTCGGGGGTGTTCGGGCTGACCATGTGAGTTTGTAAAACTGGGCCGGGGTACCGGGCGAGTCAACGGGACGCGGATTTCTCCGCGGGTTGATAAGAAACTAACAGTGCCGGGGGGCGGAGTCAGAAGACGGCTTTATGCCAATTGGGCGCAGAAAGCGGGCAACGGCGGGTCGCCTTTTCCTCTGCCGGGCTCATGCAGTTGAAAGGTGAAAGATGAGAGTTGAAAGACGTGCCACAGCGGGCGCGGACTGGAATCGCTGCCAGCCGGCAGCTCGTACCGAAAAGTGCATTCGCATTCCGTCTGCCTACCCATTGTTCCTCCCGTCTGGTTCGGAACTTTCAGCTTTCAACCTTCAACCTTCAACTGCATGCCTCCGGCTCAGGGCCAGAACAACACGCACACCACCGCCGGAACCTCGGCGACGTGGCCGGTGGGGGTGAGCAGGCCGGTCGCGGGGTCGACGCGGAAAACGGTGACCCGCGGCGTGTCCTGGTGGCCGCAGACCAGCCAGGCGCCATCCGGGGAGAGGGCGAAATTGCGCGGATTCCGCCCGCCAGTCGGTGTGAGACCAAGGCGGGTGAGCCGGCCCGACACCGGGTCGACGGCAAACGTCGCGAGGCTGTCGTGGCCGCGGTTCGAGCCATAGACGAAGCGCCCGTTGGGATGGACGCGGATCTCGGCCGAGATGTTTTCGCCGGTGAAGTCCGCGGGCAGCGTGGACACGGTCTGGAGCGGCGTGAGCGTGCCGCCAGCGGGATCGAAGGCGTGGACGTCGATCGTGCCGTTGAGTTCGTTGATGACGTAGACGTGCCGGCCATCGGCGCCGAAGGCCGAGTGACGCGGTCCGGCGCCCGGGGCGCTCGCGACGAATGCCGGCCGGGCCGGGGCAAGGGTGGCGGTGGCGGCGTCGAGCGCGTAGGTGTACACGCGGTCGAGGCCGAGGTCGGCGACGATGACGTGGCGGTTGTCGGGTGACACCGTGACGGAATGCGGGTGCGGCCGGTCCTGCCGCGTGGGGTGCGGGCCGCGGCCCTCGTGGCGGATGACCGCGGCGGGGCCGGTCGTGCCGTCCGCGCGTATCGGAATACTGGAGACGTAGCCGTCGCGGTAGTTGGCCGCGAGCAGCGTCCGGCCGGTGGCGTCGACGGCGAGGTGGCTCGGCGGGTTGACGGTTCCGGCGCCCGGCGGGACGGCGAGCGGTTCGAGCCGCCCGGTGGCGGCGTCGACCGCGAACGCCGCCGCCTGGCCGGGCGAGGCGTGAATCGCGTAGAGGTTGCGGCCGTCCGGCGACCGCGTGAGCCAGGCCGGATCGGTCGCGGGTGCGGCGAGTTCCGCCGGCCCCAGCCGGCCGCTCGCACGGTCGAGCCGAACGCAATAGATGCCCTTGCTCTCGCTGCTGCGCGTGTAGGTGCCGAGGAAGACGAGGTGGGAGGAGGACACGAAAACGGAAGCGGCGCGGCGCCGTGCTCAGCCCTGGCCCGGCCGGGGAAACGGGGGTGTCGAGTGGGCGAGCGGTGTCTGCGGCGGCACCGAGTTGCCGGCAAGCGCCTCGCGGAAGTGCCGGCGGCAGGTGGAGACATAGCGATCGTTGCCGCCAATCTCGACCTGTTCGCCGTCGCGCACGGCGCGGCCCTCGCGGTCGATGCGCAGGTTCATCGTCGCCTTGCGGCCGCAGTGACAGATCGTCTTCAGCTCGATCAGGTCGTCGGCGATGCCGAGCAGCGTCGCGCTGCCGGGAAACAGCTTGCCCTGGAAGTCGGTGCGCAGGCCGTAGCAGAGGACCGGGATGTCGAGCACGTCCGCGACCTCCGCGACCTGCCAGACCTGCTCCGGCGTGAGAAACTGCGCCTCGTCGATCAGCACGCAGGCCACGGCGTTGCTGCTGTGCTCGAGGCTGACACGGGCGAAGATGTTGTCCGCGGCCTGGAGGGAAATCGCGCCGGCGCGGAGCCCGATGCGCGATTCGATCCGGCCCGTGCCGAACCGCGTGTCGATCGACGGCGTGAGGAGCAGCGTGCGCATGCCGCGCTCGCGATAGTTGTAGCTCGATTGAAGCAGCACGGTGCTTTTGCCGGCGTTCATCGCCGCGTAATAAAAATAGACCTTGGCCATGGGCTGGAGCGGGTGAGGCGCATGATGGGGCGCGCGGACGAAAAATCGAGACTTGGCGGTCGGCGTGTTTTTCTGACGCAAACGTCAGGCGGGAACGATTGCGCGCCGCAGCGGGCCGGACTTCCTCCGCAGGCAACGAACCCCACCGGGAATTCCCCGGATCTCCCGGCTCCAGCGAACCCCGCGGGCGGGTCCGATTCCTCTCCGCTTCTCCTGCACCGTGCCGGCGTGAGTCCGCCGCGCCGGCGCGATCGTATGTCCCCTTCCAGTCCGACGCTCATCGAGGCCCGCGAACTCACGCCTCGCTGCGGCGCAGCCGAAACCGGCGGCGGCGCGGCTCCGCGCTGGTTCCGTTGGGTCGCGGG
This sequence comes from Opitutaceae bacterium, assembly GCA_016793535.1. GTDB lineage: Bacteria > Verrucomicrobiota > Verrucomicrobiia > Opitutales > Opitutaceae > ER46. The sequence goes on along the minus strand of JAEUHA010000609.1, from coordinate 4,139 downwards.
CCTGGCGTTTGCCGCGTATGGCGTGTTTCTGGCGTTGACCATGTCCGTCGCGGCGGGCGGCTCAGACTCGTCGGGCTATCTCAACAGCGCGCGGCTCCTGGCGGCGGGGCAGCTGCAGACGGACCTTCGCGTGCCGCCGGAATTCGGCCGGCCGACCGAGGTGAACCGCTCTCACTTCTCGCCGCAGGGCTTCGGCCAGTTCGCCGCGAACCCCCGGTTGCCGCCGTCGTATCCCACCGGCTTGCCGCTGCACCTGGCGCTGGCGGGAAAACTGTTTGGCTGGGAGGCGGGGCCGCGGCTGGTGCAACTGGTGGCGGCGCTCGGGGCCGTGGCGTTGGGTTATGCCACGGCGCGAGCCCTGGGCGTGTCGTGGCCGCTCGCCGCGGCGGGCGCGGCGATGCTGGCGGGGTTTCCGGTGTTCCTTTTCACCTCGATCCAGACGCTGAGTGACACGCTGGCGACGACCTGGATGCTCGCCGCCGTGTGGTGCGCCCTCCGGGGCCGTCGCGCGCTGGGCTGGGCCGCGGCGGGCGGGGCGGCGCTGGCGGTGGCGGTGCTGGTGCGGCCGACCAACCTGCTGCTCGCGCCCGGATTGGCGGTGCTGCTCGGCCTCGACGCGCGGCGCCTCGGGGCGTTTCTGGCCGGGGGCATGCCCGGCGCCGTGTGGTTCATGGCCTACAACCAGGCGCTCTACGGCGGGCCGTTTCACTCCGGCTACGGCACGATCGGCGCCGCGTTTGCGCTGCACTACGGCTGGCCCACGGCGTTGCACTTTGCGAAGTGGCTGGCGCTCTTCCTTCCGGCCGTGGTGCTGGTCCTGCCGCTGCCGGCGTTGGTGGCGCGCGACGGGCCCCGGCGCGAGGCGGCGGGACTGGCGTTGCTGGGGGCGGGCATCGTGGGGGTCTATCTCTTCTACGATGTCTCCCATGACGTGTGGTGGTGCCTGCGCTTCATCCTGCCGGCGGTGGCGGCGCTGATCCTGCTCGCGCTGCTCGGCGTGGAGGTGCTCGCGCGCCGGCGGGCGCCGTGGGTGCGCGCGGCGGCGGCGGCCGGACTCGCGGCGTGGGCGCTGGCCGCGTCGTGGCACTGGACCCGCAGCCTGCACATCCTCTACGTGCCCGGCTACGAACGCGTCTATGCCGAGGCCGCGGAGGTCGTGCGGAAGCAGTTTCCGGCCAATGCGCTCGTGGTCTGTTCGGCGTTCAGCGGCACGATCTACTATTACACGGCGTTGCCGACGCTGGTGTACGACTCGATCACGCCCGGGGAATTTGCGGGCTACGTGGCCCGCGCCCGCGCGGCGGGCCGGCCGGTCTTCGCCGCGGTGTTCGAGCTCGAGGAGGAGGAGGCGCTGCGGACGCGCTGTCCGGGGCCGTGGCGCCGGCTGGCGACCGTGGGGAAGATCGGCCTGTGGGAATTGCCATGAGTGTCCCGGCCCGAGTCTGGCCCGCGCTGCTGGTCGCCGCCGCTGCCGCCCTGATCTGGGTGGCGCACTACGACCGCTGGACACCGGCGAGCTGGCAGTTGCCGACGGATTACTACGTCGACGCGCAGGAGACGCTCGCGCGCCTGAAAGCCGCGTCGGAGGGCGACCTCGTGCCACTGCAGCCGCAGGTGATCGACCGGCTCGGCGCGCCGTTCGGCGCCTCCTGGAACGCCTACCCGACGCCGGACAAGCCGCTCATGCTCGCGCTGGGCGCCCTCGTGCACGCGGTGGGCCTCTACGCCGCGGCCAACCTCGGGCTGCTGCTCGCGCAGGTGTCGTCCGCGCTCGCGTTCTTCCTCGTCGCGCGGTCGCTGGCTTGCCGCTGGGAGTGGTCGGCCGCGGGCGCGCTGTTGTTCGCGTGCACGTACAGCACGGTGCACCGGGGGCTGTCGCATTTCTCCCTTGTATTCACCTGGACGATACCGCTGGGGCTCTGGGCCGTCTGGCTCGTCGCGGGCAGCCGCCGCCTCGAGTGGCGCCGGGCCGGGGCGGCCGGGTGCCTCGGCGCGGCGGTCGCGCTGGGCACGTCGAATCCGTACAACCTGCTCTTCTGGCTGCAGCTCATGGGCTGGGCGGTGGTGATCCAGTGGCTGGGGCCGCGCCGCCGGGCGAACCTGCAGGTGGGCGTCGCCTCGATCGCGGTTGCGCTGGCCGCCCTTTTCGTCGTGCAGGCCGAGGGCTGGCTCTATGTCGAGGACACGGAGGCGCTGCCGCTGCTGGCGCGCAACTACGCCGGCACCGAGATGTATGCCCTGAAGGCGGTCGAGCTGTTCATCCCGCCCGCCTATCACGCGTGGGACTGGCTGGCGTTCTTCGGGCACCGCTACCTGCGCTGGTCGGGCTGGCGGGGCGAGGCGTTCCTGCCCTACCTGGGTCTCGTTGGCATCGCGGGTTTCATCTGGCTCCTGTTCGTCACGGTGCGGCGGATCGTGGACCGGCGGCCGCTGCCCGGACAGGCGTTGTCGGTGGGCTGGATCCTCGCCTACGCCTCGGTCGGCGGCGTGACCAATCTGCTCGCGCTCTACCTCGGCTTCCAGGTCTTCCGCGCCACGAATCGCGGCGGGATCTTCATCTCCGCGATCGTGCTGTTCTTCGTCGTGCTGCGGCTGTCGCGGCTCTCGCGGCGCTGGCCGGCGTGGGGGCGGGCGGGCGCCGCGGCGGTGGTCGCCTGCTTCGGGGTGCTGGAACAGCTCCCGCGCCGGGACGCCGCCGCCGACCGGCAGACGCTGGCGGCGCAGGTCCAGGCGGACCGCGACTTCGGCCGGCGGCTCGAGGCCGCGCTCCCGGCCGGCGCGCGGGTGTTTCAACTCCCGGTGCTGGGCTTTCCCGAGGTCGCCACGCCGTATCAGCTGGGCGACTACGAGCACTTTCGTCCGTACCTGGCGTCCGAAACGCTGCGCTTCAGCTACGGTGCAGCCAAGGCCCGCGCGCGCGGACGCTGGCAGCAGGAGCTCGAGGCGCGACCCGTGCCGGAGCTGGTGCGCCGGCTCGAGGACTACGGGTTCGCGGCGCTGTACATCAATCGCAAGGGCTACGCGGACCGGGCCGAAGCGCTCCTGCGGGATCTGGCGGCCCTCGGCTATCCGCGGCGTCTGGAGGGGGCGAAGGGAGACCAGGTCGTGGTGCTCCTCCGGCCGGTGTCCGATCCGCGACCGCCCCTGAGCGAGGCGATGACGCTCGGCCGGGGCTGGCACCAGCGAACCGACGGCGGCGTGCGCTGGGCCTACGGCCCCGCCGCCCTGTCGTATTTCAATCCCTACGCGCAGCCGATCCGGGTGGATCTCCGGCTGACGCTCCAGGGGGTAAACCCGCGGCGGGTGGTTCTCGTCCACGAGGGAAATCCCGTGGCGGAATTCGCGGTGATGCGCGACGCGGCGCCGTTCGAGGTCGCGGGCGTGGTGCTGGCGCCGGGCGTGAATCGGTTTTCGTTGCGGACCGAGGCCAAGGCGCGGCGGGACCCGGCGGCGCAGAATCAGCTGCGTTCCTTTGGCGTCGGGGGCGTGACGGTCGTGCCGTCGGGGCCCGACCCAGTGACTCCCGCGGCGCAGGTGCGGTCGGCCCGGCCGGGCGTGGTTGGAACGGGCGGCTCGAAACGCGTTGTCGATGCCGGCGGTTGATGGTCCCCTGCGTGCGGCGACGCCGCGTCGGAGCGATGTGACTACGGGATCTCGTAGATCTCCAGCAGCGCGATGCCCTCGCTGCCGCCCTTGCCCCGCACGTCGACGGTGTAGGCGCCCGGGGCGACGGTGATGAGCAGCGCCGCATCCTCGCTGTTTGCCGGGAGGGCAAAGGCGCCCACCCGGTTGCCCGCGGTGGCGGCGGCGGGGGCGGCGGGATCGGCCGACCAGCGGTCGTTCGCCGCAATGACCTGCGTGCCGGCGTAGAGGGTAAGCACCGGGTCGGCGAGCGCCCCTGCGAGACCGAAGGCCGTCAGGGTGGGCCCGACCGCGCGGATCAGCATGCGCTTGTGCGCGGCTCCGGAGACGACGAATCCGCCGATGAGCACCCGGTCGTCGGTGCCCACCCGGGCCCGCGTCGACAGGTTCACGGTGCGGCCGTTGCCGTCGAGTTCGTAGAGTTCGGCGAGACCGATGCCGCTGCGTCCGCCCGGGGTCGTGACCTGCACGGTGTACGCGCTCGCCGCGAGTCCGAC
>JAEUHA010000572.1 GCA_016793535.1 Opitutaceae bacterium | reverse complement strand
GGGGGTCCCCGGCGGCGGGGAGGAAGGCCTGTGGCTGTAGGCGGGGTGCCCTCACCCCGCGGGGGGTGGGTTGCGGAACGACCCCCCGCGGGGTGAGGGCACCCCGCCTACAGCGAAGGGCTTCGCCCCAGCCCCGTTCGCTTCTCCCTTGCGCGCGTCCACCGATCGCATCCTCTCTAGCGCATGAAGGTCTCGTTTACGCAGAAGGAGTTTTCGCGGCTGCTCGAGCTCGTCCATCTGGGACTCTACGTGACCGGCGCGCGTCCGGACGATCCGGCGACCATGGCGGAACGCTACGCGGCGATCGCCCAGAAGACCTTCGGCCTCGCCGAGCTGTTCGGGTGCGCCCACCTCGTCGAATCGGACGTCAACGGGCAGTTCTTCCCCAACGAAAAGCTCACGGAGGGCAAGGCGCGCGAGGAACTGGACGGCTTCATCGACGACGTCTTCTGGACCGAGCTGGCCTGCCGGCTCGCGGCGCGCGACCTGCGCTCCGAGATTGGTGGGACGAAGGCGCTCGAGGCGTTGAGCGAGGCCGACGAGTCCCGCCTGGATGCGATCGAAGACACGTACTGGCGCGAATTCGAGACCCACGGGGTGGACCACCTGGTCGTGCTCCGCGGCGGCCAGGGTTGAACGCACGCCACGCTTTTCCTGCTCAAGCCAACGGCTAGATTTTCCCCGCTTACCCTCATGAGTACCTCCCCTACCTCCCAGCCTCGTCCGACCCGCCGCGAATTCGTCGGCCTCGTCACCGCCGCCACCGCCGCCCTCCCGCTGGCCGGACTCACCTCCCGGGTCAGCGCCGCGTCCGCCGCGGGTGCCGCGGGTCCGGGCACGCTGCATGTCTTTTCCAAGCCCCTCCACTGGCTCGACTACGCCGGCACCGCCGCGCTGGTCGCCGAGGCGGGATTCGGCGGCATCGACTACACCGTACGCCCGGCCGGCCACGTGGTGCCGGAAAAGGTGCAGGACGACCTGCCCCGCGCCGTCGAGGCGGCGAAGAAGGCGGGTCTCAAGGTGGAGATGATCACGACCGCGATCACCGATCCGCGCGACAAGTTCACCGAGCCGCTCCTGCGCACCGCCGCGAAACTGGGCGTGAAGTATTACCGGATGGGCAATTTCCAGTACGACACCAAGCTCGGCATCTGGGAGTCGCTCCAGCAGCTCAAGCCCGCGCTCAAGGAACTCGCGGCGCTGAATAAGAGCCTCGGCATCCATGGCTGCATCCAGAATCACGCCGGTCCCCGCGTGGGCGGTCCGGTCTGGGACCTGTACGAACTGATGCGCGATCACGATCCGCGCTGGCTCGGCGTCCAGTACGACATCCGCCATGCCGTCGCCGAGGGCGGTCAGTCATGGCCGCTCGCGCTGCGGCTGCTGGCGCCCTGGATCCGGTGCACCGACCTGAAGGACTTCAAGTGGGAGCAGGCGCCCGGCAAGGCGGGGATCGACAACGTGCCGATCGGCCAGGGCATCGTGAACTTCGACGCCTACTTCAAGCTCGTCGCCGAACTCGGCCTGCACGGCCCGCGGTCCGTGCACTTCGAGTACCCGCCGTTCGAGCGCGCCCCGAAACCGCTTTCCGACGCGGAAAAGCGCCCGCTCCTGCTCGGCCTCATGAAGCAGGACCTCGCGGCCCTGCGGGTGCACCTGGCGAAATACAAAATCGCATAAGGGAAATCCCAAACGCCAAATCTCCAAAGGCCAAAGCCAACCCCATGGCCGATTGACCCTCAGAGGTTGAAGGTTGGGATTTTTTGGCGTTTGGACTTTTGGGTTTTGGGATTTGCGCGCGCGCCCCGCGACGCGTGTTGTCTGTTTCCTCATGAGCGACTCGTCCTCCTCCCCGTCCGTCCCGATTCAGATTGCCCGCGTCGGCGCCAACTTCGAGCGCGAGCCCCTGGTCCGCCCGTTTGGTTTCAAGGGCGGCTACAGCACCGAGATCTGGCAAAGCGCCGCCCTCCTCGAGGGCGCCGCGGGCCGGCGTGGCATCGGGCTCTGCACCCAGGGCGTGCTGTGGAGCGATGCGGCGGTGTTCGCCGCGCATTCGGAGAGTGGCGGCAATGCGCTCATGTATGCCGTGACCGAATGGGCGGTCCAGCGGCTGAAGGGTCAGCGTTTCTCCAACCCGGTCGATCTGCTGGAGTCGATCCGCCGCGACGTCTACGCCTTCGCGAAGAAGATCACCGAGAATCCGAAGCTGCGCGAGACGTTCGCCCTCAACGCGCTCGTCGGTGTCGATTTCGCCGCCTGGCAGCTCTACGCCGCGGAGAACGGCATCACGAATTTCGACGACCTGATCCCGGCCGCGTACCGGCCCGCGCTGGCACACAAGCACGAGAAGATCGCGAGCATCCCGCTCATGGCCTACGCCGTGCCGATCTCGGAGCTGAAGTCCGCCGTCGACGACGGATACTTCTTCATGAAGATCAAGATCGGCCAGCCGGGCACGCAGGAGGAGATGCTCGAGAAGGACAAGGCCCGGATCAGCGCGATCCACGCCGCGATCGGCCAAGCCCGCACGCCGTATACCGCGAATGGCAAGCTGCCCTACTACTTCGACGCCAACGGCCGCTACGAGAGCAAGGAGGCGCTGCTGCGACTCATCGACCACGCGAAGCAGATCGGCGCGTACGACCAGATCGCGCTCATCGAGGAGCCGTTCCCCGAGGAGCTCGAGATCGACATCAGCGACATTCCCGCCCGCATCGCCGCCGATGAGAGCGCACACACGGACCACGACGCCCTGAAGCGAATCCAGATGGGCTACAAGGCGATCGCGCTCAAACCCATCGCCAAGACGCTCAGCATGTCGCTCAAGATCGCCCAGCTCGCGCACGAGCGCGGTGTCCCCTGCTTCTGCGCCGACCTCACCGTCACGCCGCTGCTGGTCGAGTGGAACAAGAACGTCGCCGCGCGGCTCGCGCCTTTCCCCGGACTCGGCCTCGGTCTCGTCGAGACGAACGGCCACCAGAACTACCGGAACTGGGAAACGCTGCGCACGTACCACCCGGCGCCGGACGCCCCCTGGGCCCGCACCGTGCGGGGCGTCTTCAAGCTCGGACCGGAGTTCTACGCCCGCAGCGGCGGAATCTTCGAGCCCGCGCCCCACTACGCCGGCCTGTTCCCGGCACCCGCCGCCTGAGGCCTGCGCGCGCCTTTCCCACGCCCTTGTGATCACGCTCCGCTCCGCCGAGCTCTTCCGCCTCGAACTGCGGGCGCGCATGCCGTTTCGGTACGGCATCGCGACGATGACCGAGGTCACGCAGTTGATCGTCCGCTGCACGTTCGAGATCGACGGCGTGCGCACGACCGGCCTCGCCGCGGACCTGCTTTCCCCGAAGTGGTTCACCAAGGACCCGGCGCGGGCGCTGGCGGACGAAGTCGCCGAGATGCTGCGGGTCGTCCGTTCCGCGGTCGGCTTCGCCCAGGCGGTGCGGGCACCGACCGGGTTTACCTTCTGGCGCGAACTCTACGCCGCGCAGTCCGCCTGGGCCGCCGCGGAGAAGCTGCCCCCGCTCCTGTCGAATTTCGGCACGTCCTTCGTCGAGCGCGCCCTCGTCCATGCCCTGTGTCGCGCCCACCGGACCACGCTCTCCGCGGCCCTCCGCGACGACCTCTTCGGCATCGATCTGGGTGCGGTGCACCCCGAGCTCGCGGGGCTACAGCCGCGGGACTTCCTGCCGGAGACCCCGCCGCCCGACATCGTGGCCCGGCACACGATCGGGCTGGCGGATCCGATCCGACCGGACGAAGTGCCGGCCGCCGAGCGCGTGAACGACGGGCTGCCGCAGAGTCTGGACGAGTGCATCCGCTTTTACGGGCTGCGGCATTTCAAGATCAAGGTGAACGGCGAGGCGGCGCGAGACCGCGACCGGCTCCTGCGGATGGCGGCGGTGATCCAGGCGGAGTGCGGCGGGGATTTTGCGTTCTCGCTCGATGGCAACGAGAGCTTCTACGAGGTCGGCTCGTTCGCCGACTACTACCGGGCTCTGCTGGCGATGCCGGCCCTGCGGTCGTTCTGGCCGCACCTGCTCTACGTGGAGCAACCGTGGCATCGCAGCACGGCGCTGTCTCCGGCGATCGGCGAACTGGCGCGTGCCTGGCCCGACCGGCCCCCCATCGTCATCGACGAAAGCGATGCCGACCTCGCCAGCGTCCCGACCGCGCTCGCGCTGGGTTACGCCGGGACGAGCCACAAGAACTGCAAGGGCGTGTTCAAGGGCGTGGCCAACGCCGGGCTGCTCGCGCGGGCCCGGGCCCGCGGCGTGCCGGCCGTGCTGTGTGGCGAGGATCTCTGCAACGTGGGCCCCCTCTCCACGCTGCAGGACCTGGCGGCGCAGGCGGCGCTCGGGGTGACGACCGTGGAGCGCAACGGCCACCACTACTTCACCGGCCTCGAACAGTTTCCCCGCGGCCTGCAGCGGCACGCGATCGAGGCGCACCCCGACCTGTATGTCCGGATGCCCTCGGGCAGCCCGCGGCTCGACATCCGCGGCGGCCGCCTCGCCCTCGGCACGGTCAACGCGGCCCCGTTCGGCGTGCCGGGCGAGGTGGATTTGTCGGAACTGGTGCCCTGCGCCTCGTGATCACGCGTTCTCCCCCGTCATGAAATCGTGTCTTTTCTCCGTGAGTTACGCCGGCCTCTGGGGCCAGGCGAAGCTTGAGCTGCCCGACTTCGTCGCGCGCGCCGGGCGGCTCGGGTTTTCCTCCGTCATGCTGATGGCGAAGCGGCCGCATCTGTCGCCACTCGACCAGAATGACGAAAAACTGGCCGCGCTCGAAAAGGCGCTGCGCGACGCGCGGGTCACCTGCGCGGTGATCGGCGGCTACACCAACCTCGCCCCGCACTCGGCGAGCGAGGTGCCGTTCCTCGAAATGCAGATCGCCTACGTCGAGTCGCTCGCCCGGCTGGCGGCCCGGCTCGGCGCCGGCGTCGTCCGGATCTTCACCGCCTACGAGGACGACCGGGACGACATCCAGGCCCGCTGGCAGCGGGTCGTCACCACGGTCCGCGAGATGTGCGACCGGATCGCGCCGCTGGGCGTCACCCTCGCGCTGCAGAACCATCACGACATCGGGCTCGACACGAACTCCCTGCTCGACCTGCTCGGCGAAATCGGCCGGCCCAACTGCAAGCTGGGCTTCGACGCCTGGTCGCCGGCGCTGCGGGGTGAGAACGTCTACGAGGCCGCCAAGCGCGCGGCGCCGCATGCCGTGATCACGACCAACGCGGACTACGTGCGCGTCCCGCGCTTTCGTTACCGGCCCGAGTTCGTGAACTACGAGCGGCAGTCGCCCGACTGGGTGCGCGCCGTGACCTTCGGCACCGGCTGCATCGATTACCCGGGGTTTTTCCGCGGCCTGCAGGACGGCGGCTTCAACGGCCTCGCGGTGTTTGAAATGTGTTCACCGCTCGCCGGCGGCGGCGGGATAGAGAACCTCGACGCCAAGGCACGCGCGTACCTGGAGTGGCTGCGGACGCACGTGCCCGGGTCGGCCTGATACCACGCGGACTTTGTTTTGTAACCTTCACCGACTGCCGCCCAACCCTATTGACCGCGGATGTCGCTGATGGCGCGGATACTTTTGATATCTGCGTAATCCGCGTGATCCGCGGTTAAGCCCAAGAGCTTGGGGCGTCTGGTATGGGTCGGGTTCAGGCCGTTGAACGTTCAAAGCGGAGGGGTGGAAGACGTGCCGCCGCGGACGCGCGCTGGAATCGCTGGAGCGGGCAGCCCGCACCCAGAGGACATTCGCCTTCCGTCTGCCCTCTGGTTGTTCGTCGCGTGGTGGGTCTTTCAACTCTCACCCACCAACTTTCAACTGCTGGCATCCGGCGGACGCAGCATCAGAACCGTCCGCTGATCCCGAAGTTCACGAACGCGCCGTTGTCGAAGTCGCTCTGCTTGCGGCTGGGTTGGTAGTAGTACCATTCCTGGTGCGCGTTGAACATGTTCTGCAGGTCGCAGTAGACTTCGAGCTTTGGCGAGAAGACGTAGCTCAGGTTCAGGTTCACCGCTGTGCGGTCGAACTTGTAGCGCAGGCGTGAGAGGTCGGTGGAGTAGCCGACGAGGTACTCGCCGGTGTAGTTCACGAGCAGCCGCGCGCGCACTTTCTTCCACGGGAAACTCAGTCCGGCATTCGCCGTGGTCGGCACGAAGTTCGGCACGAGGTTCGTCGTGCGCGGCCCGGTCGAGCCGTAGTCACCCTCCGTCGTAAGCCGGGTGTAGTTGGCGAACACGCTCATGCGCTTCAGCACGCCCGGAAGGAAGGTGAGCTGCTGCTGGAAACTCAGCTCGATGCCCTGGATCGTCGCCGTGCCGGCATTGCGGTCGGTGATCAGGTTGTAGCCGCCGTAGCTGCCACCGAAGCCGTTGTCGGGGCCGTTGGGCACGGTCTCGCCACCGAGCGTGACGATGAAATCCTTCAGCTTCTTCTGGAACACGCCGACGGAGAACGCGCCGACCGGCTCGAAATAGTACTCGAGCGTGAAGTCGATGTTCTCGGCGAACTGCGGTTTCAGCGCCGGGTTGCCCACGGTCAGCGTCTGCGTCTGGTCGTTCACATCCTCGCGCGGCACGAGGTTGGCGAAGGGCGGCCGGCCGATGCTGTTCGACCAGTTCGCCCGGGCCAGGAAGGTGCGCGAGAAGTTGTACGTCAGGTACGCGCCCGGGAACGTCTGGCTGTATTTGCCCGAGATGCGGCGGAAGTTCGCGTAGTCGGCCTGCGCGCGCTGCACCGGATCCGGAATCGCCGCGGCCGTCGCGAGCGTGCGGGCGCGGACGAAGCCGCGGCCCGTCACCTCCGTCTCCTCAAACCGCACCCCGGCCACCGCGCGCAGCTGGCGCCAGCGCGTGCCGCCCATCAGGTACGCCGACGAGACGTCCTCGACCACCCGGCGCGTGCCGAGGTACTTGCGCGATTCGTCGTAATAACGGTCGGCGAACCAGTGGGTGGGATTCTCCTTCACGTGCTCGGCGACGTATCCGACATGCGTATACGGGATGGGGCCGTTGCGCTGGCTCTCGGTCGTCTGCACGTCCTTGAACTGGAAGATGCTGAGGTCGGCGTCGTTCCGGCCCGTGGCGGGATTGACGCCGAGCACGCCGTCGGGCCCGGCGTACTGCCAGCGGCGGTCGCCGCCGACTTCCTCGGCGGTCTGGCGGCGAAACCGCAGCCCGCCCTTGAGGTAGTTGGCGCCGCGCGCGTCGAAACGGTAGCGGGCGTTGGCGGAGAGACTCTCCAGCGTGCCGTTGCGCTCGTTGTCGCGCTTGTTGAGCTCGCTATTCGTGTAGTTCCGCAGGTCGAAGATGCTCGGCCCGCCGGTCTGCGTGAATATCGGCCGCATCTCGTCGGCGGTCTTGTCGAGGGTCCAGCCCACGCCCGTCAGCCAGGTGCGGAAGAAGCCGCCGGAGCCGATCTTCCGGCTGTTGTGGCCGTCGTTCTGCCGCACGAGGCTTTCCGAGTACGCCGCATCGTAGTCGAGCGTGAGCCGCGTGTAGGTGTGCTCGGCGCCGGCGTGCACCTGGCGCTGGGAATCCTCGAACCGGTTGCCGTCGGTCTGCAGCTCGAAGTTCGACGCCGCCACCGGCCGCACGCGCGTGATCTTGTCGGTGTAGTCGGGCAGGATCGCGTTGTTGCCCGTGGGCTGGCCGGCGGCATTGAGCGTGGCGACGGTCCGCGAGGTGTAGGCGCGCGTGCGCAGGTACTCGAACGAGCGCTCGTGCGCGTCGTTGTAGATGCCGTTGAGAAAGACGCGGAAGGTCGGGTTGAACTTGTAGTCGAGCTTGAGCGTCGCGCTCTTGTTCATCCGGTTGTTGTAGATGTCGGCGGAACGGTAGTCCCACACGTACGCCGGGCTCGTGGTGACGAATGCGTAGTCCTGCGTCATCTGGATCGCCGACACCGCATTCTCGCTGTAGAAAAGGCTGAACGTGACGCCCAAGTTGCGGTCGCCGCCGAACGCATCGAAGACCTCCTGGTAGCTGAACGACGTCATCGGGTGGATCGAGTGGTTCCGCGTGGCCGGATTGTGATCGTAGAACGGCGGGGCCCACTTGGCGCCGAACCGGTAGATCATGCGCCGCTTTTCCTTCATGCTGAGCGGCGAGCGGGTCTTCATGTTGATGTTCCCGCCGAGCGAGTCCGCGTCGAGGTCGGGCGTCGCCGCCTTCGTGACTTCGATCGTGTCGAAGAACGCGCCCGGGATGCTGTTGGTGCGGAAATTCCGGTTCATGCCGCCCGAGCTGGCCATCTTGTTGCCGTCGACCGTGACGGAGTTGAGCGTGTGGTTGGTCCCGCGCACCATGACCTCGCTCACCACGCCTTCGCCGTTGAGCGAGCCCGCGATGCCGGGCAGCCGGATGAGCAACTCGCCCGCCTCGCTGTTGGACAGGTTGCCGTATGCGTCGAGCGCGACGACGCTCTTCACGCTGTCGGCGTTGCGCTGCGCGGTGAGCGCGGCGGCATTGCCCTCGCGTTCGCCGACGACGCTGAACTGCTCGAGCCGGTAGACGTCGGAACCGAGGTCGAAGTTCGCGCTTACCTGCTGCCCCGCGGCGACCGGGACGAGCCGCTCCTCGCGGTTCAGGCCGATGTACGTGACGCTCACGGGGTACGCGCCGGCCGGGAGCTGGTCGAACGTGAACCGGCCGAGGTTGTCGGTGAGCGTGCGCCGGCCGAGGGGCGTGATCTCGACCGCCGCGCCCTCGAGCAGGGCGCGGGTGGCGCCGTTGCTGACCTGGCCGGTGATGCGGCCGGTGTCGGCGGCGGAGACGATCGCGGCGAGGGTCAGGCAGACGGCGTATAGCCAGGCGGGCAAACGGGAGGGTAGCGGACGGAGGTTGGCGGTCATGGGGTACAGGGGAGGGCGGGGCAGGAAGATGACGGTAAAGGGGAACCGTCGCCTAGGCGAGGAGCGGTTTGAGGACATGCCCGTGCACGTCGGTCAGCCGGCGGTCGATGCCGTTGTGGCGGAAGGTGAGCTTCGTGTGGTCGAGGCCGAGCAGGTGCAGGATCGTCGCGTGGATGTCGTACACGTGCGTCGGCTTGGAGCGGTCGAGCGGCTTGTAGCCCCACACGTCGCTCTCGCCGTGCGTAATGCCGCCCTTGATACCGCCGCCGCAGAGCCAGTTGGTGAACACGTACGGGTTGTGGTCGCGGCCCTTGCCGCCCTGCGACGAGGGCATGCGGCCGAACTCCGTCGTCCAAAGGATGATCGTGTCGTCGAGCAGCCCGCGCTGCTTGAGATCCTGGATGAACGCCGCGGCGCCGCGCGCCATGCCGAGGGCGAGCGGGCCGTGGTCGCGCTGGACGTCCTCGTGCGAGTCCCAGTTGCGGCGCGGGAAGCTGTTGTCGTTGCCGCTCCAGATCTGGACGAAACGCACGCCGCGCTCGAGCAGGCGGCGGGCGGCCAGGCACTTCTGCGCAAAGTGAAACGTCTCCTCCGCGGCGGTGATCTCCTTGGGCCAGGCCTGCGGGCCGCCTTCGAGGCCGTAGTGTTTCAGGACGTGCGCGGGCTCGGACTTGAGGTCGAGCGCCTCGGGCGCGGCGAGCTGCATCCGCGCGGCGAGTTCGTAGCTGCGGATGCGGGCGTCGAGCCGCTGGTCGCCGGCGCGCGAACCGGCGTGCTGCCGGTTCAGGTCCGCCATCAACCGGTGGGCCGCGGCTTCGCCAGGGGGCGTAATGTATTTGCCCGACGGATGCGGATGCAGGTCGGCGATGGGCGTGTCGGTCCCGGGGAAGATGATCGTTCCGCTGTGCTGCGACGGCAGGAACGCGGAGTCCCAGTTCTTCACGCCGTTCGACGCGAAGCCGCGGTGGTCGGGCAGCACGACGAACGTCGGCAGGTTGTCGTTCAGCGAGCCGAGTCCGTAGCTCACCCAGCAGCCGGCGCCGGGGAAGCCGGGCAACTGGAAGCCGGTCGACTGCAGTAGCGTGGCGGCGCTATGCACGCCGGACTTGCCGACCATGTTGTGTACGAAGGCGAGGTCGTCGACGACGGCGCCGAGCGGCGCGACGATGTCGCTGAGCATCTTGCCGCTCTGTCCGTAGGGCTTGAAATCCCAGACCGGCCGGAGCCACGGCCCGAGTCCGTTCTGAAACGCCTCGACCGGCTCGCCGAAGTCACTCGGCTGCCCGTGCCGCTTGATCAGCTCCGGCTTGAAATCGAAGAGATCGATATGGCTGGCGGCGCCGGCCATGAAGAACTGCACGACGCGTTTCGCCTTCGCGGGATGATGCAGCGGCCGCGACGCGGGGCCTGCGCCGTCCGCCGCCAGCGCGCGATCCTGACCAAGCATCGCGGCGAGCGCGAGTCCGCCGAGTCCGCCGCCGGACTGCCAGAGGAAGTCGCGGCGGGAAATCGGCCGCGACGCCATCGGACGATGAAACGGCGAGTCGTTGCGCATGGTTCAGTCGACGAACGTGAACTCGTTCAGGTTGAGCAGCAGCCGGCAGAGCGCCGGCAAACCCTCGGCCTCGGCAAACGCGACCAGCCGGGCGCGCGTCGTGGAGTCCGGCGCGCGGCCGAGCGCGAGGGCGTGGGCGCGACTCACCTGGGCGCCGAGATCCGGCTGCTCCCGCTGCACGCGCGCGGCGAGATGCTGCGCCTGGGTGACGATGAAGCCGTTGTTGAGCATCGCCAGCGCCTGCAGCGGCGAGAGGCTTTCGTTGCGCTTGTCGACGCGCATCGAGGGATCGGCGCAATCCATCGAGGTCATCCACGGGTGGGTCTGCGAGCGCACGATGAAGCGGTAGATCGAGCGGCGCCAGGTCTTCGGATCGTCGGGATTCGCGAGCTCGTACTTGAAGTGCGGCGAATGCTCGGGCCGCTCGATCACGAAGTCCTGCCAGCCCGGTCCGCCGGGCGTGAGGTCGAGTTTGCCGCTGACGGCGAGCACGGCGTCGCGCAGCGCCTCGGCCTCGAGCCGGCGGCGGTTTTGCCGCCAGAGAAGCGTGTTGCCGGAGTCGATTTTCTCGGCTGCGGCCTGGCCGGTCGACGCCTGCCGGTAGGTCTCGCTCGAGACGATCAGCCGGTGGAGCGACTTCAACGAGCCGCCGCGGTCGCGGAACTCCGCCGCGAGCCAGTCGAGCAGCTCCGGGTGCGAGGGCGTCGCGCCGTTCCGGCCGAAGTCGTTGGGCGTATCCACGAGTCCACGACCAAAGTGATACTGCCACACGCGGTTCACGAGGCTCCGCCAGGTGAGCGGATTCTTCGGTTCGGTGAGCCAGCGCGCGAGGGCGGCGCGACGTTCGCCCTCGGGGGCGTCGGGCGGCAGGTCGAAGCGCGCGGGTGCGAAGGTCAGGGCCGACAGCGTGCCGGGCTCGACCGGCCGGCCCGGGTGCGTCACCTGGCCGCGCGCCAGCACGTGAATCGGCCGCGGGCGACCGCCCTCCGCGCCGGTGCCCTTGAAGGTCCCGCTGCCGGTATGGATGCCGCCGGCATAGACGAGGTCGGGCTTGGGAAATGTCTTCAGTTCCGCGGCGATCCGGGCCGACTGCGCCCGCAGCTCGGCGCGGCGCGTCCGCGTGGGTTCGTCGGCGGCACCCAGCAGCACGGCGTCGATCTCGCGCTCGAGCGACCGGCGTTCGTCCGCGGAAAGCGCGGCGGGCGCGACGCCGTCGGTGAGGTTGGATTTCTGCCAGCGGGGTGCGCGCTCGATGCTGTCCGAGGCCGTCACGGGCCGGCCAAGGGCGACGTTCCGTCCGGCGCGGTCGGTCACACGCAGCTCGGCCAGCGCGAACATGTAGTCGTCCTTCCGCGGGGCGAGCTTGGTGACGGTCACGCGCACGTGGCGGCCGACGATGCCGTCGTCCTTGCTGCCGCCGGTCGAGAACGGCGTGAGGCCGGGATTGGGGAAGTCGGCCATGAACGTGACGTCGTAACGTATCCACAGCAGCGTGACGCCGCGCTGGAACGTCGGGTCGTCGCTCACCTCGACCTTGAAGCGCACCGGAAAGCCGAAGCCGGCGCCGATGCCGTTGAAGTCGTCGTGACAGGGCAGCAGCCACACGCGATCGATGTCGACCGACTCGCCGAGGTCCACTTGCACCCACTGGGTGACGTCCGGCGTGGACGAGAGCGCGCTGTGGTAGCCGAAACTCGGACTGGGCTTGCCCGGGTTCGCCGGGTCGTTGAGCAGCGGAGCGTCGAGCCGGCGGCGGAGCGCGGAGTAGCTGTCGCCGACCCGGGCGCGCAGCGGCGCCTCGAGCGCGGCGAGCGCGGCTTCCGTCTCGCGCTGCTCCCGCTTGAGCTGCTGGAAGCGCGCGTTGCGGGCGTCGTCGCGGTAATACGGGCGGTCCGTGCGATCGAGCGCGGCGAACACCGCCTGCAGGCGATAGTAATCCTCCTGCGGGATCGGGTCGAACTTGTGGTGGTGACACTGGGCGCAGTGCACCGTGAGGCTCGAGAACGTCCCGATGGCGTTGGCCACCATGTCGTCGCGGTCCAGATGGCGGGCGAGCTTGCCGTCGATTTTCGACTCCGGCACCTCGGCGTGGCCGATGAAGTCCCACGGCCCGGCGGAGATGAACCCGAGCGCCTCGATGCCGTCGGCCGTTTCAGGAAAGAGCACGTCGCCGGCGATCTGCTCCTGCACGAAGCGGGCGTACGGCTTGTCGGCGTTGAGCGAACGGATCACGTAGTCGCGGTACGGCCAGGCGTTGGGCCGGAGCTTGTCCTTGTCGTAGCCGTGCGTGTCGCCGTAGTGCACGACGTCCAGCCAGTGCCGCGCCCACCGTTCGCCATAGCGGGGCGACGCGAGCAATCGGTCCACGAGCCGGCTGTAGGCGTCCGGCGCGGTGTCCGCGGCAAACGCCTCGATCTCCTCCGGCGTCGGCGGCAGCCCCGTGAGATCGAAGTACAACCGGCGGATCAGCGTGCGGGCATCGGCCGCGGGCGTCGGGGTCAGCCCGTTCGCGGCCAGCTTGGCGCGGATGAAGGCATCGATGGGATGGGGCGCCGCCGGCGGCGGCGACACGGCCGCGATCGGCCGCAGCGACCACCAGTCGAGCGGATCTGCCACGACGGCGCTCGCGGAATCGGGCCACTCGGCCCCGGCGTCGATCCACGCCTGGATCTTTGCCACGTCCGCCGCACTGAGCGCCTCGCCCTCGGGCGGCATGCGCATGTCCTCGACCTCGCCCTTGATATACTTGAGCAGCGGACTCGCGGCGCCCTGGCCCGGTAGGATGTTCGGGGCGCTGCCCTCGCCGCCGGTGAGGGCGATCGATTTCACGTCGAGCCGGTAGCCGCTCTTCTGTTTCTCGGCGCCGTGACATTTGACGCAGTGGGCCTCGAGAATCGGCCGGATGTCCGGGACAAAACTCGGCGCCGCCGGCAGGGGTGAAGCGAACGCGGCGCCGATGAGCCCCTGCGCCAGGTGGAACAGGGTTCGCCATGGGATGCCGTCGCGTGCGAACATGAGTGGGCCGGGGAGCCGGTGGGGTTGAAATGCGAGAGAAGGCCTTTGCCGCGTGCAACGTGGTTGTCGAGCCCGACCTGCCGTGGAACCTGGGCCGGGTTTTCAAGATCGGGTTTCCCTGTCGATTGCAGACACGCCCCAACGAAGTCCCGTTGCACGTTGAGGTGGTGGGTCAGTTTTCCTCCCGGAGCTGTGGGAGGGGGTTTATTCCCCGACAAGTCGGGGCGTAAAGCCCCTCCCGCAGTCGAACTGACCCACCACTCACGTTGACGGAGTCTTGCACGCCGGTCCGGGACGCGCCGACAATGGGGCGCCCCTCCCCATGCACCCCCGCCGTCATTTTCTCCAGACGCTCGCCGTAGCGGCGGCCGCGCCGGTCCTCGGCCGTGCGGCGCAGCGCGAACCGTTTCGACTGCGCTACCTCCTGGCGTCGGCCTTGTACGGCGAGATGCCGCTCGACGTCATCCTCCCCGAGGTGGCGAAGACCGGCTCCGAGGCGATCGACATCTGGTGCAAGGTGCACGGCAACCAGCGCGAGCAGATCACGGCGATGGGCGACGACGCGTTCGCCGCGTTGCTCGCGAAACACCGCGTGAAGCTGGGGGTGAGCACGCGTTATCCGCTCGGGCCGCTGGGACTCGGAGACGAGATGAAGTGGATGAAGAAGTTTGGCGGCGGCATCATCGTCACCGGCAGCGGCGGTCCGAGAGGGCTCCCGGCGGCGGAACTCAAGTCCGCGATCCGTGGCTTCATTGAGCGCATGAAGCCGCACGTCGCCGCCGCGGAGGAGAACGGCGTGACCATTGCGATCGAGAATCACAGCAATTCCCTGCTCCACCCTCCGGATTCGCTGCGCTATTTCGCGGAGTTCAATCGGTCCGCCCACCTCGGGGTCGCGCTCGCGCCCCATCACCTGCACGCGTGGATCGAGCAGCTCCCGTCGTTGATCCGCGACCTCGGGGCGAAGCAGATTCCGTTCATGTATTTCCAGGAGCACTCCGACGGCATCCGGCAGAAGGTCGCGAAGGAAATCGAACTGCAGCAGCTGCCCGGCTACGGCGCGCTCGATTACCGGCCGGTCGTGAAAGCGCTCCGCGATATTCGCTTCACCGGCTACGTCGAAATCTTCATGCACCCGACGCCGCGCGGTGTCCCGATCCTGCCGACCGTCGCCGAGATCACCGGCGCCATCAACCGCTCGCGAGCCTACGTGGAACAGTGCCTGCGGGAGGTCGCGGGATGAACGGGAGAACCGTCATCGCCGGGTTGGCGCTGTTCGCGGCCGTGGGGTCACGGGCCGAGCCGGTCGTCACCGGCTACGAACGTTTTCACGCCGCGCAGCCGGACGCCGCGGGCGGTCGCCTGCTCTACAACGAACTTGGCTGCGTCAACTGCCATGGCGGCGAAACGGGCCTGCCCGCTCGCCGCGGCGCCGACCTGAAGACGGTCACGACCCGCGCCCGGGCCGAGTGGTTGCAGACGTTCATCGCGGAGCCGGCGCGCGTGCACGCGGGCACGACGATGCCGCACCTGCTGGCGGGACGACCGGCGGCGGACGTGGCCGACGTCGTGCATTACCTGGGCACGCTGACGCCGAAGAGCACGGCGAAGCCGAAACTCATGCGGCACATCAACGCCGACCGCGGCCGCGACCTGTATCACACGCGCGGCTGCGTGGCGTGTCACGCGCCCCGCGACGACTACGCCCCGCCCGAGGGCCGGCCCCCGGCGGCGGAGTTCACCCATCGCGCCACGGCCCTGCCGGTGCTGACGGAGAAATACGTGCTCGGCACGCTGGCCGAGTTCATCCGCGACCCGCTGAAGGTTCGCCCCGACGGCCGGATGCCGCGCGTCGAACTGGAGGAACAGGACGCGCTCGACATCGCGAGCTACCTGCTGGGCCTGAAGGGCAGCGATGGCGAGGCGGTGCCGAAACTCGCCCCCTTCGCGCCCGACAAGTCACGCGCGGAACGCGGCCGCGGCATCGTGGCGGCCCTGCGCTGCGCGGCCTGTCACGACCTGCCCGCGAATGTCGCGGTCCAGCCCGTACCGCTTAGCGGCACGACCGGCGGTTGTCTCAGTGACCAACCTGCCGCGGGCGTGCCGCGCTACGCACTCAGCGCGGGCCAGCGCCGGGCGCTCCAGGCGTTTCTCGCGGAACGCGACCGGCCGCTCGAACCGGGGCCGCGCGCGGCGCTGACGCTCGAGGCGTTGAATTGCGCGGCGTGCCACGAACGCGACGGCCGCGGCGGACCCGACGCGGCGCGCAAGGCGTACTTCCACGGCGATCACGGTCTCGGCGATACCGGCCGCTACCCGCCGCCGCTCACGGATGCCGGCCGCAAACTGCAGCCCGACTGGCTTGCGCGCGCGCTCAAGGGCACGGCGCGCGTGCGGCCGTATCTGCAGACGAAGATGCCGGTCTACGGCGTGGCGACCGACACCCTGCCGGCATTGCTCGCGCAGGCGGACGCGCGGTCGGAACACAGCCTGCCCGCCGGCGATGTCGAGGCCGGCCGGAAACTGCTCGGCACGCAAGG
>JAEUHA010000561.1 GCA_016793535.1 Opitutaceae bacterium | reverse complement strand
CTTTCGGCGCACGATCTGGACCACGACGACCACCGCGACCATCACCCCGAGCACGGCACCGATCTTCCCCAGGTGCCCCTCCCGCGCCGCCTTGCCCAGGATCACGGCCGACGTCGCCAGCGGCACGACCGCGAGCCAGGAGACGATCATGAACAGCCGCAGCGGCACCTCGGCCAGGCCCAACAGGTATCCCTGGAGGAAATACGGCGGGCCGGGCGTGAGCCGGACCAGCAGCGTCACCGTCAGGGCGTTCTGCCGGGTGACCCGCGGCACCGTGTAGCCGTAGCGTTCCACCAGCCGCGTCAGCAGCGGACGCAACGCGTAGCGCGCGAGCCAGTACGTCAGCGCCAGGTTGGCCGCGATCGCCGCGGCCACCGTGACGATCACACCCGGCATCGTCATCTGCGGCGCGAACGCCTCGCCCGCCACCAGGTTGAACGCCATCAGCGGCGCACCCATCGCGGGAAGAATGGTCATGGCCGAGAAGAACACCCACGGGCCCATGTCGCGAATGACGCCGACAAACTGGTCGAACAGCGCCACGAGCCGCGTCACGCCGATCTCCCGCAGGACCAGAACGCCGGCCACACCCAGCACGACGCCGACGATCGCCAGCTTGAGGATCGGGATTTTCTTCTTCGGCACCGGCTTTTCCACGGACATCGCCCCAGCCTGCCCCTCCGCGCGCCGCACCGTCAAGACCAGCCCCCGGCATCCGGTTCACCCGCCGGTCAACAAACCGCCAAAATCAACGCGCCCCAAACAACTCCCCGGGGCGGACTTGCACGGGCGCGCGCTCGCGTCTCTGCTGGCCCTTCGATGCCGCGCCCCGCCGACTCCGACTCCGCCGCTGTCCGGCCCGTCACGGCGATTGATCCCGCGCCCTCCGGCGTCCTGCTGCGCTTCCCCTCGGCCCTCGGCCTCCTCGCCCTTTCCGCAGTCACGCTCGCCCATCCGTCGGCCACGCGCCTGCACGGCTGGCCGCTCGCCGGCCTCGTGACCGGACTCGCGCTGGTGCCGGTGGTGGGTGTGCTGGCCGGCCTGGGCCGGAGCGCACCCTGGCGCCTGCCACCGCCGCCGCTGCTCGCGGGCGCGCTGGTGCTGGCCGTGGGCGGCGTCGTTTCCGCCTGGCTCAGCCCGTTCTCCGCCGCGAGCCTGCCGCGGATCTGGCCCACGCTCGGCGGGGTCGCGTTGTACCTTTGGCTGCACCACGCGTGGTCGGCCGTGGATTCCCCCGCCGAGTGCCGTCGTCACGCCGCCGCGCGGACCCTCGCCGCCGCGGGGGCCCTGCTCGCCGGCGTGAGTCTGTTGCTGTGGTCGCGCGGTGCCTGGCCGCTGCCGTGGGGCGATCGCAACACGGTGCCTTTCGGCCACTCGACCTACACCGGCGGCGCGATGGTGCTCTTCCTGCCGTGGATCAGCCTGCAAGCCTGGATCACCCGGGGCGCGGCCCGGCTGCTGTGGCTGGCGGCCATCGCGGCGGCCGTCGTCGTCGTGGCGTCGACGAGCAGCCGCGGCGCCGTGCTCGCGCTCGGCGGCGTGGGGGCGGCGGGCACCGTCGGGCTGTGGTTCAGCGCGGCCTGGTCGCGGCCGAAGAAGCTGCTGCTCGCCGCCGGTGTGCTGACGGTCGGAGCCATCGTGATCCTGACGAATCCGCGGCTGCGCGAGCTCGTGCTCCAGCGGCAGTGGGGCGAATCGGCCCGCGAGAGCAACGCGCAGCGGCTCGCGATGCTCGACGCCGGCTGGCAGCTCGGCGCGCAGCGTCCGCTCACCGGCTGGGGGCCCGGCTCGGTGCCTCTCGCCTACCCGCGCGTCCGTGCCGGGCTCGAGGGCAGCCCGGAGAACGTCCTGCAACTGCACAACACGCCCGCCCAACTCTGGGCGACGCTGGGAGCGTGGGGCGCGGTCGCGATGGTACTGCTCCTGGCGGGCACCGTCGCCGCCGTGTGCCGCGCTCCCCGGACGGCGTTCACCTGGGCCGCCAGTGGCAGCCTGCTGGGCTACGGAATCGTCGCCCTGACGGACCACCAGCTCGACGTACCCCTGTTCGCGGCCACGGCCGCGGCGAGCCTGGCCCTGCTCTCGGCCTCGGTCCGGCCCGCGTCCGCGCCGCGGCCGTTCTCGCCGCGCGTCCGCCTCGCGGCCGGGGTGGCGCTCGTCGCGCTGACGGTGTCCGCCGGCCCCGCCACCTGGACGGACCTGCGGGCGCGCCGCGCCTACGACGCGGCCCTGACCGCGCTCGGCGGAGGAGACGGCGCCGGTTATCTGCGCGCGTTGGACGCCGCGGCCAGCGCCGCGCCCCACGATCCCTATTTTGCCCACCGCGCCGCCGCCTGGCTGCTGGAAGCGCGCGGAGCCACGCCCGATGCCGCGCGCCAGGCCGCGCTCGCCCGCGACGCCGCGACCCGGCTGGAGCGCTCGCTGGCGGCGGGCGTGCACGAGGAATTCGCCCACTTCAATCTGGGGTGGCTGCAACTCGACCTCGGCGAACCGGCCGCGGCCGCGGGACATTTCCGGCGCGCGGCCCGGCTCGTGCCCGACAAGGGCGGCGTCTACTTCGGGCTCGGCCTGGCCCTCGAGGCGGCGGGCCGGCGCGACGACGCCGTGCGCGCCTTCGCCCTCGAATGGGTCAACGATCCCCGCAGCGCCACGTCACCGGCGTGGGAACTGACCGCCCTCGCCGCCCTGCGGCCGGCGGTGCAGGCGGAGGCCGGCCGCGTATTCAACGAACTGGGACCACGGCACCCGCCGGCGGCGGTGGTCGGTGCCTGGGCGCGCTGGTGGTGGGGCGAACCGGTGCCGATCGAGGCGTTGCGCCCCGGCTTCAACGCCGCGTCCGCCCGCTTCGCCGCCGAACTCCCCGTCCTCCTCGCCGGGCAACCGCTCAACCACAACGCCGCGCCCTGGGCGGCCGCGTACGCGGCCTGGAGTGCCCAAGGGGCGCCGGAGGCGTTCCTGGCGGCGGCAGGTGGTGACGCCGGTTTTGCCGCCGCCCTGGCCCGGCGGGCCCGGCAGGTGCGCACCGATTTCCGCACGTTCCTCGTCGCCCCGGCCGGCGACGACGCCGCGCTCGTCCGCACGTATCGGCGCCAGCGCCCGGGTTACGGCGTGCTGGCGCTGCACCCCGAGGGCCCGCCGCTGGTGGATGTTCACATCGTGCAGGAGAACCGGGTCACGACGGACCTCGCCGCCGGACTTTTCCCCGCCAAGGGCTGGCTGCCCGGGCGTTTCCTGCTCGCCTTGCTGCCGGCTGATCCGCGATGAGAGCGTCCGCATGAGCCGCACGGGTTCCAGCCGACTGCGCCGAATCATCCTCCCCGCCTGGCTGGTGGTCGGGGATGCGGTGTTCGCGTTCGCGGGCCTGGCGCTCGGCTTCTGGCTGCGGTACAAGACCCCGCTCAGCCGCTTCGGTATCGACGTTCCGAATGCGGTGTTCGCCGACTACGTGCCGCTGCTGCTGCTCGGCGTGCTGTTCCTGATCGCCGGCTACGCGCAGCTGAACCTCTACGAGGAGCGGCTGCTGCTGCGGAAGTTCCAGGGCATGGCGCTCATCATCAAGGGCACGACGCTCTGGCTCGCCGGCTACCTCGCCCTCGCCGTGGTGCTGAAGTTCGAGCCGCCGATCTCCCGCCTCTTCGTCCCGCTCGCCTACCTCTCGATCATCGGGGTGATGTTCGTCTGGCGCAGTGCATTCTACGCGGCGCTGGTGCGACCGGCGTGGAGCCACCGGATCCGGCAGCGCGTCGGCATCCTGGGCTGGAACGACGAGGCGCGCGCGCTCGGCGCCGAGCTCGCGGCGCAGCCCGCCCACCCGTATCAGTTTTGTGGGTTCATCACCCTGCCCGACGAAACCGCCCCGCCGGACGCGCTGGGCGCGATCGACCAGCTGCCCGAGCTCCTCGCGCGCCACCAGCTCGACATCCTGATCGCCGCGCGCACCGACCTGCCGCGCGAGCAATTGCTGCGCGTGGTCGAGGACTGCGAGCGCGCCTACGTGGAGTGGAAGGTGATTCCGTCGTCGTTCCAGATTTTCCTCAGCGGCCTGCGGCTGCACACCATCGGCCGGCTGCCGGTGCTCGGCGTGGAGGACCTCGCGATCAACAAGCTCTTCAACCGCATCCTCAAGCGGGCGCTCGACCTCGCGGGCGCCACCGTCGGCCTGCTCCTGTCCGCGCCGGTCATCGCGCTGCTCGCGCTGCTGATCAAACGCGAGTCGCCCGGCGGCCCGGTGTTCTTTGCCCAGACCCGCGTCGGCGCGGGACACCGGCCGTTCACGCTCTGGAAACTGCGCAGCATGGTGCCCGAAGCCGCGGCGCGCGACGGCGAACGCCAGAGCACCGCCCGCGGCGACGAACGGCTGCTCCGCATCGGCGCCTTCATGCGGCGGTGGAACCTCGACGAGCTGCCCCAGTTCTGGAACGTGATCCGCGGCGACATGAGCCTGGTCGGGCCGCGACCCGAGCGGCCGTACCACGTCGACCGGCTTTCCGCGGAGATTCCGCACTACCTCCCCCGCCACCTCGCCAAACCCGGCATGAGCGGCTGGGCCCAGGTCAACGGCCTGCGCGGGGAGAGCTCCATCGCCCGCCGGATTCAACACGATATCTACTACATCGAGAACTGGTCGCTCTGGCTCGACCTGCAGATCATCGCGCTGACGTTCGTGCGGTGGAAGAATGCGTACTAATTAGAAGGCTAGAGGCTAGAGGCGAGAGGTGAGAGGCTAGAGGCGAGGGGTCATAGGTCATGGGTCATAGGTCATGGGTTATAGGTCATGGGTTATAGGTTATGGGTTATAGGTAATTCGAAGCGGCGAAAGGGAAGCGGATGGCTCCTCCTGAGAATTTTCACCCATGACCCATCACCCATGACCCATAACCCCCTCTCGCCTCCAGCCTCTCGCCTCTCGCCTCAAACCGGTCTCACCCGCCGATACCCACGCACGCGCGCCTTCCAGCGTGCAACCCGCTTCCACGCGCCGAAGGCGAGCTGGTACTTCCAGCGCACGAGAGCGGAATTGCGGGGGTTGAAATGCTTCAGGTACACGTCGCGGTTGGCGTCGAAGATCGCCTGCGACATCCGGTCGAAATCGCGCGCGACGCTCATGCCCTTCAGGTGGATGATCCGCACCGCGCCGTCGTACACGATCCGCCAGCCACCGCGGCCGACGCGGATGCAGAGGTCGAGGTCGTCGCCGTACATGAAGAACCGCTCGTCGAACACCGCGCCGTCGGGCGCCACCGCGCGCAGGACGCGCCGCGGGGCGAGCAGGAAGGCGCCGTTGATCGCGCCGACCTCGTACGTGCCCTCCACGGGCAGGTGGGTCAGGTTGTATCCGGCAAACCAGGACGCGCGTGGAAACGCCGCCGCCAGCCCGCTCGCCCGGCAAAAGCCGTCCCAGAGGGTCGGGATCGACCGCCGGCACGCCAGATCCATGGCGCCGTCGGCCTGGACCAGCTGCGGCGAGATCAGGCCGATCCGCGCATCCGCCCGCAGCCGGCGCACGCAATGCGCGAGCGCCGGCGCATTGGCCACCGTATCCGGATTCAGGAACAGCACGAACTCCCCGGTGGTGCGGGCGTAGCCGCGGTTGTTCGCCCGGCCGAAACCGAGGTTCTCCGGGGCCGCCACGTAGTCGACCCGCGGATACTCCCGCCGGATCAGCTCCCCGGCACCGTCGCCCGGCGAGTTGTCCACCACGCAGACCTCCACCCGCCCGCCTTCGATCGCCTCCGGCAGCGAGGCCAGGCACGGGCCGATCTCGTCGCGCGACTTGTACGCGACGATCACGATCGAGAGCAGCGGGGGCACCGGCGTGGACACGCGCGCACCGTGAGCCACCGCCCGCGCGAAGGCAATGCACCGCGGGACCCAGCGCCCCGCCCGCCCGGCCACCGGCCCGGACACCCGGTCCCCGCACCCGGCAAAACAGCGTAAATCTTCCGCCGCGCGGCCAAGGGGGCGTGGAGGAGATTTGTCAGACGCCGTTGTGGGGCTCCACTCTCCCTCCCTTGCACGCTCCCGCCGCCATGAAGCCCTCGTCCTCCCCGCGCGTCGCCGTCATCGGCTGCGGCTACTGGGGTCGCAATGTCGTCCGCAATTTCCAGGCGCTCGGCGCACTGGCCGCCGTCGTCGACCCGACTCCGGGCGGGCGCGCGGCCGCCCGCGAACTGGCGCCGGGCGCCGACGTCCTCGAGGATTTCTCCGCCGTGCTCGTCCGCCGCGACATCGACGCCGTGGTGCTCGCCACGCCGGCCGTCACGCACGCCACGCTCGGGCTGCAGGCGCTCGACGCCGGCAAGGACGTCCTCGTGGAGAAACCGATGGCGCTCACGATCGCCGATTGCCGCGCCCTCGTCGACCGCGCCGCCGCCACCCGGCGGATCCTCCACGTCGGCCATCTGCTCGAGTATCACCCGTCATTCCTCACCTTGCGCGATTGGGTCGCGGCGGGACGTTTGGGGAAAATTCTCCGGCTCCACTCGCACCGGCTCGGCTTCGGGCTCGTGCGCATGGAGGAGGACGCGCTCTGGAGCCTCGCGCCCCACGACGTCGCCCTGATCCTGCGTCTCACCGGCGAACTGCCGGCCGCCGTCACCTGCCACGGTACGCACGCCCTCGGCACGCCGCGGGCGGACTTCGCCGTGTCGATGCTGCATTTCGCGGGCGGCGTCGACGCGCACCTGCTCAACAGCTGGCTGCACCCGATGAAGGAGCAGAAGCTCGTCGTCGTCGGCGACCGCGGCATGGCGGTGTTCGATGACGCCAATCCCGACTACAAACTCGCGTTCTTCGACCAGCAGGTGACCTGGCAGGACGGCCAGCCCGTCCTGCAGAAGGGTCCCGTGCAATACCTGCCCCTCACTCCGGCCGAGCCGCTGCGCCTCGAATGCGCGGCGTTTCTCCGGGCCGTCGCCACCCGCGAGCCGTCGCTCACGGACGGATTGAGTGGCTTGCGCGTTGTCGCGGTGCTCGATGCTTGCCGCCGCTCGATGGAGAACGGCGGCGTGCGCACCCCGGTGGAATCCGTTTGCTAGGTTGCCCACGGAACACACGGATTACACGGAAACGGACCCCTGCTGCATCAAGGCACAGCGCCCGTCACTGCCTGGTCATTTTTCCGTGGGCTCCGTGTGTTCCGTGGGCCACTCTCCGCTGATCTCTTTTCCCACTCATGTCCGCCGCATACCAGGCCCATCCCTCCGCCGTCATTGACTCGCCGTGCACGATCGGCGCGGGCACGCGCATCTGGCATTTCTCCCATATCTGCGAACACGCCGAGCTCGGCGAGCACTGCAACCTCGGGCAGAACGTGATGATCGCGTCCGGCGTGCGCATCGGCCGGAACGTCAAGATCCAGAACAACGTCTCCGTCTACAGCGGGACGACGATCGAGGACGACGTCTTCCTCGGGCCGTCCTGCGTGCTCACCAACGTATCCAATCCGCGCTCACAGATCGTGCGGCGGGGCGTCTATGAGACCACGCTGATCCGGCGCGGCGCCACGGTCGGCGCGAACGCCACGATCGTGTGCGGGGTCACGCTCGGGCGCTACTGCCTCGTCGCCGCCGGCACCGTGGTCACCCGCGACGTGCCCGACTACGCCCTGATGGTGGGCGTGCCCGGACGCCAGCGCGGCTGGGTGAGCCGGCACGGGCACCCGCTGCGGAATCCCCGCGACGGCGTCTACACGTGTCCGGAGAGCAAGCTCCGCTATCGCGAAACGACTCCCGGCACCCTGCGCTGTCTCGACCTCGACGAGGAGGCTCCGCTTCCCCCCGCCCTCGCGACCGGGCAGCAGAGTTATCGGACCTTTCACGCGACCTGAGTCTTGCGGGCAGGGGAATCCCGCCCTTCCCTCCCCTTCGCCATGGCCGTCCCGCTCCTCGACCTCAACCGCCAGAACTCCGCGCTCCACGCCGAGCTCACCGCCGCCTTCGAACGCGTGCTGCGCTCCGGCCACTTCATCCTCGGGAGCGAAGTCGATGCGTTCGAGCGCGAGTGCGCCGCGTTCCTCGGCGCGAAGCACGCGATCTCCGTGTCGTCCGGCACCGACGCGATTCTGGTCGCGCTGATGGCGCTCGATCTCAAGCCGGGCGACGAAGTGATCTGTCCGTCGTTCACCTTCTTCGCCACCGCCGGCTGCATCGCGCGGCTCGGGGCGATTCCGGTTTTCGCCGACTCCCTCGCGGCAACGTTCAACCTCGACGCCGAGGACGTCGCGCGCCGGATCACGCCCCGGACGCGCGCGATCATGCCGGTGCATCTCTTCGGCCAGTCCGCCGACCTGACGCCCGTGCTGGCGCTGGCGAAGGCGCATGGGCTCGCCGTCATCGAGGACACCGCGCAGGCCCTGGGTGCCCGCCACCACGGCCGTCCGTGCGGCACGATCGGCGAGTTCGGCACGTACAGTTTCTTTCCCTCGAAGAATCTGGGCGGCTTCGGCGACGGCGGACTGGTCACCACGAACCGCGACGACCTGGCGGAGAACGTCCGGCTGCTCCGCACCCACGGCTCCAAGCCGAAGTACTACCACAAGAAGGTGGGCGGCAATTTCCGGCTCGACGCCCTGCAATGCGCGCTGCTGCGCGCGAAGCTTCCGCACCTGCCCGCGTACTGTGCCGCCCGCCAGCGCAATGCCGCATTCTACACCCAGCAGCTCGCGGGTCTGCCCGGCGTCACGCTGCCCACCGCCGCCGCCGGCAACGACCACATCTGGAACCAGTTCACGCTGCGCGTCGCCGGCCCGGGCCGGCGCGACGCCCTCCGCCAGCAGCTCACCGCCGCCGGCATCGGCACGGAAGTCTACTATCCGGTGCCGCTGCACCAGCAGGAGTGTTTCGCCCACCTGCCGCGCGTCTCGCTTCCGGTGGCCGAACAGCTCGCCACCGAGGTGATCAGCGTGCCGGTGTTCCCGGAATTGACCGCCGCGGAACGCGACGAGGTGGTTGCCGGCGTGCGGCGCGCTCTGGGGAAGGCGT
Organism: Opitutaceae bacterium; assembly: GCA_016793535.1. Taxonomy (GTDB): domain Bacteria; phylum Verrucomicrobiota; class Verrucomicrobiia; order Opitutales; family Opitutaceae; genus ER46. The sequence continues at coordinate 1,560 of JAEUHA010000561.1, read as the reverse complement.
AAACCGTACGGGCGCGGGGTGAGGGCACCCCGCCTGCAGGAGGGAGCCAGGGACGGACGCGGCGGCTACTTCGCGGCCAGCGGGGCGGTTTGCTCCGGCGTGGCGCGGCCCGAGGGCAGCTCCATGATCTTGATGTTCCGGAAGTGGATCGGCGCGCCCTCGGACTCGAGGCAGATGTATCCTTTGCGCTGGGACGCGTTGATCATGCCGTTCACGAACTTGCCGTTGATCGAAAGCTTGATGACGCCGTCGACGCACACGACGACGTACGTGTTCCACTCGCCCTTGCCCTTGCAGCGCATCTCGAAACTCATGCTGCGCGTGCCCCGCGGATTGTCGGGCGTGGCGGTGAGCCCGTTGGCGCCGAAGAGTTCGCCGGAGACGTAGCCCAGGTGACGCGGCCGGCCGTCCTTCTCGCGGTTGATATTCGGCCAGTCGAGTTCGAGCATCTGCACTTCCATGCCCTTCGGCAGCGTCTTGCCCGCGGCGGGCGCCGGATCACTCCAGATGAACACGCCGGAATTGCCGCCGGCCTCGAGGTGCATCCACTCCACGTGGAGGACGAAATTCTCGTACTGCTTTTCGGTCCGCATGACGCCGATCGGCTTGCCGGTGCACATCAGGATGCCATCGCGCACGCTCCAGGTGTCGGGCGCCGTGTTCACGTTGACCCAGCCCGTGAGGTCGCGGCCGTTGAACAGATCCCGGAACTGCGGGACCTCGGCGCGAGCGCCGGACCCCACGAGAAGACCCAAACCGACCGCGACGAGCGACGCTGTGATTTTCATGCTGGCGAACAGCAAGCGCCGAGAACGGGTCAGGTTTCAAGTCTTTCAGGCCCACGCGCCCTCACCGGTACTCCGCGAGCTCGAGGATCACGCCATCGGGATCGAGAAAGTAGACCAGGGTCTTGTCGCCGGCGGCGAACTTCACCACGCCGGCCGGGACGCGCACGGGGTCGCTGAACAGCGTCACGCCCGCCGCCCGCAGCGTCGCCGCCATCGCCGCAATATCCTCCACGCGAAACGCGAGGTGCCGCAACCCGAGGGTATTCGCCCGGGAATTCGCCGGCAGCGCGGTCCCGGCCGGCGTGATGTACTGCAGCAGTTCGATGCGCGGCCCGCCGCCCGGGGGTTCGATGAAGACCGCCCGCGCCTTCACTCCCTCCAGTCCGACGATCCGGCCGATCCAGTCCCCCTCGAGGTGCACTTCCGCCGTCTGCCGGAAGCCCAGCAGCCCGGTGTAGAAGCGCACCGACCGCTCCAGGTCGGTCACGACGATGTTCAGGTGATCGATGCCGCGAATCATGGCCGCGACCGTAAAACCCGGCGGCGCCGCCGCAAGGCCCGCGTGCGGCCGGTGGATTCGCGCGCGCCGTTTCCCGCTTTCCCTTCGTTCCCTGCTCCCTCATTCCCTGAATCCTTCCCTCGCCACCACCCATGCCCTCCCTCTCCGCCGCCTACTACGCCCGCGCCAACGAAATGCTCGCCACCGCCTGGGACGTCAACGCGTCCACGATCGCGCAGCTCGCCCCGATCCTCGGCGCCGTCGTCGCGCGCG
>JAEUHA010000516.1 GCA_016793535.1 Opitutaceae bacterium | reverse complement strand
CCCGTCGTTGTAGAGCTTGAACTGCCGGTCGCGCACGACGCGCGTGGTGTGATACTCGTTGAGGATCCACTCGCGCGGCGCGACGGCCCCCGGTGCGCCGCGCAGGAACGGCGCGAGCGACACGCCGTCCGGCCGGTGCCGGGGCGCGAGCGGAATGCCGGCAAAGTCACATAAGGTTGGATACAGGTCCGTGAAGTCGGTCAGCGGCAGCGTGCGCCCGCCCGGCACGAGTTTCGGGGCGTTGAAAAGCAGCGCGATGTTGCCGCCCGCCTCCGTCAGGTTGTACAGGCCGCCCGCCACCATGCGTCCGCCGCGCCGTGCGCTGAACCTCTTCTCGGTGCCGTTGTCGCTCGCGACCACGAGGATCGTGTTGTCGCGCAGGCCGAGCCGCTCGAGTTCGGCCACCAGGTCGCCGATCAGCTTGTCGGCGTAACGCAGCATGTCGGCGTACATGTCGCGGTGCGGCCGGTTGGGATCCATGTTCAACGGCGTCGGCACGACGGGGAACGTGAACGTGTGCCCATGCGTGAGCACCATCGGGTAGTACAGGAGAAACGGCCGGTCACGGTGCCGCCGAACGAAGTCGAAGGCGAACTCCTGCGCCACGTCCGGGCCGAACTTCCCCTTCAGTTCCTCGCGCCGGCCGTTGCGCAGGAAGACGGGATCCCAGTAGCGGCTCTCGATGTGCTGGATGAACGCGACCGTCTCCTCGATGTCCTCGCGCCGCACCGCGTCCCAGTAGCGCTTCATGTCGTCCCCCTTCACCTTGTTGGGATCGACGCTGCCGGGCCACACGAGCTGTTCGTCGAAGCCATGCTGCGTGAGCACGCCGGGTTCGTCGTAGAGATGGTTGATCTGCCATTTGCCGGCGATCGCCGTCGCGTAACCCGCGTCGCGAAAGAGCCGCGGGAAGATGACCTCCCGTTTCGGATCGAGCCCGCCGCCACTGTACAGCGCGGCATCGTGGTGCAGCCGGAAACCGGTCGAATGCGGATAGCGACCGGTCAGCAGCACGGTACGGCTCGGGCCGCAGACCGGCGACGCGTAGCAGTTCTCGGCCAGGACGCCGGTGCGGGCGAGCCGGTCGATATTGGGCGTGCAGTTCTCCTCGCTCCCATACGCGCCGAACCACTCGCGGCCGAGGTTGTCGAGGAGGATGAGGACGACGTTGGGGCGGGCGGGAGTGGCGGCGGAGGCGGAGAGGCCCGCGAGAAAAACCAGCAGCGCGGCAAGGAGGAAAAACTGGGGCGGTTTTGCGACCATGACGCCCAGTCTCGGCACCGCCGGAGGCATGTCGAGCGGACAGCGCTTTGAGGTGGGCGGCCTGCCCTGCCGCTCTTCGCATTGTATGTAGGCGGGGTGCCCTCACTCCGCGGCAACACGCCTTC
>JAEUHA010000514.1 GCA_016793535.1 Opitutaceae bacterium | reverse complement strand
CAATCGTCCAAAGGCGGACGAGGGCGTCCGCGCTCCCGGAAGCTCGAATCGGTATGGGAAGAATTCATGTCCGTCCCTTCCGGCTGCGCACGCCGTCCGCCACGACGGCGAGCAGGATGATCGCGCCCTGGATCGCCTTCTCCCAGTAGGGCTCCACGCGCAGGTGCGTCAGCGCAGGGGCGATGCACGCCAGCAGCAGCAGGCCCGCGAACACGCCCCACAGGCTGCCGCGGCCGCCGGAGATCGCGACGCCGCCGACGACGACGGCCGCGATGGTCTTCAGCTCGAGGCCGGTGCCCGACTTCGGGTCGACCTGGGGCGACTGCACGACGTTCATCATCGCGGCGAGGCCGGTGAGGGCGCCGAGCAGGACGAAGGCATTGAACGTGACGAGCTGCGGCCGGATGCCCGCGAGCCGCGCGGCCTCGGCGTCCGTGCCGACCGCGTACACGAACCGGCCGGCGGCGAGGTGGCGTAGGGCCAGCGCCGATACGACCAGGACCAGCAGGGCCGCCGCCACCAGCAGCCACTGGCCGGCGCTCTGCGGGAGACCGAGCCACTGCAGGCGGTCCGGCAGGTTCACGAACGCCCCCTGCCGCTGCCAGCGGAGCGCTTCGCGCCAGGTGACCATGGTCGCGAGCGTGACGACGATCGAGGGCAGGCGCAGCCCGGCGACCAGCCCGCCGTTGATCGCCCCGAGCGCGGCGCCCAGCGTAACGGCGGCCAGCGCGACGAGCGGCGTCGGCCAGTTCTGCGCCGCGAGCAGGCCGGCGCTGACGCTGCAGACCGCGAATTGCGAGCCGACCGAGATGTCGATCTGGCGACAGAGAATGACGAGCGCCATGCCGCAGGCCACGACGAGCGTCGGCGCCTCGCGCGTGACGAGCGAGAGCAGCGGCTGCGGCTGGAAAAAACCGGGTGCGAATACCGCCAGCGCCGCAAGCACGAGCAGCAGCGCGGCTGCCACGGAGAGTTCACGAAAATACCGGCTCATGCGGATCCCTGGGCCCGGGGTTCCGGATGTAGGCGGGGTGCCCTCACCCCGCGTGTGATCGCCTTCGACCGCGCCAGGCCGCGGGGTGGGGGCACCCCGCCTACAAAGGAGGGCACCCCGCCTACAAGGGAGGGAACTCCGGCTCGGCACTTCATGCGGCTCCCTTCTCCTGCTGGCCGAGCGCCGCGGCCATCACCGCGTGCGCGTCGGCGTTCCCGGGCAGGATCGCCGTGAGCGTGCCGCCGCGCATCACGCCAATGCGGTCGCTCATGCCGATCACTTCGGGCAGGTCGCTCGAGATCAGGATCACGGCGAGGCCCTCGCCGGCGAGGCGGCGCACGATCTTGTGGATCTCGCTTTTCGCGCCGACGTCCACGCCCTGCGTCGGCTCGTCGAGGATCAGCACCCGCGGCCGGGTCGCGAGCCACCGCGCGAGCGCGACCTTCTGCTGGTTGCCACCCGACAGGCTGCCGGCGGGCGCGGTGGGGCCGGCGCACTTCACCGCCAGGTCGCGGATGTAGTCGAGGGCGAGGGTGCGCTCGGCGCCGAAACGCAGCCAGCCGCCGCGAAACAACGCGCGGTGCACCGCCATGGTCATGTTCTCCTCGACGGGAAGCTCGAGCACCACACCGTGCCGTCGCCGGTCCTCGGGGACGTACGCGATGCCGCGCGCCACGGCTTCCTGCGGCGAAGCGGGTGCGATCACCTCGCCATGGAGCCGCACCGTGCCGGCGTCGGCGGGCGTCAGCCCGAACAGGATCCGCGCGAGTTCCGTCCGGCCCGCGCCGACGAGGCCGGCGAGACCGAAGATCTCGCCCGCGCGGACTTCGAACGTCACGTCGCGCACGCCGGACTGGGAGCAGCCGACACCGTTGAGCTTGAGGACGACGTTGCCCGGCGCGGTTTCCGCCGGTGGATAGATCTGCGTCATTTCCCGGCCGACCATCAGGCGGATCAGGTTCGCCTCGGTCATCCCGGCGACGGGAAACGTGCCGACGCTCTCGCCATCGCGCAGGACGGTCACCCGGTCGGCGAGGGCGAAGATCTCCTCGAGGCGGTGCGAAATATAGATGACACCGACCCCGCTCTGCCGCAGCTCCCGCACGATGCCGAAGAGCCGGTGCTGCTCCTGCTGAGTCAGCGACGCGGTCGGCTCGTCCATGATCACGATCCGCGCGCCGGCACCCAGGGCGCACGCAATCTCCACGAGCTGTTGTTCCGGCATCGACAGGCTGCGGACCTCGGTGTCCGGGGCGATGGCCGCGCCGATGCGCTGCAACAGCGCGCGGGCGCGCTCGCGGCGGGCGGTCCAGTCGACCCGGCGCACGCTCGTCCCGGGCTCGAGGCGCAGTGCGATGTTCTCCGCCACGGTGAGATCGGGAAACAGCGCCGGCTGCTGGTAGATGCAGGCGATGCCGAGCCGGTGCGCGGCGGAGGGAGTAAGTGCGGAGACCACTTCGCCCGCAACCGTGAGCACGCCGCCATCCGGTTGATGTGCCCCGGTGACAATCTTGATCAACGTGCTCTTGCCCGCGCCGTTCTCGCCGAGCAGGGCATGCACCTCGCCCGCGTGCAGGTCGAAATCCACCCCGCGCAGGGCCCGGGCGCCGCCGAAAGATTTGGCGACGTGGCGGAGATCGAGCAGGGGAGCGGGCATGCGCGGGGGAGCGGTTTTCATGGCGCCTGCCGGAGGGACTCGCCAGCGGAAAAGGTCCGCGCAGGACTGTCAGACAAGTTTACCCGGCTGCCCCGGGCGGCGGCGGCGCGAGCGAGTGAGCGCGGAAATCTGCCATCGAGCATCGAAAATCGGGAAGCTCGGATTCTCGAACCACCGGGTTTCGTTGCGATCGGCGGCGGAGATCGGGATCTGACTGAAATCCCCGGATTCCAGATTGCAGATGCTCGATGCCAGATCCCCCGCGATCGTCGCAAGCGATTGCCTTCCCGACGACGGCGGCAGGATGCCAGGATGCGCCGGAGTACCGGGACGACCGCGCTCGCACGGGGAAAGCGGATCGGGCCTAAGTCCGCAACGCTGCCAGATCGGGATCGGTGGCGGCGAGATCGGCGTACGTGCGGTCGAGGGCGATCGCGCGGTCGACCCGGCTTCGGGCGAGCGCCAGGTCACCGCGCTGGCAGGCGTAGCAGCCCAGGTTGAACTGGATCGTCGCATCCGCCGGGTGCAGTTGTTCGGCGTCGCGCAGGATGAGCTCCGCAGCGTCCAGAGACTCCGCGCGTCGCGTGGCGTAGGCCCATGTGATCCACAGTCCCGCGTCCTCCGGACTGGCCTGGACCAAGGTCGCAGCGAGCGCGCGCACCTCGGGCCACTTTTCCTGGCCTTGCAGCGCCGCCAGCCGGAGCGCGGCCACTTCCGGCCGTGCTGCGTCCGGTCCGACGAGGCGGTTCAACGCGGCCTCCGCCTCCGCAGCCAGGCCAAGGGCGAGGTAACCCTGGGCATGCGAAATGAGGCGGCGGGGCAGCATGGGAGTGGAAACGCTGAGGTGTGCGCGGAGCGTGGAAAGTTGTGTGACCGAGTCCTGGGGGGCGAGCCGACCCTTGGACGGTTGATGCGAATTTCTCCCTCAGCTCTCAACGCACAGCGTTCACCGCGCGCCCCTCACGCCGCCGGCGGCTTGCCGTGGTGCACGGCGTGCGCCGCGTAGGCCGCGGTATCGGCCAGCATGGCGTCGATCGTCGCGGCGAGCGGTTCCAGGCGCACGAGGCCGGAGAAGACGGCCTTGTCGCCGATCGCATCCGTCAGCACGAACGCCGGCCGCTGGTTGATCTGATGCGAAAGGAACGCCTGCGTGCTGGCGTCGACCCGGTCCCGCACCGTCTTCGACGTCGCGGCGGCGCGGAGCGCTTTCGCCCTGAGCCGGCGGCCGCCGGCCTCGACCGCGACGGACACCGCGGTAGCGAGGTCGCCGATCTTCCGCCCTTCGCGCAACGCCGCCCGCGCGAGCGCGAGGCGGATCTCGTCGCCTTCGAAGCCGAAGTCGCGGGCCGCTTCCGCCACGAGGTTGGGGGCCTCGTAGCGCCCTTCGCGCTCCGGCTCGAGCCAACCCGAGTGCAGCATGAACGGCGAGTGCATCACGGTGCCGCCGCTGCGGCGGTAGAACCAGTCACACTGGGCGCGCGACCGCGGAAAGCTCGCCGGACTCATCAATGCGATCCGCCATTCGAACGTCGCGCGACCGGCATAGCGCTGCTTGAGCTCGGCCCAGACGGGTTCAACCCAGGTGCACCAGGACGAGAGGACCTCGAGGTAGTAGGTGACGTGCATGGACGACAGCGGACAGCGACGGCCCGTGGTCGTCAACGGATGAACCGCGCTGTCCGGCACAGCGGCGCGCTCGCCCTTCGGGCACATCCCGGCCGGCGCGGATCATTCCTTCTTTTTTGCGCCCTCCAGGAAGCCCTTGATCGCATCGCCGATCTGCCGCGCCCCTTCGGCGGCGGCGGCGCCGGTGGCGCCGCTCAACGGGCCCAACGCTTTCGTGGCGGCGGACACCACGTTGGCGGTGATGCTGCGCAGGATCGCGAAACCCAGTTGCGGCGGGGTGAGGCCGCCTTCCTTCACGCCGAGGTCGACGAGCAGGATCTCGGGCATGGAAATGACCAGGTTCTGGCCCCCGGCCGAGAGCGTCACGGTGCCGCCACGCAGCACGAATTTCCTCACGATCAGCCGGATCGGCTTGCCGTCGGGCGTCTTGGTCTCGGGCCCGTTCAGGCCGAGGGACTTTTCGGCGTTCTTGAGCAGGTCGCTGATGTTGCTCGCGATGATCTTCGTCTCGTAGTGGATCGCGATCTCCTCGATCTCCAGTTCGTTGATCTCCACCGGATCGTCGAACAGCGAGAACGGCTTCACCTGGATCTGTATCCGCGAGATGCGCAGCGCGTCGGCGTCGCTCCAGCCCGCGGGATTGCCGATGCGCAGATCCGTCAGCGTACCCAAGCCGGAGAAGGGCGCCATCGTCGCCTCCTCGAGGTTGACCGGAGCCTGCAGGACGGTTGGACCGATCCGATTGACCCCCTGCCGCACCAGGTTGCCGAAAAAGAGGATCACGACGAAGTAGATCAGGACGAAGAACGAGATCACGCCGACGAGGACGAAGCCGGTCTTGGGTCGGATGGAAAAGCGCATGGCGGGAGGAAGGGTGAAAGGAGGGAGTCAGACCTGCAAGCAGGGGGGAGGTGCGGGCGAGAACTGAATTTACGTGATCGGGGGTGACCGGGCCGGCGCGGCGAATTTCCGCTTGTCAGGTCCGGCCGCGGCCCGACTGTCTCGGCCAACCGTCCGATCCACCGTCCCCCCTCGCATCCCTCCCATGGCCCAAGCCTACACGGAAGCCAGCATCAAGACTCTCTCCTCGCTCGAGCACATCCGGCTGCGTCCCGGCATGTACATCGGCCGGCTCGGCAACGGAACGCATGCCGAGGACGGCATCTATGTGCTGCTCAAGGAGACGATCGACAACTGCATCGACGAATTCACGATGGGCCACGGCCGCAAGATCGAGGTTGAGCTCACCGAGCGCACGCTCCGGGTGCGGGATTACGGCCGCGGCATTCCGCTGGGCAAGCTGATCGACTGCGTTTCGATCATCAACACCGGTGCGAAATACGACAGCGAGACCTTCCAGAAATCCGTCGGTCTGAACGGCGTCGGCCAGAAGGCGGTCAACGCCCTCTCGCTCGAGTACCGGGCACAGGCCTTTCGTGAGGGCCAGACCAAGCTGGTCGAGTTCGAGAAGGGCCGGCTGCGCAAGGATCACAAGGTCGCGAAGACGGAGGAGCGCAACGGCACCCTGATCGAGTTCACACCCGACGAGCAGCTCTTCGGCAAGGACTTCAAGTTCCGCACGGAGTTCATCGAGGACATGCTGTGGAACTACGCCTTCCTCAACCGGGGGCTCACGCTCACCTTCAACGGCAAGCCGTTCAAGTCGGAGCACGGCCTGCGCGACCTGCTGCAGAAGAACCTCAGCGGCGAGCCGCTGTACCCGATCATCCACCTCGAGGGCGAGGACATCGAGGTCGCGTTCACCCACGGCGCGCATTACGGCGAGGAGTACTACTCGTTCGTCAACGGCCAGCACACCACGATGGGCGGCACGCACCTGTCGGCGTTCCGTGAGGCCCTGACGGATACGATCCGCAACTTCTTCAAGAAGGAGTACGACTCGGCCGACATCCGGCAGTCGATCGACGCCGCGATCGCGGTGCGCGTGATGGAGCCGGTGTTCGAGTCGCAGACCAAGACCAAGCTCGGCTCCGCCAACATCGGGCCCTCCGGACCGAGCCTGAAGGATTTCGTCGGCAAGTTCATGCAGCAGTCGCTCGACGTCTACCTGCACAAGAACAAGGAGACCGCCGACGCCATCAAGACGAAGATCGAGGAGAGCGAGCGGGAACGGAAGGAACTCGCCGGCATCCGCAACCTCGCCCGCGAGCGCGCGAAGAAGGCGTCGCTGCACAACAAGAAGCTGCGCGACTGCCGCCTGCATCTGGGCGACCGCAACGAGCGCGCCGAACAGAGCACGCTGTTCATCGTCGAGGGCGACTCGGCGGCCGGTTCGCTCACGGCCACGCGCGACGTGCAGACACAGGCCGTGTTCGCCCTGAAGGGCAAGCCGCTCAACACCTACGGTCTCTCGAAGAAGGTGATCTACGAGAACGAGGAATTCCACCTGCTGCAGTCGGCGCTCAACGTCGAGGAGGGCCTCGACGGGCTGCGTTACAACAAGATCGTCATCGCGACCGACGCCGACGTCGACGGCATGCACATCCGGCTGCTGCTGATTTCGTTTTTCCTGCAGTATTTCCCGGACCTCATCCGCAACGGCCACCTCTTCATCCTCGAAACGCCGCTCTTCCGGGTCCGGAACAAGAAGGAGACGATCTACTGCTATTCCGAGGAGGAGAAGCAGGCGGCGATCGGCAAGCTCGGCGCGAGCCACGAGATCACGCGCTTCAAGGGTCTCGGCGAGATTTCCGCCGGGGAGTTCAAGGACTTCATCGGCGAAAACATCCGGCTCGAGCCCGTGTCGCTGAATCACCTGCACAATAGCGACGAACTCCTCTCGTTCTTCATGGGCAAGAACACGCCCGAGCGACAGGACTTCATCATCGGCAACCTGAAGATCGAAAAGGATCTCGTGGAGGCCTGAGTGTCCACCGGGGACCACGGCCTTCCCTGGGAGCGCGGGCGTCCCCGCCCGCCATTTATGGCGAATCGCATTCTGAAGTCCACTGGGCGATAACAAGAGGGCCGCGACATGCCGGAAGCAGGCGAGACCGCACGTCCCGATCGTCGCGGCTTCCCTGTTCCCTGGTCCGGAGCCTCCTCCCTTCCCCCCATGCCCCGCCGTTCCCCGCGTATCCACCTTGCCCTCACGCTGGCCGCCGCGCTCGCGTTGCTGGCGGGTTGCGCGACGGTGCCGCCGGTGCGGGTGCCGGTCGACACGCTGCCTGTCGCGCAGCAGGTACGGGCGCGGGAGAACCTGCGCGTGTTCAATGCCGTCTGGGACCTCGTCCATCGCCGGCACTACGACCCGAAGCTCGGCGGCCTCGACTGGAACGCCGCGGCGGCCACCTACGCGCCACGGGCGGCAGGCGCGCCGGACGAGACCGCGCTCTACGCGGTGCTCAACGCGATGCTCGCGCCGCTGCACGACAGTCACACGCGCGCGCTCACGTCCCAGCAGGCGGACGACCGCCGGCGGCAAATGCGCGCCCGGACCGGGTTCAGCATGACGCGGATCGAGCAGCACTGGGTGGTCAGCGAGGTCCTGCCGGGCAGTCCGGCGGAAGCGGCGGGCGTGCGCGTCGGCTGGATCGTGCTGTCCCGCAATCAGCACCCGTTGAGCGAAACCCTCAGCTTTCGCGCCCAGGATGGGGAAGTGGTCGCGTGGGAATTTCGCGACGCCGAGGATCGCGCCGTCCGCCTGTCGGCCGCGGCGAAGCCGCTGTCGACCGCGTCGCGGCGGATCGCGCGGGAGCTGGAGGGCGGATTCGTCTATCTCCGGTTCGACGAGTTCGACGCCACGGACCGGCGCTGGCTGGGCGCCGAGTTGAAGAAACACCGGCAGGCTCCCGGCGTCGTGATCGACCTGCGCTGGAACCCGGGCGGCGAGACGTTTTCCCTCGGCATCAGCATCGGGGAGTTCTTCGACCGGCCCGTGGACTGCGGCACGTTCATCACCCGGAGCGGGGCGCGGCAGGTGAAGAACTCCTGGCAGCTCGGCTCCGCGGAGTACCGCGGCCGGGTCGTCGTGCTCGTCGATGGCGGCACCGGCAGCGCGGCGGAGATCTTTGCCGCGGTCCTGCAGGACCACGGACGGGCTACCGTCGTCGGCCGCCGCACTGCGGGCGCGGTGCTCGCCAGCCGGTTCCACGGCCTGCCTGGCGGCGGTGAACTGCAGCTCAGCCGCGAAGATTACGTCGCGCCGAAAGGCCGGCGGATCGAGGGCGCGGGCGTCGAGCCGGATGTGACCGTCCGGCGGCGCCTCGCCGACCTGCGTGCCGGGCGCGACGCGGACCTGGACGCCGCGCTGCGGGTGTTGCGCGGAGAGTGAGGTTTCCCCTGGGAGCGCGGACGCCCTCGTCCGCATGGATTGGGAAACGAGTGAATGCGGACGAGGGCGTCCGCCATCCACGGATGTTCATAAGTGTTCCGCGCGCTTGCGCGGGAAAATCACATCCGATATTTCCTGACCTATGCCCCATACCCCACTGGCTCAGCGTTTGCGTCGTCTGGTCGCGCTCGCCGGAGATTCCGCCACCCGCGGTCAGGATCACGAGGCTCTCCTGGAGCAGACATCCGCCCGACCCCAGTCCCGCCGCCAATTCGTCCAGCGCGCGGGCATGCTGGCAGCCTCCCTCTCGGCCGGGCCTTTGCTCCGCGCGGCCAAGCCGCCGCGCCCAAACGCCAAGGTCGTGGTGGTGGGCGCCGGTCTGGCCGGCCTCACGTGCGCGTACCGGCTCAAGCAGGCGGGAATTGACGCCACGATCTACGAGGCGAACACGCGGGTCGGCGGACGGTGCTGGACGCGGCGCGGCGACTTTGCGGCGGGCCAGATTGCCGAACATGGCGGCGAGTTGATCGACCAGGGCCATACCAGCATCCGCCAGCTGGCGCAGGAACTCCGGTTGCCGCTCGACAATGTGCTGCGGGCAGAGCCCAACGGCACCGAGGCGTTCTTCCACTTCGAGGGCGCGCGGTACTCGTATGCGGACGCCGTCCGCGACGTGAAGGCGATCTGGCAGCCGTTGCACCGCGATCTTTCCGAGGCCAGCTACCCGACGCTCTACAGCCAGTCGACCCCGCGCGGTCAGCAGCTCGACCAGCTCTCGATCATCGATTGGATCAACCAGACCGTGCCCGGCGGCCGCACGTCGCGGCTCGGGCGGTTGCTCGATGTCGCGTACAACATCGAGTACGGCGCCGAATGCGAAGAACAGAGCGCGCTCAGCATGCTCTATCTGCTCGGCTACAACAGTCCCGGGCAGTTCACGCTCTTTGGCGCTTCGAATGAAAAATATCACGTGCGCGGCGGTAACGACCGCATTGTGTCCACCCTCGTCCACGTGCTCGGCAACCAGATCGTCACCGGGACCGCGCTCATCGCCGCGCGCGTCACGCCCGCGGGCGGCTACGTGCTCACGTTGCAGAGCGGTGCCCAGGTGTTCGACGTCGCGGCGGACAAGGTCGTCTTCGCCCTGCCGTTTTCGATGCTGCGCACGGCGGTCGACATCACCTCGGCCGGTTTCAGCGCCCTCAAGCGCATCGCCATCGCCGAGCTCGGGATGGGTTCGAACTCGAAACTGAATGTGCAGTTCTCGCGTCGGCACTGGGCGGACATCGGCGGCAACGGCGACAGCTTCGCCGACACCGGCTATCAGGCGACCTGGGAAGTGAGCCGGGCGCAGGCCGGAACGGCGGGCATCCTGGTCGCGTATTCGGGCGGCAACCACGCCGACACCTTCGGCTCGGGCACAGCCGCGTCGCAGGCCGCGCTCTTCCTCGGCCAGGCGGAACCCGTATTTCCCGGCTTGTCCGCGCAGTTCAACGGACGTGCGACCGTCGATTTCTGGCGCGGCGATCCGTTCGTGCGCGGCAGTTACGCGTTCTGGAAGGTAGGGCAGTATACCCGCTTTGCCGGCATCGAGGGAGCCCAGGAAGGCAACGCCCACTTCTGCGGCGAGCACACGTCCATCGACTTCCAGGGTTATCTCAACGGTGCCACCGACTCCGGCGAGCGCGTGGCGAAGGAGATCACGTCGGATCTGGGCCTCTGAACCCTGGGAGCGCGGACGTCCTCGTCCGCATGGATTGGGCAACGAGTGAGTGCGGACGAGGGCGTCCGCGCTCCCAGGGTGCCGCTCAGCGTGACTCCGGCTTGGCGGCCGCCGAGTCCGGCGTCCACACCGTGAGCCCGCGCAGGTCCCGCGCGTCCGGCCGCCGCACGCAGGCGACCCCGTACGCCACGATCATGAACGTCGCGTTGATCAGGAAACCGACCCAGTAGCTGTGCACCTTGACGGAGATGGCCGCCGGCAGCCAGCCGAGCAGGCCGAGTCCGAGGTAAACGTTGAACGCGATCGAGACGGCGAGGCCGACGTTCACGGCAAAACCGTCCACCCGCCGGGTGAAGAAGCCGAGCATGTAGAGGCCGGTCAGGGCGCCGCCGAGCACGCTCGAGACGATCAGGCTCACGTCGTTCATGCTCTCCTTCTTGATCAGCGAGAACGTCAGCGCGCCGAGCGTCATGAAGAGAATCGCACCTCCCGTGATCAGCCGGGCCGCGCCGAGGTAGAAGGCGTCGCTGCGGCCGCGCGCGACGTGCGGCTTGAGGACGTCGACGACCAGCACCGTGGCGATGGAGTTCACGCCTGAGTCGAGCGAGCTCATCGCCGCGGCGATCACCGCCGCGATCACCACGCCGGCCAGCCCCGCCGGCATGTGCGTCAGCACGAAGTACGGCAGCACCTGGTCGGGCTGGAGCCGCGCCACGTTCGGATCCGGTATCACCTTGAAGAATACGTAGAGCGCCGTGCCGATGAAAAAGAACGTCGTCCACATCGGGAACGCGATGCCGGCGAACAGCAGCGTGGCCTTGCGCGCCTCCCGCAGCGATCCGGCCGACACGTAGCGCTGCACCATGGTCTGCTCGCCGGAGTAGATGTTGAGCCAGTTGACGATGCCCAGGATGAAGACCGTCCAGAACGTGCGCTGGTGGATGTTCCAGTCCAGGCTGCCGAAACCGAATTTGCCGTCGGCCTGCCCGACCTCGATCACCTGGCCGAGGCCGCCGGGCAGCCCGGTGACGATGAACACGAAGCAGAGCGCGCCGCCGAGCAGCATGATCAGCGCCTGGGCGGCGCCCGCCCACACCACGGTCTCCATGCCGCCGGCGATGGTGTAGAGCGCGACGAAGATGCCGCCGCCGACAATCACCCAGGGCAGCGGCGCACCGGTGAGGAACTGCAGCGGCAGCGAGACCAGGAAGAGCACCTGGGCCACGCGGATCAGTTGCAGCACCACGAAGCTGACCGTGCCGTAAAGGCGCGCGGGCGTGCCGAAGCGGTCGCCGAGATATTCGAAGGCCGAGGTGAGGCCGGCCCGGCGGAAAAACGGGATGAAGATCACCGATGCCACGACCGCGAGCAGCGGCACGGGGATGTTCACCGCGAGCTGCCGCCAGTCCAACACGTACGCCGCCGCCGGGAGCGCGAGAAAGGTCGTCGAACTGATGATCGTGCCGAGCATCGACAGGGCGACCACCCAGCCGGAGTAGTCGCGCCGGCCGACGAAGTACGTCTCGGCACTGCTGCTGCGGCGGGCGAAGTACGCGCCCAGTCCGAGCATGCCGGCGAGGTAGACGGCGACGGCAATCACATCAAGCAGGCGGATTTCGAGGTTCATTTCGTTCCTTCGGCCAGGTTGGTGCGGCGCAGGCGGTCGACTTCATCGAGGGCGATCCGCAGTGTTTCGACAGTCTTCATGTCGCGCGAGTAGATGATCTGCAGGTGCCCGTCATGCTCGATCGCATGCGGATACTGGAATCCTGCCGCCTTCCGCACTCCCGTGCGCGGGCGGAAATCCTGCGGCGCGGCCGGTACCGGCAGGCGCGCCATACGGTTGTAGGTGAGTCCGTTCTCCGAAACCGACAGGCACAGCGGGATGCGCTGGTCCGGCGCGGGGCTCGCGTTCGAGACCAGCACGTAGTAGCCACGGGTTGTGCGCAGGGTGAAGAACTTCGACGTCGCGTCGGGGAAATTGGTTTTCTCGGGCGTCGACCAGGACCGGCCGTGATCGACCGACAGGGCGCGATAGAGCCGCTTCGACTTGCTGTTGTCGCGGAACAGACCGATCACGCGCCCGTCCGGCAGGACCGAGAGCACGGGTTCATCCGCGCGGAAATCGCTCCCGGGCGGCATCGTGAGCGGGATGTCCGTCCATTCGAGCGGCGATTTCACGCCGCCGAGCAGCATCGAGACCTTGAGGTTGTGCTCGCGCCGGGTCATCGCCCAATTGCCGTCGGCGAGTTGGACCGGCGGGAAGTTGTTGATGGTGTCCTTTGCCATCACGCCGAACGGAAACCAGCGCTCCGCCATCGAATCCCAGCGGTAGGCGCGCAGCTCGAGGCTCGGACCGAAGAGCTTCTTCCTGCCGGTCGCATCATAGGATTCGTCGTGGCTCGCCAGCGCCAGCAGTTTTCCGTCGTGGGTCCAGAAGCCCCGGGCGATGTACCGGAAATCCCGGTCCGGCGATGGCCCGACGATCGGCTTCGACTCGGTCCAGGTCAGTCCATCCACACTCGTGGCGTACTGCACGTGCTGCTCCGGAAAATCCTCCTGCCGCAGGCCGTGACTCCACATCGCCCAGTAGCGGCCCTCGAACCAGGCGAGGTAGTTGTGATTCCGGAACGGCCACGGGCTGTTCCCGTGCGAAACGATCGCCCATTCGCCGCGCAGGACGGGCAGCGTGGTGAAGTCGATCTTCATCGGGTCGCCTCCGGTGCCAGGCAGATCGAGCATGGGTGGCAGCCCGGTCGAGGCCGCGGCAGCGCAGGTCAGCAGGATCGTGCCAAGGGCCGTCCGGAGCTGGCGGACTGCAGGGAGCACGGACAACGATGGCATCATGGAGAAAGGGCGAACGAATGCGTCAGGGGGCACCGCGGTGGGGCGTGGTGACGGGGTGGCGTGATCGAACAAGCCGCCACAGCGCACGCAAGGCTTCCGCGCGGGTGATTGGGCCGTCGGGTCGGGTCGGGTCGGCGAGGGGAATCGCCCCAACATCGGAGTGGGAACCGTAAAAGTCGTTTCGCCGCACGGGCGGTTCAGCTCGTGCGCCCGCCGCGGCCACCGCGCGCGCGACGGCGAGCGGATCGACCGGTGACTCGGCGGCGGCGGCCCGCAGCCACTCGCGCGCCGTGCCCGGGTCGAGCGGCGCGTCGAGGCGGGCATCGAAGTCCGGAAAGAAGCCGAAGGTGGAAAAGTATTGCGCGGCCGCGGCGGTCTCGTCGTCCGGGGCCGACTCGAGGTCGTTGAAGAACGCCAGTTGCACGCCGCGCCGGGCGAGGGTCTGCAGCAGGAGCGGGCGGTCGATCTCCGGCAGAGGTTCTTCAGCGCGCAGGGCCTGGACCACCGCGTACGCCGCCGCCTCGGCCAGGTGCATCCACGTGGGTTCGAGGCGGACCGTGTTCCACGCGACGTGCGTCGCGCTGAGGTTGACCGGGACGATCAGGTTAACCACCCCCTCGGGCAGGAGCGCACGCAGCGGGACCTGCCCGGGAAACGTCTCCTGGTGCAGCATGACCTTGCCCTCCTCGAGACTGCCCTCGACGCGGCGCGGAGTGCAGGCGTGTGCATCGACATACCACTCGGTGAAGCCGATGCTGTCGGAATGCAGCGGGGGACGGGCGATGCCGGCGGCCGGGGTGGTGTCGGCCTCGGTCAGCATCACGCGGCCCTGCAGCCGGCGGCCCTCGCGCACGTAGATCTCGTACGGCCGGTGGCCATGGTCGGTGAACTCGTCCCCCGCGAGGCCGTACTCGCGCCAGCGCTGTCGTTCCATTTCGGATACGGACGGATCGTGCTGCTTGAACCAGAGCAGCGCGAGCGCCGTCTGCCAGTGGGCGTCCATCACCTGGCGGCGCACGGTCCAGTCTCCCTCGACGTACGCGTGGTGCGGACCGAGCAGCTGCGGGCGGTTCAGGCCGAGCTTGCGATTGGGAATCCCGGTGATCTCCGCCCGGAACTCCAGGGTGCGCAGAAAATCGCGCTCGAGCCGGGCCGGTGGCGGAATGGGCCGGCGCCGCGCCGGGTCGCTGGTCAGGATGACGCGGTAGTTCATCGCCTGGACGTTGCCGTCCGCCGCGCCGGTGCCGGCCGGCAGCCGCACCTGGTAGCCGGGGAACGACCGCAGGCGCAGCGCCGCCTGGGCCGCGCCGAGTCGGGCCGCGTCCGCGTCCGGCGGAGTGTCACTGGGCCGCATGAAGAGTTCGCCGGCGTGCGGCTCGCCGAACTCCGCGCGCGACTCGCGGCCGACCCGGTACGGAATCCGCGCCAGGGGCAGCAGGTCTGCTTCGTAGGAACAGTCGGCGAACATCCGCGCGCCCGCCCGAAACCGCTCCGGTCCGTCCAGGCGCGCGAACGTGACGCCGGTGATCAACGTCCCGGCGCGCTCAGCGGCGACCGGGTGGTGGTGGCGCACGACGGTGATCCGGTTTTCCCGCTCGACGAGCGCGGTGAGGATTCTTTCGGCGACGTGGGGTTCGAACTTGCCGTTCGAGTGTCCGCTCGCGCCGGGCAGCGCATCGCGGTACTGCGGCGAGTCCGCGCCGTAGGTGTCGCGATAATGGGCGAAGATCGCGGCGCGCACTTCGTCGTACAACGGCGCCCGCTTGCGTTCGTAGCGCGTGTCCCACACGCCGAGCCCGTTGGCCAGCATGCCGCCGAGATGCCCGGTGTGGTGGACGAGCAGCACGCGCAGCCCTTCGCGTGCGGCCCGGACAGCCAGCACGATGCCGGCCGGGGTGCCGCCGATGACCACGAGGTCGTGATCCTGGGCGGCGGAGGCGGGCACGGACATGGGCGTCGGGGGAAGGGGCAGAGGGACAGACAACGCGCAACGGTCCGTGGCCGCGCATGGCAATTAGCTAGCAAGACTGGCAAAAATGTAGCGCGGAGGGGGCAGGGGACCGAACTGTAGGCGGGGTGCCCTCGCCCCGCGTCTCGTCGACGGCAACCGCCGCGGGGTGAGGGCACCCCGCCTACACGATGGAAGCTTTTCCGCCGCCGGCCTGCTTCAGCCGTTGATCGGCCAGCCTTCGCGGTAGGGGCGCTTGAGCAGGGCGTTGGCGGCGGCGTCGTTGGTGAAGCGGCCGGCCTTGCCGTCGTAGTCGAGTCGCTTGCCGGCCCGGTAGGCCGCGAGGCCGAGCGCCATCTGTTCGGTCATCAGGCCGTTGTAGTCGAAATTGCACGACGTCTTCAGGTCGGTCTTGCACGCGTTGTAGAACTGCTCCTGGAAGTCACCGACCGGCGGCGTGAGCTGGTCCTTCGAACGGACCTTGTAGTAGGTGAGGTCGGCGTCGCCGACGGGGAAGAGCATCCGGGAATTGAAATCGGCGAGCAGGATGCCCTTCGAGCCCTTGAACATCACGCCGTGCCCGACCTTGTTGAGGTCGATGTAGTTCTTCGGCGCGGTCGGCAGGTGGCCGCCCTGGTACCAGCTCACGCGGATCGCCGGCCGCCACTGGTTCGCCGGATGGTCGAAATGCGCGGTGAGCTCGACCGGGGTCACATCGGGATTGAACGCCTCGCCCTTCGCCTCGACCGCGGTCGGCAGGCCGGCGTCGATCGCGTTCCACGCCAGGTCCATGGTGTGATTGCCCATGTCGCCGACCTGGCCGGTGCCGAAGTCCCAATACATGTTCCACTGGAGGCAATTCGCGCCCGGGCCGCCGGAGAAGTAGCCGGGATTGTAGGGGTGATAGGGCGACGGTCCGATCCAGAGGTCGTAGTGGAACGTCGACGGCGGCGAGCCCTCGCCGGGCAGGTAGCCCGGCCGCCGGAGCTGGCGGTTGCCCCAGGCGAAGACGCCGCTCAACTCGCCGACGGCGCCATCGCGCACGAGTTCGCGCACGCGGGCGAAGTTCGGCAGCGCGTGCCGCTGCGTGCCGGCCTGCGTGGCGATCCGGTTTTTCTTTTCCAGGTATTTCGCGCGCAGCAGCCGGCACTCCTCGACGCTCATGCCGATCGGCTTTTCGCAGTAGACATGAAGGTTGCGGTTCATCGCCCACATCGCGATGTGCGCGTGCGTGTGATCCGCGGTGCAGATCACGACGGCGTCGAGTCCCCGGTGGTCGAGGCACTTTCTCCAGTCGACGTACGTCTTCGCCCCGGGGAACGCCTTCAGCGCGTCGGCGAACCGCGTCTCGTTCACGTCGCAAAGCGCCACGACGTTCTCGCCCTTCAGCGCGTTGTAGTGGGCGAGGCCGCGGCCCCACACCCCGATGAGGGCGACGTTCAGTTTCTTGCTCGGCGTCGCGGCGCCGAAAAGCGTGGTGCTCTTGAGGAGCAGAAGTCCGGCGCCGGACGCGGTCGCGGACTTGAGGAACTGGCGGCGGTCGAGGGTACGGGTGACGGGGTTCACGGTGGAGAGTGTGAGTCTGGCCGGAGGGCAGGTCAACCCGTGGACGAAGCACCCTGCTTCGTCGTCGTGCCGAAATCAGGCTTTACCCGGCGGCACCAACCCGTCTCCTCTCGTCCCTCGATGGCCAAACGCAAAGCGTCCAAACCTTCCGATCAAGCCGAGTTGCCGCTGGGCGGCGCTGCCGACGCGCCGGCCCCGAAACCGGCGGCCGCGCCCGAGGCGAAGGTGCCCGTGGTCCCCGCTCCGCCGGCCGCGGAGACGGCGGAGGTCGTGCCGCCGCCCCCGCGGCGCGGCGGTGGCAAGGTGCAGGACGAGTCGGCTCCCCTCGCGCAGAACTACCGGACGTGGTTCCTGGATTACGCGAGCTACGTCATTCTCGATCGCGCGGTGCCGCACCTCGACGACGGGTTGAAGCCGGTGCAGCGCCGGATTCTGCACACGCTGTGGGACATGGACGACGGCCGGTTTCACAAGGTCGCGAACATCGTCGGCCGCACCATGTCGCTGCACCCGCACGGCGACGCCTCGATCGGCGCCGCGCTCGTCGGCATCGGACAGCGCGCGTTCCTGATCGAGCCGCAGGGCAATTTCGGCAACATGCTCACGGGCGACGAGGCGGCGGCGCCGCGCTACATCGAGGCCCGGCTGACGAACTTCGCGCGCGACGTCCTCTTCAACCCGAAGACCACGACCTGGCAGCTCAGCTACGATGGCCGCCAGCGCGAGCCCGTCACGCTGCCCGCGAAGTTTCCCATCGTCCTGCTCGACGGCGCCGAAGGCATCGCGGTCGGACTCGCGACGAAGATCCTGCCGCACAATTTCAACGACCTCTGCCGCGCGGCGATCAATCACCTCCAGGGAAAATCGTTCCGCATCTATCCCGATTTTCCGACCGGCGGCATTGCCGACTTTTCCGAGTACAACGACGGCGAGCGCGGCGGCAAGGTGAAGGTCCGCGCGAAGATCGAGCAGCGTTCGAAGTACCTGCTCGCGATCACCGAGCTGCCGTACGGGGCGACGACGGAATCGCTGATCGAGTCGATCCTCGCCGCGAACGCGAAGGGCAAGATCAAGGTCAAGCACGTCGACGACAACACCGCCGACCAGGTCGAGATCCTCGTCCACCTGCCGCAGGGCAGCGACCCGGACCAGGTGATCCAGCAGCTCTACGTGTTCACCGGCTGCCAGCAGAACATCTCGCCGGCGGCCTGCGTGATCGTGGCCGACGAGAAGACCGGCCAGGACCGGCCGGAATTCCTCGGCGTGCGCGAGATTCTCAAGCGCGGCGTCGACCGGACCAAGGCGCTGCTCAAGCAGGAACTCGAGATCAAGCTCGGCGAACTCGAACAGCAGTGGCACTGGGACTCGCTGGAGCGCATCTTCATCGAGGAACGCATCTATCGCCGGATCGAGAAGTCGAAGACCTGGGAAAGCGTGCTCGAGGAGATCCGCGAGGGATTGAAGCCGTTCGTGAAGAACCTGCGGCGCGAGGTGACCGACGACGACATCACGCGGCTCACCGAGATCCGGATCAAGCGGATCTCCGCCTACAACCGCTTCCAGGCCGACGAGGCCATCAAGAAGATCGAGGAGGGCATCAAGGAGACGAAGTCCAACCTGCGGAACCTGACCGGCTACGCGATCGCCTGGTACGAGATGCTGCAGGAGAAATACGGCAAGGGCCTCAAGCGCCGCACGCAGTACGACGAGATCGAGCAGATCAACGCGTCCGAGGTCGTATCCGCCAACCAACGACTGTACGTCAACCGCGAGGACGGCTTCATCGGGCTCAAC
This sequence comes from Opitutaceae bacterium, assembly GCA_016793535.1. Lineage (GTDB taxonomy): Bacteria > Verrucomicrobiota > Verrucomicrobiia > Opitutales > Opitutaceae > ER46. The sequence continues at coordinate 2,049 of JAEUHA010000514.1, read as the reverse complement.
TGGCGGCAGCACGAATTCGTGCAGGAGTGCACCATTCTCGACAGCGCGCTCTGCATCATGCGCGACGGCTCGCTCAAGGTGTCCAAGGTGGCCGACAAGGTTTTCATGGGGCGCGACATCCTGCACGTCGCGGTGTGGCCGAAGGACGGCGATACGAACTTCTACACCATGGTCTACCAGGACAAGGAGTCGGGGAAGGCCTTCGCAAAGCGCTTCCAGATCGGCGGCCTTTCGCGCGACAAGCTCTACCCGCTGGTGAAGAGTGAAGGGTCGAAGGTGATCTACCTCGAGGTCAGCAAGACCGAGAAGGAGATGCCAAAGAAGCTCACGATCTTCATCGACGGTCGCAGCGGCGCGCGCGTGCGCGAGTTCGAATTCGACCTGGCGACCATTCCTGTCAGCACGCGCACCGCGAAAGGTCTCACCGTTAGCAAGTGGCCGGTGAAGGACGTGAAGCGGGTCGACCTCGCGCTGGGTTAAACCTGGGAGCGCGGACGCCCTCGTCCGCCTCCGACATCGTAGCGCGACCGTCCGCGGTCGCTTCCGCGCGACCAAGCGGACGAGGGCGTCCGCGCTCCCAGGGGTTGCAGCCGTGGGGCGGAGCCGTCACGGTCCCGCCTCGTGCGCATTTCCCGGCAGAAGATCGCTCTCCTCTTTTTGCTCCTCGCGGCCGGCTTCGCGGATGCGGCCGACACCCTCGCGCCACCGCCGCCGGTTCCGCCGGCGGCCACGCTGGCCGGGTTGCGCGCGCAGGTCGACGCGCACGTGCTGCAGCCCCGCTTCGAGGGAGCGCTGTGGAGCGTGAAGGTGGTGTCGCTCGAGACCGGGCGCACGTTGTACGAACACCAGCCCCGCCGGCTGATGAGTCCGGCTTCGAACAGCAAGCTCTACACGGGCGCCCTCGCCCTCGGGCGGCTCGGCGGGGACTACCGGATCAAGACGCCCGTGCTCGCGACGGCCGCGCCCGACGCCGAGGGGGTGGTGGCCGGACATGTGATCGTGAGCGGACGCGGCGACCCGGGTTTCAAGTCGGCAACGCGCCGCGGCGACTTCTGGAAGATCTTCGACCCGTTCGTCGCCGTCCTCCGTCAGGCGGGCGTGCGCCGGGTCACGGGCGATCTCGTCGCCGATGGGACTCATTTCCGCGGGCCGGGTTATGGCGCCGGTTGGGTCGCGGAGGATCTGATCGACGATTACGGAGCGGAGTTCTCCGCTCTGACGCTCGAACAGAATTTCGCCGACCTGCGCGTGACGCCGGCGGCCGTCGCAGGCCAGCCGGCCCGGCTTGAACTGCTGCATCCGCAGACCGGACTGGTGTTGGTCAACCGGACGGTGACCGGGCCGGCCGGCGGCTCGCGGTCGCTGCAGGGCCGGCGAAGGCTGGGGGAGCCAACGGTCTACGTCCTGGGCGAACTGCCGGTGGGCGGCGCCGAGGAGATCCTTGATGTGACCGTCCCGCAGCCCGCGCGCTGGTTCGCGGCCGCGTTGCAGGAAGCGCTGCGCCGGGCCGGCATCTCCGTGGAAGGCCAGGCCAGGGCCGTGAGCTGGCCGGATGCGTCGCCGGTCGGCAACGGAGCGGTGAAACTCGGGGACGTCGCGTCGGCGCCGCTGCGCGAGCTCGTGGCCGGGTTCATGAAGCCGTCGCAGAACCTGGAAACGGACCTGATCTTCGCGCACGTGGCGGAGACGACGCGGCCGGCGGACGCGCCGGAGTGGCGGACGTCCGAACAACTGGGCGTGGCCGCGCTGGGCGAGTTCCTGCGGAGCAGTGGACTGCCCGCCGACGAAGTGCGGTTCGATGAAGGGTCGGGGCTGTCCCGCAACAACCTCGCGAGTGCCAACGCCACCGTCGCGCTGCTCGCCGCCATGGCGAAGCACGCCGAGGCGAAGGCCTTTCGCGACTCGCTGCCGGTGGCGGGCATCGACGGCACGATTCGGCGCCGCATGAAGGGCACCGCCGCCGAGGGCAACGTGCGGGCGAAGACCGGCACGTTGCGCTGGGCGAATGGACTTTCCGGATACGTCACGAGCGCGGCGGGCGAAGCGCTG
>JAEUHA010000501.1 GCA_016793535.1 Opitutaceae bacterium | reverse complement strand
TGTCTGTCTGGTCGCGTTCAATATGCTCCCGGCGGTCCCGATGGTGGGCGGCCGTGTGTTGCGTGCGGCCAGGGCCGCGCGGCTGGGCCGGCGTCGCGCGACGGTCATTGCCGCCAACGTGGGTCAAGCAATGGCCATCGTGTTCGGCGTGGTCGGCTTCTTCCACAACCCAATCCTGATCTTTATCGCCATCTTCGTTTACCTTGGTGCCCAGGCCGAGGCGGGAATGGTGGAGATGCAGTCCGCCCTGGGCTCCCTGCGGGTTCGCGATGCGATGATGACGCACTTTCGGGCCCTGGCGGCGAACGATCCGCTCGACAAGGCCGTGCAGGAGTTGCTCGCCGGTGCCCAACAGGATTTTCCCGTCCTCGAGAACGGCGTGGCCGTGGGAATCCTGCGGCGCAACGATCTCGTCAAAGCCCTCGCAGAAGGGCGGCGCCAGGCAACCGTGGCCGACGCTATGAGCCGCGCGTGTGAATCAGTAGAGGACTCCGCGCCGCTCACCGGCACGGTCGAATCGATGCAGGGCAAGCCTTGCAGCACTTTGGCGGTGACACGTGCCGGTCAAGTCGTGGGGCTCCTCACACTCGAGAATGTCAGCGAGATGATCATGATCAACGCGGCACTCGAACAGAGCGCGCGGTCGCACAAGTAGGCCCTCGGTGTGCGATTGCCGGCGGTGGCTTCATACAGCCTCCGACCGGTGAACACTCGTTCACGTGCCCCGGATCTCTGGATTCGCGCTTTCAACCGTTCCCGGTCGATCTTCAACTGTGCCTTCATGAACCCCCGGTTGCTGGCCTCGGTGTGGGTATTTGGGCTGATCTTCGTCGTTGCGCGGGCGGCCGACGACTTCTGGCGGGCGAATGATGCCACGCGAATCACCCGCGCGGGCGAATGGCGTTGGTCGAGCCATCGGTACGCGGCCGAACCGGCGCTGATTTCTGTAGAAGAAGGGGCGTCGCTCGAGTTGAGCTTTGAAGGCCGGTCGCTGGTGCTCTACCTCGATACGCTGACACCGCCGAACAACTACGGCCCGCCGGAACTGGGAGCGCTCGATGTCTTTGTCGATGGAGCGAAGGTGAGCACGGTGCGGCCCCGGGAGGCGGCCGGAGAAGTGACGATCGTGCGGGCATCGGGACCGCAGATGCACCGCGTAAAGCTGATCCATCGAACCGATGCCGGTGGAGTAGGCGTGAGGATCCGCGGCTTTCGGGCGGTCGAAGAGGTTTCCGGAGACCTCGCGTTTGTCGTCAACGCCGAGCGCCAGGACGCGCTCGTCGACGTGCGTGCCGTGGTTTCCCGCAAGGGACAGGTTATTCGGGATGTCTTGGTACGGAATCGCCTCACGGGTGCATGCCGGCTCGCCGGCCTCCCGCCGGGCACGGGCTACACCCTCGAATTGAGGGCGGCGGGATGGCGGACGTTTCGAGCGGAAGGGGTCGTCGTGCCCGCGGGCGCCGAAGGCACGTTGCCGCCGGTCTTCCTTTCGCGCGAGCGGGATGTTCCCCAGGACGCATTCACCTTTCCGATCTTGGGCGGCCCGGCCGTGCGCCTTCCTGGCGAAACGTTCCGGGCCCGTTTCGAGGGCAACCGGTCGGTTATTCAGAGCGTGACACTCGTCCGCCGGCAGGGACCGGCGGTCATTTCACGTCGCGCCGGGTTTACAGAGGATAAAGCAGCCGCCTTCTATTACCATCGCGAGGGGACAGTCTCGATTCCGGCTGACCTGTCGGCAGGGAGTTATGACCTGGAGGTGGAACTGGTGGGTGAAAAAGGAACGGAGATTCTGCGTTCGCCGCGCTCGGTGGCCGTGGTCGAGCGTTTCCCCAAGGACCCCGTATTCATGGCGTGGGGGCATCTCGATACTTGGGGACAGTATCAGGCGGAGTATGTCGAACGGCTCGCCGACGTGGCCAACTTGCTTGCGCCAGACATGGTGCTGGTGGCGAACGAGGCTAATCCCGCCTACGCGGCGGGTGCGTTGTACCGGCTCGAGATGCCGTTTGTGATCAATTTCGGCAACCATCGTGGTCCCGAACCCGGCCCCTGGTTCGGCGACCCGGTAGGTGCTGTCGACTTCGGGCCGAGTTTTGCGGTGATCAACTTCGGCCGGGCGTGGGACCGGGGAGTCGCCGACGTCGACGCGCTGCTGGCAAGCCGTTCCCGAATTCGGAACAAGATCCTCAATGCCTACGAGGCAAACGCCCCCGTGGAGGCCCTGCTCGACCGCCATGGGGTCACGTTACTCCACTACGCTCACGGACCGGGACCGGTGGTCGCGACGATCGGAGCGACGCCGACGATCCGGGTGGGCAAGTCGAACAGCGAAAGCTTCCGTGTCATCCGCTTCAAGGACGGCCGGCCCTCGTCCTATACCTATCGCGGACACGCGACAGCGCCCTGGCCGTTTCCTCGCGGCGGGCGCGCGCCCGTGGGAGTAACGTACTCTCCTGCCAATGATGGAACGCAGCGGAGGGTGACGGCACGTTTTCACAACGACCTGGAGGAGTCATTCCCCGAGGCGAGAGCGGTCTTCGTGCTGCCGGCGGGAAGTTACCGCGCGGAAGGCGGACGCGTGGAGTCGGCGGTCGCGAGTGACGACGGGCGGTATGCGGTTGTGACCGTGCGCTTTGACCTCGCGGCGAAATCCGCGGGTACCGTGGTGGTGTCGCCTTAACCCGAAAGAGCCTGTCCCCGCGCCGCCTCGCTTTCTTCGCCCTCGATACCCGACGCAGGGGCTAATCCGCAGCGAAGGGACAGACTACTTCACGGGAAGGCCGGTGCGACCTGACTTTTCGGGCGCTCGCCCTGGCTCCGTCGTGCCGGCACCAACCAATCCGGTTCAACGCGTCCCCGACCTCATCCAGCCGCGCAATCGGGCGGCGATTTCGCGCAGCTCGCGGACGAGGGTCGCGCGGTCGGCATGGGTGTGCTCGATGCACCACGGGCCGCGGAATCCCGCCCGGTGGCCGATCGCAAACGCCGCCTCCAGGTCGTACCAGGCGTGGCCTCCGTCCGCGGTGAGCTCCCGCACCTTGAAATCCGCGGTCACCGCGTGCGGAAACGCCAGCGCGAGTCCCCGGCGACGCGAAGCCTCGTCGGGCCAGTTGCCCGTGTCGGGCGCCGCCGCGACCCCGCCGGCCAACGCCTGCACGAGACGCGGAATCGCGTCCGGCTCTCGCTCGAGCCAGAGGTAGTTTTCGACGAGCAGCGTGATGCCGCGCGGCTGCGCGTAAGCCGCGAGCTCACGGTAGCCGGCGACAAAGTTTTCCCAGCGGGGCGGCTGGCGGGCCGGATACGGCCGGAGCCAGCGCGTGCCCAGCAGCGCGGCGGCGTCGATCCAGCGCTTGTACTCGTCGAGCGCACGTCGGCGCGCGGCGGGTTCGTCGCCGTCAAAGGGCAGGTGGTGATCGTTGACCTTGAGGTTCGTGATGACGCAGCCCGCGGCCTCGGCGCGGGCACGAAAGCGCTCGAGGATCCTCGGCTCCCGGGTGTCGAGCGTGGTGTGCACGAGATCAATCACGCGGACGTCCAACTCGTCGCGCAGCAGCCGTGGCAGTTCGAACGGATCGATGCGCTGGTCCGCGGCGGTCGCGCGCGTCTGGCGGGCGAAGGAGGAAAAGTTGACGCCGACATCGCCTGGGGGGCGTTGGTCCGCGGCAGTAAGCCGCGCCACCGCGAACGCGGAACTGAGGAGAAAGTCGCGCCGGGTCATGAGGAGCCCCTGGGAGCGCGGACGTCCTCGTCCGCTCCCAAATTGGTGCGGACGAGGGCGTCCCTGCTCCCAGGTCGGATGAGGAAGGCCGCATGTCGCCGCGAAGCCAAGTCGGGACTGGCCTCGGCACCGGCGATTCGCCTTCCTTCTCCTCATGGTGAACCCCCTCCGCCTCGTCGTCCTGCTGCTTGTTCTCGCCGCCGTCCTTTCCCGCGCCGATGCCGCGCTCGCCGGCCGCCAGCCCAACGTCGTCTTCTTCTTCACCGACGACCAGGGCTACGGGGACATTTCCGCCCACGGGAACCCGATCCTGAAGACGCCGAACATGGATCGCATCCGCGCCGAGGGCGTGCGGTTCGACGAATTCCACGTCAGCCCCACCTGTGCACCCACGCGCAGCGCGCTCTTCACCGGGCGGCATGAATTCAAGAACGGGATCACGCACACGATCCTCGAGCGCGAGCGCCTGACCCTCAACGCCACCACGCTCGCGCAGGTGCTCCGGCAGGCGGGCTACACCACGGGCATCTTCGGCAAGTGGCACCTCGGTGATGAAAAGGAATATCTGCCGAGCGCGCGGGGCTTCGACGAGATGTTCATCCACGGCGGCGGCGGCATCGGCCAGTCGTATCCAGGTTCCTGTGGCGACGCGCCGGGCAACACCTACTTCGACCCGGCCATCCTCCACAACGGCCGGTTCGAGAAAACGAAGGGCTATTGCACCGATGTGTTCTACCGCCAGGCCACGCAGTGGATGGATGCGCAGCGCCGCAGTGGGAAACCGTTCTTCGCCTACATCCCCACCAACGCGCCCCATGCGCCATACACCGCGCGGCCCGAGGACGCCGCGCTCTACGAGGGCAAGGTGCCGACGCCGCAGATCGCGCACTTCTTCGGCATGATCCACAACATCGACGAGAACATCGGCCGCGTGCTCGCGAAGCTCAAGGAGTGGGGCATCGAAGAGAACACGCTCGTCGTTTTCATGAACGACAACGGCACGGCCGCCGGTACACCCGTCTTCAACGCCGGCATGCGCGGCCAGAAGGGCAGCGCCTGGCTCGGCGGGACGCGGGCCAGCTCGTTCTGGCGCTGGCCGGGCACGCTCCGGCCCGCCACGGTCAGCGCGCTCACGGCGCACATCGACTTCTTTCCCACCATCGCGGAAATCGCCGGGGCGAAACTGAGCGCGGAGGTCCGCCGGCAGGTCGAGGGCCGCAGCCTGGTGCCGCTCCTGACCGATCCGCGCGCGCCGTGGGCGGACCGCCACCTCATCACGCACCAGGGCCGCTGGCCGAAGTTCGCCGATCCGAACGACTCGAAGTTCAAGATGGCCGCGGTGCGCAACACGCGCTGGGCGATGGTATCCGAAAATGGAGGACGCGAGCCCAACTGGCAGCTGTTCGACCTCTCCACCGATTACGCGCAGAAAACCGACGTGATCGCCCGGCACCCCGAGGTGGCGCGGGAACTCGCCGCCGCCTTCGACCGGTGGTGGGCGGAATGCCTGCCCCTGATGGTGAACGAGAAGGTCGTCGGACCGAAACTGAACCCGTTTGCGGAATGGTACTGGGCGCAGTTCGGCGGCGGCCCGACCGCCGACGACTACAAGCGCATGGACCCGAACCAGCCCTGGCCCGGCCCCGCGGCGAAAGCGGGGAAGAAAAAGAAGGGCTGACCTTCCGGCGGGAGGTGGCGTCCTCGTGGGAGCGCGGCCGTCCCCGGCCGTCCGGCCCCACATCGGGCGGGGCCGGGCGCGCTCCCACCAGGGCCAACGCCACGCCGCCTGCCGGGCGGGCGCCCCATGCGGCCCGGGCGCATTCGCACTCCCGCCCGCCATGAACCCCCGCGCCTTGCTCCCCGTCCTCCTGCTTCTCCTCGTCCCGGCGCTCCACGGCGCCGTGGCGCGGCCCAACGTCGTGTGGATCGTCACCGAGGACAGTTCGACGCACCAGTACCGGCTTTACGATCCCTCTGGCGCGCCGATGCCGAACATCGAGCGACTCGCGGCGACCGGCATCGTGTTCAACCGCGCGTTCTCGCATTCACCCGTGTGCTCCGTCTCGCGCAGCACGATCATCACGGGCGCCTACGGTCCGCGGATCGGCTCGCAGTATCACCGCCGTTCGGAACTCGCACCCATGCCCGACGGGCTGCGCATGTTTCCCTACTACCTGCGGCAGGCGGGCTATCACACGACGAACAACGCCAAGACCGACTATAACCTGCGCGACGACGGCATGTGGAACGAGTCGTCGAATCGCGCCACCTACCGCAATCGCCAGCCGGGCCAGCCGTTCTTCCACGTGCAGAACTTCGAGACCACGCACGAGAGCCGGCTGCAGTTCCCGCCGGCGGAGGCGGGAACGAAGCCGAACGAGACGCCGGGCGACTCCGTGACGCTGTTTCCGTACCACCCCGACACGCCCCTCCAGCGTTACACCTACGCGCGCGAACGGGACCAGCACCGGCTGGTCGACCGGCAGATCGGCGAGTTTCTCGCCCAGCTCAAGGCCGATGGGCTGCTCGACGATACGATCATCTTTTTCTACGGCGACCACGGCGGCGTGCTTCCCCGCAGCAAGGGTTACCTTTTCGAAAGCGGCCTGCATGTCCCGCTCGTCGTGCACGTGCCGGAGAAATGGCGGGCCCTCTCGCCGTTCGCGCCGGGTTCTCGGGTCGACGGCTTCGTGGGTTTCGTCGATCTCGCGCCGACCGTGCTCCACCTCGCGGGCGTGAAACCGCCGGCGGCGATGGACGGGCGGCCTTTCCTCGGCGCGGGCGTGACGGCGGCGGAGGTGAACGGCCGCGACGAGGCGTACAGCTACGCCGACCGTTTCGACGAGAAGTACGATCTCGTGCGGGCGGTGCGGAAGGGAAAATGGAAGTACCTGCGCAACTACCAGCCCTTCAACCCCGACGCGCTGCACAACAACTACCGGTATCAGCAGGCCGCGTACGCGGAGTGGCGGGAGCTGTACCGCGCCGGCCGGCTGAACGCCGTGCAGCGGCAGTTCTTCGAACCGCGGACGCCGGAAAGCCTGTTCGATCTCGAACGCGATCCGCATGAAACGGTCAACCTCGCGGCGGATCCGGCGCATGCGGCCGTGCTCGCTGACCTGCGCGGGCGGCTGGCGGCCTGGGTCCGGGGCCTGCCCGACCTGAGCTTTTTCCCGGAACCCGTGTTGTTGAAAGATGGATACACGAACCCCGTCGCCTTCGGCGCGGCCCGGCGGGCCGGGATCGCGCGTCTGGCCGACGTCGCGGACCTGAGCCTCCAGCCGTTCGCGGCGGCGCGGGCCGGGATCGAGGCGGCGCTCGGGGCGGCCGATCCGTGGGCGCGCTACTGGGCGCTGATCGCGTGCAGCAGTCACGGCCGCGCGGCGGAGCCGCTGGTGGCGGTGGCGAAGCGGCTGGCGGCGGACGATCCGGAGCGACTCGTGCGCGTGCGGGCGGCGGAGTTCCTCGCGCTGATCGGCGCGCAGGCGCCGCAGGCGGTGATCACGGCGGCGCTGCGGGCGGCGGCGGATCCGGTGGAGGCGAACCTAATGCTCAACACCGTCGTGCTCCTGCGCGACGGCCGGCCCGGTCACGCGTTCACGATCGATCCGGCCTGGTTTCCCGCCGCCTGGCGGAATGACGGCAACGCGCAGATGACGCGCCGGCTCGAGTACCTGGTGCCCGGCTTCCGGATCGAGGCGCCGGTGGGGAAGAAAAAGAAGAAGGCGGAGTGAGCTGGATCTCCTGGGAGCGCGGCCGTCCCAGGCCGCCATCCATCGCGCTGTGACCGGGGACGGTCGCGCTCCCAAGGGATCCAGCCTCTTCGAGCTGCTTCAGGTCGTCGCGCCGCTGATCAGGTTCGGCTCCAGCACGTGTTGCACCGGCTGCGCGCCGCCGAGCGCCTCGACGGCGAGACGGCCCATCGCCCGGAAATCGTAGCGCAGGCAGCTCACGCCGGCCTTGGTGGCGAAATCGGTGCCCATGACCGAGAGCAGTCCGATGCGTTCGGGGCAGGAGAGGCCGGCCTCGCGCGCCGCCGCGGCCAGCAGGATGGCGACGTTGTCCTCGGGGCACACCAGGGCGGTGCGCTGCGGCGTGCGGCTCAGGCGCTGGACCAGGGCCGTGCGATCGCGGTCCGTCTTCGCCAGCGCGAGCGGCCCGAGGCGTCCGCGACACCCGGTCTCCTCCGCGGCGAACTCGAGCGCGGCGATGAACTCGGCGATCGCGGGGTCGCCCGAGAACGGCTCGACGGGGATGATCTGCTCGAAGCCGCGGCCCAGCAGGTGCGTGAGCGCCTTGAGGGTGCCCGAGCGAAAGTTGGCGCGCACGTTACTGTAGCCTTCCACCGCACAGGAGCGGAACAGCACGACGGCCGGCTGCAGCCGCGCGCCGTGCAGCCGCAGCGCTTCGTCGCTCCAGACGTGGTCGAGCACGAAGCCGCCCGCCGCGCTGCCGTGACGGTCGAGGAAGTTGGTGAGGATCGCGCGCTGTTGCGCGACCGGCGCGAACACCGGCGGCTCGTGCGGCTCCGGGTGGTTGACGAGCAGTTCGTCGTGCCACAGCAGCATCGTGCGGTGCAGCGCGCCGCAGCCGAGGCTGATGCCCTCGAGCAGTTCGCGGTACTGCTCGCTGCCGAGTTCGAGCCGGCGGATCAGGCAGGCCACGGGCTTCGGCCGGTCGAGCAACGCGCGCGCGGTCGACGGGTAGTAGCGCCCGCTCGTGGGATGCTGCCAGATTTCGCCCTCCTGCGTGAGCTTCTGCAACACGCGAAACGCGGTGGTGTTCGCGACTCCGAGCAGCTGGCCGAACTCCCGCGTCGTGGGCAGCGGCTGGTCGGAGGGTGCGTCTGCCACCACCTGGCGCACCCGACCGGCAAGATCGGCCGGCGCAGCCTGCGGTCGGGACGGCGTTCGGGTGCGGAGTTTGGGGGTTGCCATGGGTTCCCGAGGATGTGCAGCCCGCGCGCAACGCAAGCGAGATATCGAAAACAGAACAACATTGTTGCACAACATCCGACTCATGCCATATCCGCCGTTGTGGCCCCTGCATCCGCCGTATCCGTGCGTTTCCCCCGCCCGATGTCGCCCGTGCGTCCGCCGTCCCGGGCGCTCCGTTTCGGGCTGGCGGCGGTGGGACTGGGACTGCTGGCGCCCGCCGGGTACGCGCAGGCCGGGCGGGACTGGGCGGCGTACCTGGGCGACGAGCACCGCAGCCACTACTCGACCCTCGACCAGATCAACGCGCGGAACGTCGCGCGGCTCGAGGTGGCGTGGACGTATTCATCCGGTGACTACAAGCCCGGCACCCGGGCGCAGATCCAGTGCAACCCGCTGATCGTCGACGGCGTGTTCTTCGGCACCACGGCGCTGCAGGTGGTGGTGGCGCTCGACGCGGCGACCGGCCGCGAATTGTGGCGGTTCGATCCGCGCACCGCGGGCAAGTCGAAGACGGCCGACGTCCGGCATCGCGGGCTCGTGTACTGGTCGCGCGGCGGCGACCGCCGGCTCATCCTCGCCCACGATCATTACCTCTATGCGATCGCGCCGGACACGGGGCGCCTGATCGAGACGTTTGCCGAGGGCGGCATGTTGAACTTCAAGTCCGGCTGGGCGGAGGAACGCACCGACTTCCTGCTCAACTCCGGCACGCCCGGGCTGACGTTCGAGGATCTCTACATCATGCCGGTCCGGACGACGGAGTCGCACAAGGGCGCGGCGCCGGGGCACGTGCGGGCGTACAATCTGCGCACCGGGAAACTCGAGTGGACGTTTCACACCATCCCGCGTCCGGGCGAGCATGGCTACGAGACCTGGCCGCCCGATGCGTGGAAGTACGCCGGTGGGGCGAACTGCTGGGCCGGCATGTCGCTCGACCGCGAGCGCGGGCTGCTCTACGTGCCGACCGGTTCGGCCACCTACGACTTCTGGGGCGGATACCGGCTCGGCGACAATCTGTTCGCGAACAGCCTGATCTGCCTCGATGTCCGCACCGGGAAGCGCAAGTGGCACTATCAGTTTGTGCGGCACGACATCTGGGACCGCGACCTGCCGGCGCCGCCGAACCTGTTCACGCTGCGGCGCGACGGCCGCGAGATTCCGGCGGTGGCGCAGCCCACGAAGTCGGGGCACGTGTTCGTCTTCCATCGCGAGACGGGCGAGCCGCTGTTCCCGATCGAGGAACTGCCCGTGCCCTCGTCCGACATTCCGGGCGAAGTGGCGGCCCCGATGCAGCCGCGGCCGTTGAAGCCGGCGCCGATCAGCCGGCAGACGATTTCGTACGACGACATCATGGGCGTCACGCCGCAGGCGCGGAAGGCCGCGGTCGAGCGCTTCAGCCGCTTGCGGCAGGCGGTGCCGTTTCAACCGCCGAGTCGCGAGGGCTCGATCATCACGCCCGGCCTCGATGGCGGGGCGGAGTGGGGCGGGGCGGCCGTCGATCCCGCGGGGGTGATGTATATCAACGGGAGCGACATTCCGTGGATCCTCACCCTGGTGGACGCCGCGGGCGGAGGGGCGGCCAATGCCGCGAACCTCGGTCGCAGCCACTACCTGCAGTTCTGCACCTCGTGTCATTCCGCCGACCTCGCGGGCAACCCGCTGCAGAACATCCCGGCGTTGACCAACGTCGCGCAGCGGCTGACGCGCGCCGAGATCGTCGCGCGGATCACCGCCGGCAAAGGGGCGATGCCCGCCTTTGGTTTTCTCCCGCCGGCGATGATCGAGGCGCTGGCCGACTACGTCGTGGAGCCCCAGGCGCGGCGTCCGGTCGCGGGCAAGGCCGAGGTCGCCGCCACGGTTCCCGCGCCGGGTGCGCCGGCGGCGGAGTCGAGTCTGATCCCGTGGGTGCTCACCCGGCCGGAGCGCTTCCTCGATGCGGAGGGCTATCCGGTGGTGAAGCCGCCGTGGGGCACGCTCAACGCGATCGATCTCAACACCGGCGAGTACCTCTGGCGTGTGCCGCTCGGCGAATATCCCGAGCTGACCGCTCGCGGCATCCCGACCACGGGGACGGAAGGTTACGGCGGTCCGGTCGTGACGGCGGGTGGCGTGGTCTTCATTGCGGCGACGAGTGACGAGAAGATCCGCGCGTTCGACCAGAAGACCGGGCGGATGCTCTGGCAGGCGCCGCTGCCCGCCGGCGGTTACGCGACGCCGGCCACGTATCTGGCGGGCGGCCGGCAGTACGTCGTGATTGCCTGCGGCGGAGGAAAACTCGGGACCAAATCGGAGGACAAATATGTCGCGTTCGCCCTGCCGCGCTGAAGGGCCCCGGTGGCGGGCGGCCCTCGGGCTGGCTCTGGCGTGGGTCACGCCGCTCGCGGCCGAACTCAAGGTCGGCTGGGCGCAGGCGGACCTCACGCCGCCGGAGCCGGTGATCATCGCGGGCCAGTTTCATGCCCGCGTGTCGGAGGGCGTGCTCGACCCGATCACAACCACGGTGCTGGCGCTCGAGGGCGACGGTGACCACGTGGTGTTCGTGAGCTGCGACGTCGTGAGCATTCCCGACGCGTTGCGCGATGCGGTGCGAGCCAGGCTCCGAAGCGCCGGCGGCCTCGACCCGCGGAAGGTCATCCTGCACGCGACACATTCGCACACCGCCCCGTTGTACGACGCGGGCCGGATCGTGCCCGGACTCGATCTGCGCGTGATGGAAACCGGTGCGCTCGTGACGCTCACCGCGGACCGGATTGCGCAGGCCGTGACGCGTGCCTGGACGGAACGGACGCCCGGCGGCATCGCCTACGGCCTGGGCCAGGCGGTGGTCGGCCGCAACCGGCGTTCGGTCGACCGGAGAGGCAAGAGCACGATGTACGGCGACGTCGCGCGGCCCGACTTCAGCCACATCGAAGGATTCGAGGACCACGACGTGAACTTCCTTGCCACCTACGATCCGCAGGGCGCGCTCACGGGGCTGGTCGTCAATCTCGCGTGTCCGGCCCAGGCCGACGAGAGCCTCTTCCAGCTCACGGCCGACTTCTGGCACGACACGCGGGTGGAGTTGCGCCGCCGGCACGGGGCGCGCCTTTTTGTGGCCGCGCAGTGCAGCACCGCGGGCGACATCGCCCCGCATTTCGTGCGCAACAGCAGCTATGATCACCGGGCGTCCAAGCGGATGCTCGAGCTGAAGCAGCGGTCCGTGCGCGCCGAGATCGCGCAGCGCATCGCCCGCGCGGCGGACGACGTGTTGCCGGTGATCAAGAGTACTGTCGACCGCAGCCCCCGGCTGCGCCATCGCGTCGAGACCCTCGCGCTGCCGATGAACCACCTCACCGAGGCCGACGTTGCCGATGCCCGCCAGGAAGCCGGAGTGTGGCGCGGCCGCTACGAGGCGGAGCGGAAGAAACTCGAGACGCAACCCGCGGCCGCGCGGACCGGCCGTTGGTATGTCGCGATCACGGGCGCGTACGGACGCATGCGTTGGAACGAACGCGTGCTCGAGCGCTTCGAGGCGCAGCGGAACGGACCGCAGGCGCAGACGATCGAATTCCACGTGCTGCGCGTCGGCGACGTCGCGTTTGCCACGAATCCGTTCGAGTACTACCTGGACTACGGAATTCAGATCAAGGCGCGCAGTCCGGCTCCGCAGACGTTTCTGCTCCAGCTCGCCGGTGCGGGCACCTATGTGCCGAGCCCGCGCTCCACCCTTGGCGGCGGCTACGGTTCGCTGCCGGCCAGTAATCCGGTCGGCGCGCAGGGCGGTGGCGTGTTGCGGGACAGGACGGTCGAACTGATCCGGGAGTACTGGAAATGAGCAGGCACGTGGAATTCGTTACGTCATGCTTTGAGGCAGCGCCTTTTCGCCGCGACCGGACGTTTGACCTCATGCTCCGTCGCGGCGCAAAGCCGGTCCTGCCGCGGCTCAACTTCGAACCCGCCCCGTGAGATCACCCCGCGCGCTTCACCGGTTCGGGACCTTGCTGGCCCTCGTGGGCATGCTGCCGGCGGCGGAGCCCGTGCGGCCGCCCCAGGTTCCCGCTGCGCCGCTCGTCCCGCCCGCGCCGCTCTCGCCCGCGGAATCGATGCGGAAGATCCACCTGCCGCCCGGCTACCGGGTTGAACTGGCCGCGGCCGAGCCGCTCGTGCTGGATCCCGTGGCGTTCGACTGGGATGAGCGCGGCCGGCTGTGGGTCGTGGAGATGGCGGATTATCCGCTCGGGATGGATGGCAAGGGCCAGGCGGGCGGTCGCGTGCGGATCCTCGAGGACACGAATGGCGACGGCCGCTACGATCGCGCCTCGCTGTTTGCCGAGGGCCTGAGCTTTCCGACCGGCATTCTGACCTGGCGCGGCGGCTGTCTCGTGACGGCGGCGCCGGACATCCTCCGGCTGGAGGACCGCGACGGCGACGGCCGAGCCGAGGTGCGTGAGGTGCTCTTCACGGGCTTCAATCCCGGCAACCAGCAGCTCCGGATCAATGGCCTCCGCTGGGGTGTCGAAGGCTGGGTTTACGTGGCCAACGGCGGCCACCATGTGAACTACGGCAAGGACGTGCGCATCACGTCGACGCGAACCGGCGAGACGATCGCCCTCGGCGCACGGGATTTCCGGTTCAAGCCTGACACCGGTGAACTGGATCCGCTGAGCGGTCCGGCGCAGTTCGGGCGCACGCGCGACGCCTGGGGCCGCTGGTTCGGGGTGCAGAACAGTTTTCCGCTCTGGCACTACGCGCTCGAGGATCATTATCTCCGCCGCAACCCGCACGTCGCGCCGCCGAATCCGAAGGTGCTGCTGACCGAAAGCAACCCGCGCGTGTATCCGGTCCTCGCCCCGGAGCAGCGCTACCACAATTTCGCGCAGGCGGGGCACTACACGTCGGCCTGCGGTCCGCTGATCGTGGCCGATCCCCTGCTGTTCGGCGCGAGTGCGCGTGCCGGCGTCGAGCATGCGCTCGTGTGCGAGCCGGTGCACGGCCTCGTGCAACTGCTCCGGCTCACGCCCGAGGGCCCGACGTTCCGGGCGGAGCGGGTCGGCAGCGAGCGGGCTGACTTCTTCGCCAGCGAGGATCGCTGGTGCCGGCCGGTGATGGTGCGGACCGGGCCCGACGGCGCGGTCTGGGTGGCCGACATGTACCGCTACATGATCGAGCATCCGCAATGGCTGCCGGCCGTCGGCCAGCAGGATCTCGCGCCGCACTACCGGAGCGGCGACGACCGCGGCCGCGTGTATCGGATTTTCCCGGACGGCCGCCGGCCGGGGGCGGTGCCGGCCCTGGGCGGGCTCGACGCCGCCGCGCTGGTCGACGCGCTCGCGTCGCCGAACGGCTGGGTGCGGGACAAGGCGCAGATGCTGCTCCACTGGCGCAGCGACCGGGCGAGCCTGCCCGCGCTCGAACGGCTCGCGCGCGACGCCACGCAGCCGCTCGGTCGGATGCACGCGCTGCACACGCTGGAGTCTTTCGGGGCGCTGACCGACGACGTGCTCGTCGCGGCGTTCCAGGATCAGGAACCGGGGGTGCGCATCCAGGCGTTGGTGCTCGCCGAACGGCGGAACGCCTCCCGGGTGGTGGCCGACGCGACCCAGCTCGTCGGCGATCCGGACCCGCGGGTCCGGTTGCAGCTCGCCCTGTCGATCGGCGCCTGGACGCAAGTCGGGGCGGGACGGGCCCTGGCGGCGCTGGCGGCGCGCGACGGTGCCGACGCGATCATGCGCGGGGCGGTGGCGAGTTCGCTCGGGCCGCACCTCGCGGTCTTTGCGACGACCTTCCAGGGCCACGACGACCTGCTCGACGCGACGTTCCGGACGGCGCTCGGTGAAAAACGCGACGATGTGATCCTCGCGCTGCTTGAGCCGCCGCTCACGCGGGCGGCGGTGGCGGACGCGGCGAGCCTTGCCCGGGCGCGGTCCGCGCTGCGGCTGCTGCGGGGACAGAAGCTCACCCTCGAGATGCTGGCCGCGAAGCATCCGGGCGATGTCCGCTGGACGAGCGCGGTCGAACGCAAGCGCGACCTGCTCATGGCGGTCCGCCAGACGCTGCCGACGGTGCCGCCGGCGCAGCAGGCCTTCCTGGCCACCTTGCTGTTGTGCGACCCGGCGGAAGAGTCCGCCGCGATCGAGCTGCTCGGCCGCCTGCTGGCGCCCCGCAGCGGCCTGCAACCGCTCGGCGAATACGTGGGCCAGCTCGCGCGACTCGGTGATCCGCGCGTGCCGGATATCCTGTTGCGCGAATGGGAACAGCGGCCGCCGGGCGAGCGGGCGGTGATTCTCGACGCGCTCATGGGGCGCGAGGCGTGGGTGCCGGACCTCCTGGGGCGGGTCGAGGCGGGCAGCATCGCGGCGGGGAGTTTTGACGCGCAGCGTCAGGCGCGGCTGCTGAAGCACCCCAATGCCGCCATCCGGCGCAAGGCGAGCAGCGTGTTTGCCGCGACGGCGAGCCGCTCCCGCGCGCAGGTGGTCGAGGCGTTTCGGCCGGCGCTGGCGCTCGCGGGCGACCGGGCCAAGGGGAAGGCCGTCTTTGCCCAGACCTGCGCAGCGTGCCACCAACTGGAGGGCGCCGGACTCGCGCTCGGGCCGGATCTGCGGTCCGTCGTCGATCATTCGCGGGAGAAGCTTTTGATTTCGATCCTCGATCCCAATGCCGACATCCAGCCCGGCTTTACGGCGTATTTTTGCGAACTGAACAGCGGCGAGCAGCTCTATGGCTCGATCGCGGCGGAGACGGGCGGCAGCCTCTCCTTCCGTCTCGCGGATGGCAGCACGCGCGCGGTCGTGCGGAGCGAGATCAAGTCGCTGCAGAGCTCGAACGTTTCGCTGATGCCCGAAGGACTCGAGGCGACGCTCACGCCGCAAGCGCTGGCGGATTTGATCGCCTACCTGAAGGCGGCGAAATAAGGGTCCGCGCGCACCATGATCCGCCACACCGTTGTGTTCCGACTGAAACATGCTCCCGGTTCGCCGGAGGAGCGCGACTTCCTCGCCGCGGCCCGGTCGCTCGTCGCCATTCCCGGCGTGGAGAAGTTCGAGCTCCTCCGCCAGGTCGGCCGGAAGAACGCCTACACGTTTGGAATTTCGATGGAGTTCGCGGATGCCGAAGTCTACGCGCACTACAACGACCACCCGGCCCACGTGCGTTTCGTGCAGGAACGCTGGCTCGCTGAAGTCGCCGACTTCCTCGAGATCGACTACGCGCCGCTCGCCGTGCGCCCGTGATGCCCGCTGCCTGCCTCCCGACTCGATCGAACCGCTTTCCCTTTCTCATGATGACCACCTCCGCTCCCCGCGTCCTGCTCCCGCTGCTCCTTCTCCTTTCGTCCGCCTTTGGCGCCGCTCCCGCGCCGGTCGTGCCCGACAAGGTGATCGTGCTTTACGACGGCAAGACGGTGAAGGACCTGAGCCAGTTCTACAAATGGCTCGGACCCCTGGGGAAGGACCATGACCCGAATCGCGTGTTCACGATCGTCGATCGGATCGATGGGGCGCCAGCCATCCGCGTGAGCGGGCAGGACTGGGGCGGGATCACGACCCGGCAGGAGTATGCGAACTACAAGCTCGTGCTGGAGTTTCGCTGGGGCGATGTGACCTGGGGTTCGCGGCAGGATCGTGCGCGCAACAGCGGCATCCTGCTCCATTGCATCGGCGAAGACGGCAACTACCGGAACGATTTCAAGGGCCACTGGGTCAGCTCGATCGAGTATGAAATCCTCGAAGGCCGGATGGGTGACATCATTCTCGTCGGCGGCTTCAAGCCCGGCAGTGCGGAGAAGATCCTGCCCCGGCTCACCATGACCCAGACCACCGAACGCATCTGGGATCCGAACGGCACGCCGAAGGACTTCATCCCGGGCATGGGCCACCTGCACTGGCAGCATTGGGATCCCGAATGGAAGGATGTACTGGATTTCCGGGGACGTCGCGATCTCGACAAGCCCCATCGGCAGTGGAACCTCGCCGAGGCCGTCGCCGACGGGGACAAGCTGGTCTATTACTACAACGGCGTGAAGGTCATGGAAGGCACCAAGGTCTGGCCGACGAGCGGGCGGATCCTGTTCCAGTCCGAGGGCGCCGAGATCTTCTTCCGGCGGATCGAGCTGCACCCGCTGAAGAAGTAGGGTTTGCCGGCCGGGTGCGCCCGGCGCGCCGGGCTCGCTGCCAACGGCCTCCCGCTTCCGGGCGAATCGTCGTGTCCCCACGCCGAGCAGGCGGGCTTGGGCCCGGAAGGCGGGCGGACGAACATGCAATCAATGTAAGCAACATAAATAACATGTTGCAAACATCGGTGGGACATGTATGGTCAGGACAAGTTTGCCCCCACCTGACCTTGCCTGCGCCGTCCACCCAGCCGGAAGGCGCCGGTCCCCACCCGACCATGTCACCTCGTTTGCTGTGTGAGGTTCCTCCGACCGCACGTCGCTGCCCCGGACATGGGCCCTTTTGCGAGCTCCTCAATCCCCTCCGTGCCGATGAATAAATCCTCATCCTGTCCCCGCGCTCAGGCGTCGTTCGGACTCCGTGCCACCGCAGTTGCTGCGTGTGTTGTCAGTGTGTTCAGTTCACTCTCTGTCGCCTGGGCGCAGACGGCGCCCGCCCGTCCGCCGGGGCAGGCCCCGGCGGCGGACGCCAAGGACATCACGCTCCTGTCGGCCTTCGAAGTGACGGAGCAAAGCGGCCTGGGCTATCGGGCGACCAAGACGCTGGCGGGCGCGGGCGTGGCGGCGGAGATCCGCGATCTGCCGAGTTCGATCTCGGTCCTGAACCGCGAGTTCATGGACGACCTGATGATCACGAACATCGAGGAGCTCTCGAAGTTTTTCATGTCGGGTGAATTCGAGCCCGCCCCCGAGGCGTCGATTTCGTCGGGCGGCGCGGTGCGCATGCGCGGCATTCCCACGGGCAACCTGCGCGACGGCATTTATCATCCGGCGATCCTCGACAGCCACGCCATCGACCGCGTCGAGATCCTGCGCGGGCCGAACGGCTTCCTCTACACCGGAGCCGGCGCGGGCGGCAACCCGAACCAGGTCACGAAGCAGGCCTTCATGAAGGACGCGCAGACCTTCCGTGCGGTCTTCGGCTCCTACCAACTCCATCGGGGCGAGCTCGACGTGAACCGCGTCCTGCTGAACAGCGAGCGCCACAAGCTGGCGGTGCGCACATCGCTCGCGTACCAGAAGTCCGACGGTTGGGCGAATCACGCCGAGCGCGACTTCAACGGCGTGCTCTTCACGGTCAATTACCGGCCGTTCGGCGGCAAAACCAACATCAACGCCGTCGTCGATTACGGAAAGGACTTCGTCATCATGACGCCGAAGATCCTCTCCGACCAGTACAGCACGTCGGAGCGTACCGGCGCCACCACCCCCTACACGATCACGACGGGCGGCCGCACGTTCCTGCCGGCCCTGGGCACGATCATCGACACCGTCGGCCAGCGCCGGACCTCCGGCACGAACATCGCGATCTCCGACCGCAACTTCATCCGGCCGGAGATGAACTTCCGCGGCCCCGATGCGTTCAACGAGACCATCAACACGTCCTACGGCCTGACGATCGACCACCGGTTCACGGAGGCGTTCAGCGTGCAGCTGACCGCCCGCCGCATGGAGGTGAAGAAAGTCACGCGCACGACCATCGGTTCCTCCCAGGCGTCGATCTACAAGGACCTGAATCCCACGCTGCCGGACGGGCGGGTGAATCCCTATTTCGGCCAGTACTACAACGAGTATTCGAATCGCGAATACTACTTCACGGAGCCGACCCACTACTACCGCGCGGCGGCGGTGTACGAGCTCAAGCTGCCGTTCACGACCCAGCGCATCATCGGGGCGGGCCACTATCACATCTACAACCCGAACTTCCTCTCGTTCTCCGAGTTCGTCGATCCCGCCAGCGGCGCCTTTCGCGGCGCCTTCATCGACGCGCAGACGCTCGCCGCCTACCGGGCGAACCTGACCACGCAGAACAACAACCGGTTCTACCGCCGCTTCTATCTGCGCGACGGTGACGACGCGAAGCTCACCCGCGCCGCCGTCATCCGCGGCCAGTCAATGTACCTCCGCGACATCACGGCCGACGGCAACGACGGCCGCCTCTACCGGCGCGACTATTGGAACCAGGGCGGCAGCATCGGCGCGACCGGCACGTACTTCAAGGAGCGGCTCCACTCGTTCGTCGGCTGGCGCTCCGACTCCTTCGAGCGCCGGACCGGCAGCCTCTTCTACAATGTTGCGCAGGACACGCCGAACAACTCGCGCCGGCCGTCCGAGATGACTCCGCTCGATTACACCCTGGCCAGCCACCCCCGTCAGAACCCGCCCACCGACGTGCGGGGCGAATCGGTCAACTACGGGCTCGTATTCCACGCCTTCAAGTTCATGTCCCTGTACGCCAACTACGCGGAGAGCGTGTCGCTCAACGTGGCGGCAGGCGGCGTCGGCCTGGTGCCCGGCTCGACGATTCCCTCGCCCAAGGGCTTCGGCGAGGATTACGGCATCCGGTGGCTGTTCCTCGACGGCGCGATCGAGTCGAACTGGACCTACTACAAGAACAACCGCACGGCGGGCGCCGCGATCCCGGCCAACGTGAGCCGCGACGAGCTGGCGATCCTGTTCACCGGCATCAATCCCGACGCCACCGATTCGCAGACCGTGACGCCCGAGGGCATCGAGTTCGACACCATCATCAACCTCTCGCGGAACCTGCGCCTCGTCTGGAACTACTCCAGCAACAAGCTCAAGAACACCGACCGCTATCCGGTGCTCAGGTCCGTGCAGGCCGACGCCCGCGCGAAGGGTTTCGCAACGCCGCAGACCGACGCGTTCCTGGCCACCGTGCCGGAAGGCACCCCGAGCGCGGGCTTCACCAAGGTCCGCTCCAATCTCGTCGCTTCGTACCGCTTCAGCACCGGGCCGCTCAAGGGCTTTTCGATCGGCGGCGGTGCGCAGTATCGGGAAAAGACCTACCAGGGAAATTTCGACCTCAACCGCGACGGATTCGCCGAGGAGCTCTGGACGCCGGGCTACACCGTGGCGAATCTCATGTTCAGCTACCGCACGCGGCTGCTGGATCGCCCGGTCGACCTTGGCTTCAACGTGAACAACGTCTTCGACAAGGAATTCTTCCGGGCCACCGCGCTCACCACCGGCGCCTGGGGCGAGGAACGCAGTTTCCGGCTGTCGATGCGGATCGATCTCTGAGCCGAGCGCATGCAGTTGAGAGTTGAGAGCTGAGAGTTGAGAGTAAGACCCCAAGGTGGGTTCGCCTCGAGCGGCAGATTCGTTCTGCTCGTCCTCTGAGACTTGGACTCTCAACTCTCAACTCAAGACTCTCAACTGGATCCCCGCTGTGATTTCCCGGCGTGCCCTGCTTCCTGTCCTGCTCGCCGTCCACGTCACCGTGGCCAGGGGGGCTTCGCAGGCTACGCTTACACCCGAGGAGCAGCTTGCGGGATTCAAGCTGCCGCCGGGGTTCGAGGTGAACCTGTTTGCGAGTGAGGCGGACGGTGTCGTCAACCCGATCCAGATACGGTGGGACGAGCGCGGCCGGCTCTGGGTCGCCGGTTCGAAAGTGTACCCGCAACTCAAGCCCGGGGAGGAGCCCAACGACGAGATCGTGATTCTCGAGGACACCAACGGCGATGGTCGCGCGGACAAGTCCACCGTGTTTGCCGACGGCCTCATGATGCCGATGGGCCTCGAGGTGGCGCCGGGTCCCGGCCATGCGTGCTACGTGGGCGAGGGCACCAAGGTGTGGCTGCTGACGGATACCGATGGCGACGGCCGTGCCGACCGCCGCGAGATCGTGCTGCGGGGTTTCGGCACGGGCGACAATCACCAGAACATCAATTCATTTCGCTGGAGTCCCGCCGGCGAACTGATGTTCAGCCAGGGTCTGCATGGTTTCTCCCGGGTCGAAACGCCCTGGGGCCTCACCACGCTCGATCAGGCGGGGCTGTGGCGGTATCGTCCGCGCGAGCAGCGGCTCGACGCGTTCTACGGCGGCGACAACCAGCCGCTGAATCCCTGGGGCTGGGTGTTCATGCGCTGGGGCGAGCCGATCGTCGTGGCGGGCAACTCCGGCGGTTTCCATTTTCCCGCGCCGGAAATGATCCGCGGCTGGCAGGGCGGGCGGCGCGACTCGGTCTGGCTGAAACAGCGCGGACGCAAGACGACCAATCCCGAGATCATCGAGAGCGCTCATTTTCCCGACGAATGGCAGGGACTCATGCTGGCCTGCGGTTTCATCAACAACAGCGTGTGGACGCTGCAGATCGAACGGGACGGCGCCGGCGTGAAGATCGCCGATCACGCCACGCTGCCACCGGTGATCCAGAGCCGGCATGGCACGTTCCGTCCGGTCGACGTGAAGCTCGGGCCCGACGGCGCGCTCTACGTCGCCGACTGGTTCGATGCGATCATCGGGCACTACCAGGTCAGCTTCCGGCATCCCGACCGCGACAAGACCCGCGGCCGCATCTGGCGGATCACGGCCAAGGATCGTCCGCTGCTCACGCCGCCGAAGATCGCCGGCGCCAGCCTGCCGGAACTGTTCGAGCTTCTCCGCGCCCGCGACCGCTGGCCGCGCGAGCAGGCGCGGCGGGTGCTCTTTGGCGGCGACACGGCGCAGGTCACGCGCGAACTGCTGCGGTGGTGCGAGCGGCTCGCCCCCGCGGCACCGGACCGGGAGTTTGCCCTGACGCAGGCACTGGGGGTGTTCGCGGCGCACGAGACGCCGGCGCCCGCGGTGCTCACGCAGGTGCTAGACGCGAAAACACCGGAGGCGCGCGCGGTCGGTCTCGCGACGATGGCGCGGTGGGACGAGAAGCTCCCGGCGGGATTCGACGTGACCGGCCGGCTGAAACGCGCGGCCGTGGATCCCGACTCGCGGGTCCGGCTCGCCGCGATCGTGGCCGCCGGCAACCTGCCGCGGCTGGCCTCGGCGGAGGTCATCGCGCTTGCGGCGGGCCAGCCACGCGACCGCTTCATCGAGCTCGCCCTGCGCGCGGCGGTCGCGGTGCTGAAGCCGCTCTGGCAACCGGCACTCGCCGGGGAGGTGCCGGGCTGGCGGCCGGAATGGACGGCCTCGGTCCAGGAGCTCGATCGACCGCGGCCGACGCCTCCCGGACGCGCCGTCGCGATCACGAAAGGCACGCCGATCGTCCCCGTGGTCGGCCAGCTGCGCGCGACACCCTTTTCACGCGGCACCATCGCGGC
Source organism: Opitutaceae bacterium (assembly GCA_016793535.1). GTDB lineage: Bacteria > Verrucomicrobiota > Verrucomicrobiia > Opitutales > Opitutaceae > ER46. The sequence goes on along the minus strand of JAEUHA010000501.1, from coordinate 5,548 downwards.
CGAGGTCCTGGCCCGCGGCGATGCCGGAAACGGGGCGCGCGTCTTTCGGCGGCCGGAGCTGGGCTGCATCGGCTGCCACCGCGTCGGGGACGAAGGCGGCGAGATCGGACCGCGGCTCGATTCCGTCGGCAGCGCGCAGCCGCTCGAAAGCCTGATCGGCAAGGTGCTGGAACCGCAGGGTCAGCTCGTCGAAGGCTACGAAACCCACCAGATCACGACGCGCAGCGGGGAGTTGTTCATCGGCATCGTGGTCGCGGGCAATGAGTCCGAGCTCACGCTGCGGGACGCCGGCGGCGTCGAGCGGGTTGTGCCCCGGGCGGCCATCGTGAAGCGCGAGCTGATCGGTTCGCTGATGCCGGCGGGGCTGGTCGATGCGTTGAGCCCCGAGGACCGGCGTGACCTTTTCGCATATCTCACCCAACTCGGCAAAGTGAAGTAATCCCCGGGCCTTTTCGCCATGAAGACATTGTTCTCGTTTCACTCCCTCAGACGGTTGCTCCTGGCCGGAGCGGCCTGCGGTTGCGCGGCGCTGGCCAGCGGCGCCCAAGCCGGCGCCGGCCTGCTGCGCAGCCAGGACGTCGTCGCGCTGGTCGGCGGCGAGGACATGGTGGCCGCGTGGGACCACGGCTACCTTGAGTACCTCGTCCTGCGCCAGCGGCCCGAGCTGCAGGTGAAATTCCGCAGCCTGACCAAGGAGGGCGACACGGCCTTCCAGCAGACCCGCGACTTCAACTACCCCGCGCTCGAGAAACAACTGGCCGACATCGGGGCCACCGTCGTGGTGGTGCAGATCGGACAGATGGAGAGCCTGCGGGGCAAGGGACAGGTGGGGGAGTTCGAACGCGCCGCGGAGGCGCTGATCGAGCGGCTGGGCGACGGCCGGAAGCGGCGGGTGATCCTCGTCGGGCCCACGCCCGTCGCGCCGGGCTCGCCGGCCGCGACGCGCTTCACGGCACTCGACACCTACCGCGAGGCGGTGGCGCGCGTGGCGCAGCGGAAGGAACTCCCGGTCATCGTGCCGGGCGAACGGCGGCCGTTCGCCGCGGCGGAGTTTCGCGACGGGTTGCATCTGAACGACCGCGGTCACTTCCACTTCGCGGCGCAGCTCGCGGATGCCCTCGCCGGCGCGGCGCCGCGGCAGCTGCCGGCGTCACCGGACGAACGGCGGCTCCTGGACACGATCCGCTCGAAGAACCAGCGCTGGTTCCACTACGTGCGCCCGGAGAACTGGGCGTTCCTCGACGGCGACCGCACCGTGCAGCCGGCCAGCCGCGATCACCGCGATCCCGAGAAGCGCTGGTTTCCCGAGGAAATGAAGGAGTGGCTGCCGCTCGTCGCCGAACGCGAGCGCGAGGCGTGGTCGATCGCCCGCCAGCTGCGTGCCCAGTGAGACCCGAAACGTGCGTATCCTTTCTGCCATGACACTCTCTTCCCTCACCCGCCGCCCGGTCCGCTCCGCCCTCCTCGCGCTCGCGTGCCTGCCCGCCGCGGCCTCCGCGCAGGGCGCGTTCACGCCCGAGCAGCAGCTCGCCTCCTTCAAGCTCGCGCCGGGGTTCGAGGTGAACCTCTTCGCCAGCGAGGCGGACGGCGTGATCAATCCGATCCAGATGCGCTGGGACGAACGCGGCCGCCTGTGGGTCGCGGGTTCGAAGGTTTATCCGCAGCTCAAGCCGGGCGAGGAGCCGAACGACCAGGTGATCATCCTCGAGGACACGAATGGCGACGGGCGGGCGGACAAGACCACGGTGTTCGCCGAGGGCCTGATGATTCCCACCGGCCTCGAGATCGCGGCCGGGGAGGGGAATGCCGCCTACATCGGCGAGGGTTCCAAGCTCTGGCTGATGACGGACACCGATGGCGACGGCCGCGCGGACAAGCGCGAACTGCTGCTGCGGGGCTTCGGCACGGGCGACAATCACCAGAGCATCAATTCGTTTCGCTGGACGCCCGGCGGCGAGCTCGTGTTCTGCCAGGGCCTGCACGCCTTCTCCCGCGTGGAGACACCGTGGGGCCTCAGCGTCCTGGATCAGGCCGGCTTCTGGCGGTACCGGCCGCGCGAAGGGCGCCTCGACGGCTTCTACGGCGGCAACAATTCTCCGCAGAATCCCTGGGGCTGGGTTTTCACGCGGTGGGCGCAGCCGATCATGGGGGCGGGCAACGTCGGCGCGATGTGGTTTCCCACTCCCGAGATGATTCGCGGCTGGCAGGGCGGGCGGCGCGATCCCGTCTGGGCCTCGGGCCGCGGCCGCAAGACGACGGCCCTCGAGATCATCGAGAGCGCGCACTTTCCGCCCGAGTGGCAGGGCGTGTTGCTGCCGACCGGCTACATCAACAATTCCGTCTGGACGATCGAGATCGAGCGCGACCGGTCCGGACTCAAGCTGGTGGACAGCACCCGGCTGCCCCCGCTCATCCAGAGCAAGCACGGCAGTTTTCGCCCGATCGACATCAAGCTCGGCCCGGACGGCGCGCTGTACGTGGCCGACTGGTACAATCCGATCATCGGTCACTACCAGGTCAGCTTCCGGCACCCGGACCGGGACAAGTCCCACGGCCGGATCTGGCGGATCACGGCGAAGGGCCGGCCGCTGCTCCGGCCGCCGCAGTTGTCCCGGGCCACGCTGCCGGAGCTGTTCGAGCAGATGCGCGCCGCCGACGTCTGGCCGCGCGAGCAGGCGAAACGGCTCCTGTTCGGGAAGGACACGGTGGCGGTGACCACCGCGCTCCGCCGCTGGTATCAGAATCTGGATACGAAGGCGGCCGACGTGGATTTCGCGCTGCTGCAGGCGCTCGGCGTCTTCGAGGCGCACGAGTCCGTCGAGGTGCCGCTGCTGCGCCGCGCCCTGGCGTCTGCCCGGCCCGAGCTGCGGGCCTACGCCGTCGCGACACTCGCACGCTGGGCGGATCGGCTGCCGGCCGATTTCGGCGTGTACGAGGCGCTCGGCCGCATGGCCCAGGATGCCGACGACCGGGTCCGTCTCGCGGCCGTGGTGGCGGCGGGCAACGTCCCGCAGATGGAGTCGTTGCGGATCGTGATGGCCGTGGCGGCGCAGCCGCGCGATCCCTTCATCGACACCGCGCTGCGGGCGGCCGTGGCGGTGCTCAAGCCGCACTGGGAGCCGGAGATTGCGCGCGGGGCACCGGGTTGGTCTGCCGAATGGCGCGACCGGATCAAGGAGCTGGATCGTCCGCGCCCCGCGCCGCCGGCCCGCGCTGTCGCCTGGAAGAAGGCGGATCCCATCGTGCCTGTGCTGGGCCGGTTGCGCGCTTCGCCCTTCGTCCAGGGCAGCGTGGCGGCCGAGGTGCTCGCGCGCGGGAATGCCGCGCGGGGCGCCCAGGTGTTTCGCCGGCCCGAACTCGCCTGCCTGGCGTGCCACACGGTCGGCGACGAAGGCGGCAAGGTTGGCCCGCGTCTCGACTCGATCGGCAGCGCCCAGCCGCTGGAAACGATGATCGGCATGGTGGTCGAACCGCAACGGGAGCTCACCGAGGGCTACGAGGCGTTCCGAATCACGACGAAGCGCGGCGAGGTGAAGATCGGCATCATCGCCGCGGGCAATGACTCCGAGCTCGTCCTGCGCGACCCGGAAGGGAAGGAGCATACCATCGCCGTCGCGGACATCGCCCAGCGGGAGATGATCGGCTCGCTCATGCCGGCGGGCCTGCTCGACCATCTCAGCCCGGAGGACCTGCGCGATCTCTTCGCCTACCTCACCGGACTGGGGAAGGTGCAATGACCGGCGCCGGTGGTCCTCCCTCGATGTCGTCGTCTGAACGTCCGTCGTCGCGCCGCGCCTTCCTGAAGTCGTCCGCCGCCGCGGCCGTCGCCGGGGCGCTGACTTCACCGCTCGGCCTGCCCGCGGCGTTCGCCGGCGCCGAACCGCGCCGCCCGCTGCGCGTCGGGCTGATTTCCGTGGCGTCCTACGGCCGCGCCGGCCAGCCCCGCACGCAGGGTTCGACGCACGGCACAGCGTTTGCCTCGATCTGCAACGGCTTCGACGAAGCCCGGCGGGCGGCGTTCACGGGGACCTTTATCGCCGCCAAGAAACGGAGCGAGGGAGTCCAGGTGGTGCGGATCTGGGATCCGGTGCGCTCCGCCGCGGAAAACCTGGCGGCGTTGTGCCGTATTCCCACGGTTTGTGATCAGCCGGAGCAGTGTGCCGACGACGTCGATGCCGTGCTGATCGGTGACGACGGTTCCGGGGAGCAATGGCGGTACGCCACCGCGCCCCTGCGGAAACGCGTGCCCACCTTCTGCGCCAAACCCCTCGCGCTCACTGCGAAGGAGGCGAAGGCGATCGCCGCGGTCGCCCGCCAGGCGGGCACGCCGTTCATGTCGGCCAGCGCGCTCCGCTTCGTGCCCGATATCGTCGCGCTCGCCCGCGAGGCGCCGCAGCTCGGCGAGCTTCGCGTGGCCACGGTCACCGGCAGCAACGACCTCGTCTACGATGGTATCCACGGGCTCTCCGTGGCGTACGCCGTGCTCGGCCGCGGCGCGATCTCGTGCCTCAACGTCGGGCAGCCCGGCCGCAACCTGGTGCGGGTGCGCTACGCCGACGGCCGCGATGTCATGCTGATCGTCGGCGACCGCGAGGTGATGCGCGCCGGGTACCAGATCACGCTTTTCGGCACCAAGGGGTGGCGGACCGTGACGCCTGGGCTGACCGATCTCTATACCTACATGCTCGACGCGTTCTTCGACTTCGTCCGCACCGGCCGCGAAACCGTGCCGATCGAGGAGGAAGTGGAGCTGATCGCCGCCCTCGAGGCCGGCAAGCGTTCGTTGCTCGAGAAGCGCGAGGTGACGATCGCGGAGGTGCTGATGTGAGGGCCTGGTTCCACCTCGATCCGGTGTGTCCGCTGGCAAGCGGGCGCGGCCGCACGGGAGAATTGGTTGCGCTGGCGGGCTCTTCCATCCAAGTCGGCTGTCCTGAATACTCGCTGTGAACGTCCAGACTTCCACACCGTCGTCCGGGTCTGCGGCTGAGCATGATGGCACGCGCTGGTTTGCCGAACACGTGCAGCCAAACGACTCGGCGCTCCGCGCGTACTTGCGGCATGCGTTTCCCTCGGTGCGCGACGTCGACGATGTGGTGCAGGAGTCCTATCTGCGCATTTGGAAAGCGAGAGCTTCCCAGCCGGTCCGCTCCGCGCGATCATTCCTGTTTCAGATCGCCCGACGGCTCGCGATCGACGTGCTCCGCCGGCGTCGGACCACGCACATCGACACGGTGCCAGACATGGCTACGCTGGCGATCGCAGATGCGAGTCGGGACGCAGCTGAGGCCGCGAGCCTGCGAGAGGACCTTGCCCTGCTGACTCATGCCCTGCATGCGCTGCCGCCTCGATGCCGGGATGTCATGGTGCTGCGCAAGATCGAGGGGCTTTCGCAGAAGGAGATCGCTGCCCGGCTGGGAATTGCGGAGGGAACGGTGCAGGTGCACGTGGTCCAGGGCTTGCGAAAGCTGGAGAAGATTTTCTCGGTCATTGAGACGCCAGGGGAACGAAAATGAATGCCCACCCGAGACAGCATTCAAGGGATTCAATC